>NZ_AZVA01000035.1:0-42521 GCF_000513975.1 Paracoccus sp. J55
GTGGATTCGTTGATCGGGATGCGGATCTTGCCGTCGGGCGAGGTCAGCGCCCGGCTGACCAGGCCGGTCTGCTTGCCCTTGATGTCGAAATACTTGATCTCGCGGAAATTGAACGTGTCGTGGTAGAACTTGTACCAGGTGTCCATGTTGCCGCGGATGACATTGTGGGTCAGGTGGTCGAGATAGTAGAAGCCGAAGCCCTCGGGGCGCGGGTTCGGTTCGGCCAGCCAGTCATAGTCCGCATCATAGGCGCTGCCGGCATCGCCGTAGCGGTCGATGAAATAGAGCAGCGAGCCGCCGATGCCGTAGACCGCCGGCGCGTCGATGGATTTGCCCGCCCCGGTATATTCCTCGGCGCCCAGGTCCAGCGCCCGCTTCAGCGCCACCTGCGCATCGACCACGCGCCAGGCCATGGCGGGGGCGCAGGGGCCGTGGTCCTTGACGAAACCCGCCGCATGGCTGTCCGGGTCGGCATTCAGCAGATAGTTGATGTCGCCCTGGCGATAGAGCGTGATGTCCTTGCGCTTGTGCTTCGCCACCGGGACGAAGCCCATCTGGCGAAAGATGCGATCCAGCACCCCGGGCTGCGGATGGGCGAATTCGACGAATTCGAACCCGTCGGTCCCGGCGGGATTGCCGGCGCTGATCGTGGCTTTGGGGGCGTCATGCGGGAACGGTCCCATAATTTCCTCCTGTTCGCTCCATGTGCAGGAATGTGACACAATGTCGCTGCAAAGGGGTTGCAAATTTTGCGGAATCCACGCCATATTCGCATGAGATAAGCATATTGAGCTGGATTCTTGCGCGAAATGAATCTTGATAGCTTTGACATCGCGATACTTGTTGCATTGCAGGCCGATGGCGCGATGACCAATGCCGCCCTGTCCGAGCTGGTGAACCTGTCGCCCTCGCAATGCTCGCGCAGGCGGGCGGCGCTTGAACAGGCCGGTGTCATCGAAGGCTATTCGGCACGGCTCAATGCGGCCAGGCTCGGCTATGGGCTGCGCGCCATCATCCGGGTGAACCTGTCCAGCCACGGCCAGCGGAAAGACGACGATTTCGCCCGTTTCGTCGCCGCGCATCCGCAGATCCGCTCGGCCTTTTCGGTGTCCGGCGACGCGGATTACGTGCTCGACGTCAGGGTCCGCGATCTGGAGGCGTTTTCGGATTTCATCCATCGCCACCTGCTGCCGCAGCCGCAGGTCGCCCAGGTGCGCTCCGAGATCGTGCTCAGGACGCTCAAGGACGAAAAGGGCGTCGCGCCCGGTCTGGTCGCGACGTCCGATCCAGGCTGATGCGAGCTCAGATCTCGGCGAGGCCGGTTGCGAAGCGCCGCCAGTCCGCCACATAGCTCGCTGCCGATGGTGGCCGGAAAACCTGGATCGGCATGGATCATCGCGTGTTCCTGGATGTGGTGCGCGCGCCCACCAAGATCGGTTCGTTGTCGCCGCGCAGGACCGCGCCGGACCAGATGCCGACCTCGGGGCCGGGCGCGACATCCCCCACCACCGTGGCAGACGGCGCGATCCAGTAGTTGCCCCCGGCCGGCAGCCGGGGCCGGCGGTCATTCAGCCTGTAGAGGCTCATCCCGCTGTCCTCAGAACTTGTAGCCGGCGACGCGCGGCAACCATGTCGCCAGCTCGGGCACCGCCATGATCGTGAGGATGCCGCCAATCATCAGCAGCACGAAGGGCGCCGCGCCGCGGATCACCGTCGAGAGCGGGCTGCCGGTGATGCCCTTGATGACGAAAAGGTTCATGCCCACCGGCGGGGTGATCATCGCCAGTTCCAGATTGATCATCAGCAAGACGCCATACCAGATCGGGTCGATGTTCAGCGCGATCATCGAGGGCAACAGGATCGGCGTGGTGATCAGGATAATGGCGATGCTTTCCAGAAACATCCCCATCACAAAGATCATCGCCATGACCACGAGGATGAACAGCGTGGGCGTCAGGTTCAGCGCAATGATCAGTTCGGAGACCTGGTTCGGCAGGCGAAGGATGGTGATCGCATTGCCGAAGACCGCCGCGCCCGCGATGATGGCGAAGACCATCAGCGAGGTCAGCACCGTGTCGCGCAGGCAAAGGCCCAGATTGCGCAAGCCCAGATTGCGATAGGCCAATATCCCGACCAGCAGTGCGTAAAGGCAGCCGATGGCAGCGGCCTCGGTCGCCGTGAAGATACCGAAATAGATCCCGCCCATCACTACCGGAGGCATCAGCAGCGCCCAGATCGACTTGTGCATGGCGCGCCACACCGACAGCCAGCCGGGGAAGGGCGCCTGGTCGATCCGGCCGGACCGGCGGGCGCTGATCAGGCAGAAGACCGCGAAGACCAGGGCCAGAAGCAGGCCGGGAATGATCCCTGCCAGGAACAGCGCCCCGATCGAGGCGTTGGCCACCACCGCATAGAGGATCATCGGCCCCGAGGGCGGGATCAGGATGCCGAGCGTGCCGCCCGCCGCCACCAGCCCAAGCGCGCTGCGTTCGGGAAAGCCGTATCGCTTCATCTGCGGGATCGCTGTCTGGCCGATGGAAACGGCGGTCGCGACCGACGATCCCGAGATCGCGGCGAAGATCGTGCAGCTGAGGATGGTCGCCACACCGATGCCGCCCTTTACATGGCCGATCAGCGTGTTGGCCATCTGGAACAGGTCGTCGACCGCGCCGGACCGGATCATCAGCTGCGCCATCAGGATGAACAGCGGGATGGTCAGCAACACGGGCGAATTGAGATGTGCGAAAACCGTGTCGGCCACGCTTTCGACCGAGCCCTCGGCCAGGAACAGCACCGCCGATCCGGTCAGCAGCAGGGCGGCGAAGATCGGAATGCCCGACAGCAGCAGCGCGATCAGCCCGATGACGATGAGCAGTCCGGTCATTTCGTTTTCTCCTGCATGGTGCGCAGCAACCGCATCAGCGCCGCAAGTCCCAGGACGACGGCGCCGGGAACCATCGGCGCCTGCGCCCACCAGATCGGGATCTCCAGCGGGCCGGTGGAATAGGTGCCGAAGTCGCGGTTGAACAGGACGGTATGCCAGGCCGAGGAGGCAAGTATTGCCGCGCAGACGAGCACGCAGAGCGATGCCCAGATCTCGAGCCCGCGCTTGGCGCCGCGACCAGCCGAGGCGGTCAGGATATCGACCCCGATATGCTGGTCCAGGAGCAGCGCGCTGCCCAACCCGCAAGAGGTGATGGCGACGACCAGATAGCCGGTCAGCTCATCCACGCCGTTCAACGGCGCACCCAGCAGGTAGCGATAAAAGACCGCGATCACTACGGCCGCGAAACCCACCGCCACCAGCGCCGCCGAGACCGCCGCAAGCGTATGGATGGGCCAGGTCAGGAAGGACCAGAGCGATCCGACCCCTTCGCCTCTCAGGCCTTGTCGTTTGGCCGGATGCGTCACCGTCATTGCACCATCCTGTCGACCAGCTTCAGCAGTTCCGTGACGGACTCGCCGCCTTCCTTGATGAAAGCCTGATCGAAGGCGGGCTGCATCACGGCACGCAGGGCTTCGTTCTCCTCGGCGGTCGCAACATGCAGCGTCACGCCTTCGGCTTCCAGAAGACCCGGCGCGGCTTCTTCGGCCGCCAGCCCTTCCTCGACCGCCCAGACCGCGGCCTTCCTGCCGGCCTCGTCCAGGGCCGCACGCTGCGCATCGGTCAGGCCCTCGTAAAAGCGCTGGTTCATGTAGCCGTTGAAGAAGACCGATATGATGGGCGTCACCGTCATATGGTCCTGGACCTCGTAATATTTGCGAGCATAGGCAGCGGCCACGTCGGTAAGGGCAGCGTCGATGACACCGGTGGACAGCGCCTGGTAGACTTCGGACCCCGGCATCGAACTGGTTGCCGCTCCCATGGCCGTCAGGCCGGTGTCAAAGGCCGGGTTCAGACCGCGGATCTTGATGCCCCGGAAGTCGGCGGGCGCGGTCAGCGGCTTGCCCTTCGAGGTGAAGACGCTCATCCGGGTCTGAAACAGCCAGGCAATGTTCTTCAGCCGTTTTTCCTCCATCAGCCCTTCCAGATAGGCGGCGGGTTCGGAATCCGGCCAATTGCGCCAGATCTCGGGATCGCTGAAGGCATAGGGGCGCAGCGTCACGTTCATGGCGGGCAGGGTCTTGCCCCACTGGAAGTTGACCGAGAAGGCGCATTCAAAGCTGCCCTTGGCGACGGAGGGAATGTTCTCCTCGGGTTTCGCCAGAGCGTTGGCGCCGAACAGCTGAACATCGAGGTCGCCCTCCGACAGCGTCTCGACCTCGGCGGCCCAGCGTTCGATGACTTTCGCCACCTCGTGCTGCGGCGGCAACTGATGGCTGCAACGGATCGGCGTCGCTGCCATCGCCGGAAGCGTGGTCAGGACCAGCAGCGTCGTGCTGGCCAGAATGGTTCGTGCGGGCATTGGGTTCCTCCTCCCCGTGATCGTTGTCGGATCAGGCCGCCTCGGCCTGCCATTTCATCTCCTTGGGCGGGCCGGCTTGCGCCAGGGCGCCGTGAAGCTGTTCTTCGGGCATTTCGCGCGCCAGGATCTCGCGGATGGCGATGACCTCCTCCAGGTCGATGCCGGTGCGGATGCCCGCGGTTTCGAACAGATAAACCAGATCCTCGAAAACCACATTTCCGGTCGCGCCGGGTGCGAAGGGACAGCCACCCAGCCCCCCCAGCGAGGCATCGAAGACCCGCGCCCCGGCATCATGGGCCGCCAGCGCATTGGCAAGGCCCATGCCGCGTGTGTCGTGCAGATGCACGACATAGGGCCGCTTGCCCATCAGCGCGGTCATGCGGCGGCACAGGTCGGCGATCTGGCGCGGCCCTCCATAGCCCACGGTATCCGCGATGCCGACCAGGTCGACGCCCGCATTCAGGCAGAGCTCGGCCAGCCGCTCGACCTCGGCGGGATCGACCGCCCCCGACAGCGAACAGCCGGTCGCCATGGCGATGCCCACATTGACCAATGTCGCCGAACCCGCCTCGTCGCGCAGCCGCACGATGTCGGCGATCTCGGCCAGGGATTGCTCGCGCGGACGGCGGGCATTGGCCATATTGTGCGCTTCGGTCGCGGACAGCACCATGGTCAGTTCGCTGACCCCGGCGGCCAGCGCGTCGCGGGCGCCGCGCTCGTTCAGCGCCAGCCCCAGCGCATGGGCGCCCAGCCCGTTGACCAGTTCGGTCAATGCGCGCACGTCGGCAAATTGCGGGAAACGGCTGGCGGGAAGGAAGGATCCGACCTCGAAATGCCTCACGCCCGCAGCATGTTCGCGCCGGATCCATTCGGCCTTGGCTTCCGTCGAGGGAAAGCCCTTGGTCAGCTGCAGGCCGTCGCGCAGCCCGACCTCGCGCAGGATCAGCTGCCCGGCGGGATAGACTCGCTTCACATCGCTGACCATTACGCCTTCTCCATCTGCGGCAGGGACGACAGGATCTCGGCCGTGTGTTGGCCGATCGACGGCAGATCGGCGTTGGCCGGCACCGGCGCCGCGCCATCGACCGAGAAGGGCAGGCCCGGGGCGCGGAAATCCTTCTTGTCGGCATAGCGCGAATGAATCAGCCCGCCGGGACGCGTGACATGCGGATCGTCATACATCTCGGCCGGCCGGGCGATCGGCGAGCACAGCAAGGCCGCGGCCTCGCAAGCGGCCAGGAGATCGCCGAAGTCGCGGCTGGCGACGGCCTGCGCCACGATGGGCAAGGTCCAGTCCCGCGCGGCAATCTGGTCAGGGCGGGTCTGAAGCCGCGGGTCAGACAGCAGATCCTCTAGCCCCAGCACATGGCAAAGCGCCGTCCATTGCGTCTCGGTCACCGCGCCCATGAAGATCTGGCGGCCGTCGCGAGTCTGGAAGATGTCATAGACCGGCCACGAGAATATGCGCTCCGGCATCGGCGGGCTTTCGGTGCCTTCGATGTCGAATTGCACCATGTGCTGCGCCACCAATAGCAGGCAGTTCTCGAACAGGCCCGCGCGCACGACGCTGCCCTTGCCATCCCGGCCGCGCCGGATGATCTGACCCAGAACGCCATACGCGGCGAAAAGCCCGCCCATGATGTCGTTGGCCGAAGAGCCGATCCGCAGCGGCCGTCCTGTCGGCCCGGTCATGTAGGCCATGCCGGTCATCATCTGCACCAGCTCGTCCATGGCGGCGCGGTTTTCGTAGGGCCCTTCCAAGAAGCCCTTGCAGGACGCGACGATCAAGCGCGGGAAGCGTTTGTGCAGGCTTTCGGGGTCGAGGCCCATCTTCGCCAGGCTCTCGGTGCGGAAATTCTCGACGAAGACATCGGCCGAGTTCAGAAGCTGCTCGAGATCGGCGCGGCCTTCGGGCTGCTTTATGTCCAGGACCACCGACTTCTTGCCGCGGTTGAAGGTGGGAAAGAAACCGGCGCCCATGCCGGTCAGATTGCGAGTCTTGTCGCCCTCGGGCGGCTCGACCTTGATCACCTCGGCCCCCAGGAAGGCCAGGAACATCCCACAGGACGGGCCCATGACCATATGGCTCATCTCGACGACGCGGATGCCGTCCAAAGGCAGATTCATCGATTTCCTCCCGTTTCTCTGTGCACGGAGGTTGCCAAGCATCAAGGCATCGGACAAATAGAAGATACAGATCCACGATATCTGTAAAACAGATGGATGAGCATGAATGCCGCTGAGCCTGCGCCAGCTTCGGTATTTCGAGCATATCGCCCGCATCGGGGTCATTGGCCATGCCGCCCAGGATCTGGGCGTTGCGCAATCCGCGCTGAGCCATCACATGGCCGAGCTCGAGGCGCAGCTGGGCGTGCGCCTTTTCAACCGCCGCCCGCGCGGTGTCGCCCTTACCCCGGCGGGCGAGCGGCTTCATGAGCATGCGCAGGTGATCCTTGCCGCGCTGGAGCGCGCGGAAGCGGACGTGCGCGACTTCACCGAACAGGCGGTGGGACCGTTCGTGCTGGGTCTCTGTCATACGGCGACCGAGGTTGCGGCCCTGACGATCATGCAGAAGGCGGCCGAACGGCTGCCGGGTATCCACCTGACCATCGTCGAAAGCGTCAGCGGCAACCTGCTGGCGATGATGCTGCGGGGCGAGGTCGACCTGGCCGTGGCCTATCAGCCGCCCGAGGACAGCCGGTTCAACGCCCTGCCGATCCTGAACGAACATCTTTATCTTGTCGGCCTTCCGCAGATGATCGGATCCCAGGATGCTCCGATTTCCTTCGACGACCTGCCTCAGGGGAAGGTGCTGGCGCTGAACCTGGTCCGGTCCTCGCGTTCGATCGTGCACAGCCAGTTCTTGCGCCGCCAGATCACCCCCCATCCGCAGCTTGAGATCGAATCCCTCAGCGCGCTGATCCAGGCGATGCGGGCGGGGCTGGGCTGTTCGATTCTCGCACGCGCAACGGTGGCGGAGGATCTTGCCAAGGGCAGCCTCCACGCGCGCAGGATCAAGGATCCCGAGCTGACCCGGACGCTTTATCTGGTCGTCCCGGCAAACCGTCCGCGGCGCCGGGTGGATGACGAGATGCGCAAGCTCATCTCGACAACTCTGGTTGATGCTGTGGCTGCGGGGCGTTGGCCCGGTGAACGTCTGATGAGCTCTGCGTAACTTAACATGTCGCAGAAAATCATTGCTGCCAGCATTCTCGAACAGACGATAGCCTGGGCAACACCGCCCGGACCTGCCCAAAAGCACAGCTGAACTCGGGCCCGCCAAGCGGGTTAAATCGGCATGAATCTGCCGATTCGGCCGCATTGTGCAGCGGCCTTTTGCGTATGGGTAACGATTTCAGCGGAGGTCTTTTCATGGCGACGATTCCCGGAACCGCAGGCGACGACAGCCTCCTCGGAACGGCCGAAGACGACTTCATCGAAGGCGGTGCGGGCCATGACACGCTCAACGGCGGGCCGGGCAGCGACACGGTCGATGGCGGCGAAGGCCGCGACCTGCTGTTCTGGGACGAGGATGCGGATGCCTCCGGCGTCCATGACGTCTATCACGGCGGCAGCGGCGGCGAGGATTTCGATCCCAGCCCCTATACCCATGCGGGCGGCGACACGCTGAACCTCGGTCATGGCGGCAGCGGGCTGGGCGGCTTCACCGTGCAGTTCGACAGCGCGCAATCCGGCCAGGCCCAGGACGCCTATGGCAACAGCCTGGCATTCGACGGGTTCGAGCGGCTGGTTTCCGGCGGGGGCGCCGATTCCATCGACGCCTCGGGCGCGACGATCACCGACGGGGTCGGCATCCGGGCCTATACCGGCGGCGGCGACGACACCGTCATCGGCAGCGCGGCTGCGGATTACATCCATGCCGGGGTCGGCGACGATCTGATCCATGGCGGCGACGGCGACGACGTCATCGAGGCGGGGCCGGGGGACGACACCGTCTATGGCGAGGGCGGCAATGACGGCATCCGCTGGGGCGACGGCCATTACGACGGTCCCGTCGGCAACGACCTGTTCTATGGCGGCGAGGGCTACAACACGCTGAACGCCTGGCAGCACGACACTGCCGGCAATGGCGTGCGCATGGCGCTGACCACCTCGGACAGCGGCACCGTCGATGCCACCGGCCCGGCCGCAACCGGGCATCTGGAGTTCTACGAGTTCCAGAACCTGCTGACCGGCAACGGCAACGACACGGTGGACGGCTCGGCGGCGGGGGTGGACGGGTTCCGCGTCTATACCGCCTGGGGCGACGACCTGATCCTCGGCAGCGCCGGCAATGACACGATCGAGGGCGGTTTCGGCTCGGACACGATCGACGCGGGGGCCGGCGACGACCTGATCTCGATGGCGGCCGACCTGTTTGCCGCCCATGCCGCGCCGGATGACGGGGCGGACCTGCTGGTGCTGCGCGACGGGTTCGGCAACGACACCGTGCGCGCCTTCACCATCGAGGCCGGGCTGGACGAATGGGGCAACCCGATCCCGATGGATCGGCTGGACGTCAGCGATCTGCACGATGCCGATGGCAATCCGGTCGATCTGGACGACGTGACCGTGATCCCCTTTGCCGACGCCTTCGGAACCCATGCGAAGCTGATGTTCCCGAACGGCGAAAGCCTGGTCCTGCACGATGTCGATCCGGCCCAGCTGACCCGCGAGAAGCTGCGCGAAATCGGCATTCCCTGCTTCTGCCGCAGCACGCTGATCCAGACGGATCGCGGCGCCGTCGCGGTTGAACAACTGCGGGTGGGCGATCTGGTGCAGACCCGCGACCATGGGTTGCAGCCGATTCGCTGGATCGGGCGGCGGGCGCTGGATGCGGTCGATCTGGCGGCGGCGCCGCGGCTGCGGCCGATCCGCATCCGCGCCGGGGCGCTGGGGCGGGGGGTGCCGGCCCTGGACCTGACGGTCTCGCCGCAGCACCGCATCCTGGTCCGCTCGGCCATCGCGCAGCGCATGTTCGGCTGCGCCGAGGTCCTGGTCGCGGCCAAGCAATTGCTGGCGATCGAGGGCATCGAGCAGGTCGAGGCCGAGGCGGTCGAGTATTTCCACATCCTGTTCGACCGGCACGAGATCGTGCTGTCGAACGGTGCCGAGACCGAGTCGCTCTATACCGGCGCCGAGGCGCTGAAGGCGGTCGGCAAGGCGGCGCGGGACGAGATCCTGGCGCTGTTTCCCGCCCTTCGCGACAGCCCGGCCGAGGCGGCGCGGCCGCTGATTCCGGGTGCGAAGGCGCGTCAGCTTGCGCAGCGCCATGCGCGGAACCGAAAGGCCCTGAATGGATAAAATATCAACCGAAAGGTGAAAACGCAGCGTAAAAACCGGGGTTGAACTGTCCAAAAGGACAGGTGCCTTGGCTTCAGTCAATTTAATCTAATCCGCCCCGGATAGGCGATTCGGGCGGGGTGTCCTGCTGTTCTTTCTTCAAAGCCTATCCCCAACGACATCGAATTGGGGACAGACATGGCCGTGATTACTGGGACAGCGGGCAATGACAGCCTGCGCGGAACCGTGGGCCGCGACACGATCAACGGATTGGCCGGGCGCGATACCCTGAACGGCGGCCATGGCAACGACTCGGTGCATGGCGGGCCCGGCGCGGATACGCTGATCTGGGAACAGAATCCCAACGCGACCGGCGGCCTGGACCTCTATTACGGCGGGCTTGCCGAGGAACGCTATGACGCCAATCCCTATGGCGACCTCTCGGGCGGCGACCGGCTGCATCTGGCCGGGCTGGCCGGGTTCCGCGTCACCTTCAACACCAGCGAGAACGGCTTCGCCACCGATGCCTTCGGCAACCGGCTGAACTTCTGGGGCATCGAGCGGCTGCAGACCGGCAACGGCAATGACTGGATCAGCGCCCAGGGCGCGCCGCTGAACGCCGCGCGCGGCACCGGCGTGAACCATACGCCGGCGCATGGCGTGACGATCAACAGCGGCGGCGGCAACGATTACGTGCATGGCGGCCCGGGCGACGACGTCCTCGACGGCGGCAATGGCAACGACACCATCTTCGGCGGCAACGGCAACGACCTGCTGATGCCTTCGCAGGGCAATGACTATGGCCATGCCGGCGCCGGCGACGACAATGTGCGCTGGGGCAATAACGGCGGCATGGCGCCGATCCAGAACATCGGCCACGACACGCTGGTCGGGGGCGCCGGCTACGACCTGCTGAACATGTGGGCCAAGGGCAATGCCGAGAACACCGTCGGCGTCAATGTCGTGTTCACCAGCCGCAGCGCCGGCAATGCCAGCTATCCGCAGGGCAACGGCACCTTGGTCTTCAGCGAGTTCGAGCTGTTCTGGACCCATGAGGGGCGCGACACGGTGACGGCCGCCACGGCCAATATCGGCCTGAACGCGCAGGGCATCCATATCAACACCCGCTGGGGCGATGACCGCATCACCGGCAGCGCCGGGCGGGACACCATCGAGGGCGGTGCCGGCGCCGATACCATCGACGGCGGCCGCGGCAACGACTTCATCTCGATGTTCGAGGACATCTTCGCCTCGAACGGCGCCTCGGTCCTGCCGGATTCGTCGCGCGACGTGCTGATCCTGCGCGACGGTTTCGGCGTGGACACCGTCCGCGCCTTCCAGGTCGGCGACGTGCGCGACGCCGGCGGCAACATGCTGCGGCCCGGCGACCGGCTGGACGTCAGCGGCCTGCATGATGCGCAGGGCAATCTGGTCGATGTGAACGACGTGCGGGTCTCGGCGCAGGGCAGCAGCGCCGTGCTGAGCTTTCCGAACGGCGAGCGGCTGATCCTGGAGGGGGTGAATGCCGCCACGCTGACCCGCGCCATGCTGAACCAGATGGGCATTCCGCTGACCACGGGCCAGAGCGGGCAGGTCTCGGCGCAGGCGGTGCGCACGGCTTCGGCCGAGGAGGGCGCCGCGTCGGCGGTCCTCGTCGCGCCGCTGGACGGCGAACTGGGCGATGCGGCCGATCCTGGCGCCGCGGTGCTGCGGCATCTGGGCTGGCTGGGGCAGGGCGGCGACAAGGCCGGTTCCGTGCTGGACGAGGGGTCGCATTCCGGCGGCTGGAACCCCCGCGCCCTGCTGGACGCCTATCTCCAGCAGGCGCAGCAGGACGGACCGGAGCCGCTGCAGGCGCTGAGCCTGGCCGACAGCCTGCAGTTCGACTGGCACTGAGCGCAGCGCCCGCCGGCGCACCGAGCGAAGGGCGCGTCTGCGTCGCTGCGGGCGGGCGCCGTTACTTCCCCGTCTTGTTGTCCTCGGCCCGGATCGCCAGCGCCCGGCGCACATGCCCCGGCAGGATGGCGAAGCCCTTCGCATAGCGCAGGAACAGCCGGCGCGGGTTCGACAGCATCCGCCACAGCCATTCCAGCTTGATCCGGCGCAGCAGTTCCGGCGCCCGCCGCTGGTGGCCGGACAGGAAGTCGAGCCCGGCCCCGATCGAGGCGAAGCCGACATCGCCCAGCCTGTCCCGGGCGCGGATGGCGAACAGCTCTTGCCGCGGCGCGCCAAGCGCCAGGAAGCACAGCCGCGCGCCCGAAGCGCGGATGCGCTCGATGATCGCGGCCGCTTCCTCGCCCATCGGGTCGAAGGGAAAGCCCGGCGCATGGGTCAGCGCCACCCGCAGCCCCGGAACGGCGGCCTGCATGCTCTGCGCGGCCAGCGCCAGCGATTCGTCGCTGCTGCCGATCAGCGCCACGGGCAGGCCGGCCCGCGCCGCCTCGGCCGCCAGCGGCAGCACCAGGTCCGAGCCCGGCGCCAGCGCCACCGGCCGCCCGGCGATGCGCGACAGCCAGACCACGGGGTTGCCGTCGGCGCAGATCAGGTCATGCGCGGCATAGGCGCGGCGGAAAGCGGCGTCCTCGCGCAGCCTTTGCAGGTGATCGACGTTGATCGTGGCGATGGCGAAGCCCTGCCCGTCCTGAAGCCGCTGCCGCACCGCGGCCAGCAGGGCGGAAGAATCCCGACAATTGATCCGGACGGCATTGCCGTCGGGAAAGCTGAAATGCATGATATGCCTCGGTCCGGCTGGAATCCGCGGCAGGATGTGTTGATGGCGAGGGGATTGCAACGTCCTTCCCCGCCGTGGATCGAAAAGGCGGCCGCGCCGCGAGACGGGAGTCAGGGCCATGCCCGTATTGGCCTTTCTGGTGCTGTTGACCTGGCCGCTGGTGGTCGCGGTGCTGTTCCAGCGCATGGAGCGGGCGCGGGCGCTGATCTGGTCGATCTTTGCCGGCTATCTGCTCTTGCCGCAGCTGGTCGAGATCGACCTGCCCGCCTTTCCCGGCCTGAACAAGCACATGATCCCGGCCCTGGCCGCCGCCGCCATGGTCTATTTCGTCACCAAGGACCGCGCCCGGGACGAGCCGGCGCCGCCGCCGCTGGGCCCGTGGGTGATGCTGCTTCTGGCGATGAACTGCGTCTCGCCCATCATGACGGCGGTGACCAATCCCGATCCGCTGATCGACGGCGTCAACTATCGCCCGGCCATGTCGATCAGCCAGGGCTTTGCCGACCTGATCCTGCAGCTGATCCAGCTGCTGCCCTTTCTTCTGGGCTACAGGCTGTTGTGGAACGCCAAGGGGGCCGAGCTCTGGATCCGCTGCCTGGTGCTGGGGGTGCTGTGCTATACTGTCCCGATGCTGATCGAGCTGCGGCTGAGCCCGCAGATCAATGTCTGGGTCTATGGCTATTTCCAGCACGATTTCATCCAGACCATCCGTTACGGCGGCTATCGGCCCATCGTGTTCCTGGAACATCCGCTCTGGGTGGCGCTGATGACCATGACCGCCTTCCTGTCGGCCATCGCCATCGCGCGCAACGACCGCACGCGGCGCAACCTGCTGATCGCGGCCTATCTGGGCTGCGTGGTGGTGCTGTGCAAATCGGCCGGCGCGCTGATGCAGGCCTTCATGGCGGCGCCGCTGGTGGCCTTCGCGCGGCCGCGCATGATGGTGCTGGTGGCCGCCCTGGTCGCCAGCGTCGCCTTTGCCTATCCGACGCTGCGCACCACCTCCTGGATGCCGCTGCAGGGCATCGTGGACACGGCCATGTCCGTTTCGCCCGAGCGGGGACGGTCGCTGGAATTCCGGCTCATGAACGAAGAGGCGCTGCTGGAGCGCGCCATGGAGCGGCCGCTGTTCGGCTGGGGCGGCTGGGGCCGGCCGCTGTTCTACGATCCCTATAGCGGCCGGCTGGCCTCGATCCCGGACGGGCAATGGGTGATCTGGGTGGGCGCGCGCGGCATCTTCGGCTACATGGCCTATTTCCTGCTGCTCCTGACGCCGATCTTCGCCCTGCTGCGGGCGATGCCCGGCGGCCGCCGCCCCCCGCGCGAGCGCGAGCTGGTGGTGCTGGGGACCCTGTCGCTGATGCTGGCGATGAATCTGCTGGACCTGATCCCGAACGCCACGCTGACCCCGCTGAGCTGGCTGACGGCCGGCGCGCTGCTGGGCAATGCCCACCGCCTGCGGCAGGGGGTCGCAGAGGCGGGCGATTCCCCGGCTGCCGAGCGGATTCTGCCTAAAAAGGCAGGCATCCAGACGGTTTTATAGGTTGGTGCCGGGCGCCGGATTCGCTATGCCGGACACGCGCGCCAGTTGTTAAGTCATTGCCGCCCACAAGGGCATTCCACGAGTTGAAAGAGGCATCGCCATGGCCTTCGACAAGACCGTCGTTGAGGACACCGATATCGCGATCGTCGGCATGGCGGCCCAGCTGCCCGGGGCCGCGGGCGTCGCTGAATACTGGGACAACCTGTGCCGTGGGGTCGAATCGATCCAGCGCGTCCCGCAGGCCGAACTGCTGGCGCGGGGCGAGTCGCGGGCACGGCTCTCGGACCCGAGCTATGTCGCCTCGGCAGCGGTGCTGGACCAGTTCGACGAATTCGATGCCGAATTCTTCGGGCTTTCGCCCAAGGAAGCGGCGATCATGGACCCGCAGCACCGCAAGTTCCTGGAAACCTGCTGGCACGCGCTGGAGGATGCCGCGCATGTGCCCGAGCGTTTCGCCGGCAATATCGGCGTCTGGGCCGGCTGCGGCGCGGGCAGCTATTACTACTGGAACGTCTGCTCGAACCGCGATCTGGTCGATGGCGTCGGGCATTTCCTGCTGCGCCATACCGGCAACGACAAGGACTTCCTGTCTACCCGCGTCAGCCATGTCTTCGACCTGAAGGGGCCGTCGGTCAACGTGCAGACGGCCTGCTCGACCTCGCTGGTGGCGATCCACATGGCCTGCCAGTCGCTGCAATCGGGCGAATGCGACATGGCGCTGGCCGGCGGCGTGACCATCGAGCTGCCGCATGGCCTGGGCTATCTCTACAAGGAGAACGAGATCCTGTCGCCCGACGGCCATTGCCATGCTTTCGACCATCGCGCGCAGGGCACGGTGTTCGGCAGCGGCGCGGCGGTGGTGGCGCTGCGCCGGCTGCGTGATGCGCTGGCCGACGGCGACCACATCTGGGCGGTCATCAAGGGCTCGGCCATCAACAATGACGGCGCCGCCAAGGCCGGCTACCTGGCCCCCAGCGTCGAGGGCCAGGCGCAGGCGGTGGCCGAGGCGCTGGTGATGGCCGGGGTCTCCTCGGACAGCATCGGCTATGTCGAATGCCACGGCACCGGCACCGCGCTGGGCGACCCGATCGAGGTGGCGGCGCTGAACCAGGCCTATGCGCGCGTCTCGGAAGGGGGGCGGCAGGGGCCGTGCCGCATCGGCTCGGTCAAGACCAATATCGGCCATCTGGACACCGCGGCGGGCAGCGCCGGGCTGATCAAATCGGCCCTGGCGGTGCATCACGGCAAGATCCCACCCAGCCTGAACTACGAAGCGCCCAACCCCGCCATCGACTTCGAGGGCGGGCCGTTCCAGGTCAACGACCGGCTGTCGGACTGGCCGGTGCCGGGGCCGCGCCGCGCCGGGGTGAACTCGCTGGGCGTCGGCGGCACCAATGCGCATGTGATCCTTGAGCAGCCGCCGGCGGCCGAGGCTTCGGGCGAGTCCGACTGGCCTTTCCACATCATCGCCGTGTCGGGCCGCAGCAAGGCGGCGCTGGATGCCAATTCGGCGGCGCTGGCGGGCTGGCTGCAGGCCAATCCGGGCGTGGACATGGCCGACCTGTCCTTTACCCTGACCCAGGGCCGGCGGCAGTTCGACCGCCGCCGCGTGCTGGTGGCCGAGACGGCGGCCGAGGCGGCGCGGCTTCTGGCCGAGCCCGATCCGCTGCTGGTCTTCGATCACCAGCCGGTGGGCGATCCGGCCGAGGCGGTGTTCATGCTGCCCGGCGGCGGCGCGCAATATGCCGGCATGGCGCGCGGGCTCTACCAGACCGAGCCGGTGTTCCGCGAATGGATGGACCGCGGCCTCGACCACGTGGCGCAGGCTCATGGCACCGACCTGCGCGCGCTCTGGTTGCCCGAACCGGGGCAGGAGGCCGAGGCCGACCGGCGGCTTCTGCAGCCCTCGCTGCAACTGCCGCTGCTGATGATCACCGAATACGCGCTGGCGCAGCTGTGGATCAGCTGGGGTGTGACGCCCGCGGCGCTGATCGGCCATTCCATGGGCGAGAACACCGCCGCCTGCATCGCCGGGGTGATGAGCTTCGAGGATTGCATCGGCCTGGTGCGCCTGCGCGGGCTGCTGATGGACCGGGTGCCGGCGGGCGGCATGCTGTCGGTGCCGCTGCCGCCCGAGGAGTTCGCCGCCGAGCTTGAGGCGCTGGAACTGGACCTGGCGGCGGTGAACGGGCCGGGCCTGTCGGTGGTCTCGGGGCCCGATGCGGCGCTGGACCGCTTTGCCGCGCGCATGGCGGCGCAAGAGGTGGAATGCCAGCGCATCGCCATCTCCATCGCCGCGCATTCGCGGCTGCTGGAGCCGGTGCTGGGCGAATTCCGCGCCTATCTCGCCTCGATCCGGCTGAACGCGCCGCAGATCCCGATCATCTCGAACCGCTCGGGCCAGCCCTTGACCGCGGCCGAGGCGACCAGTCCCGACTACTGGGTCGCGCATCTGCGCGGCACCGTGCGCTTTGCCGACGGCATCGCGCATCTGGCGCAGGTGCCGGGGCGGGTGTTCGTCGAGGTCGGGCCGGGCCGGGCCATGCAGGCCATGACCAAGGCGCATCCGGCGGTCGCCGCCAACCAGGTGATCTCGACCCTGCGCCACCGCGACCATGCCACCGGCGATGACAGCTATTTCATGGCTGCGCTGGCGCGGTTCTGGGCCTGCGGCGGGCAGATCGACTGGGATCAGGTCTGGGGCGGTGCCCGGCGCCGGCGCCTGTCGCTGCCGGGCTATGCCTTCCAGCGCAAGCGCTATTTCATCGAGCGTTCGGCCAATGCCGCGGCGGAGACTGCCGAAGAACTGGCGCGGATCGAGGAGCCGGCGGAATGGGGCTGGCGCCCGGCCTGGAAGCTGGCCTCGCCGAATATCGAGATCGGGCCGCAGGGGCCGGTCGCGCGGGGCCAGCGGAACTGGCTGGTCTTTGCCGACGATCTGGGCCTTGCCGAGCGCGTGTCCGAGGGGCTGCGGGCCCGCGGCCAGCGCGTCGCGGTGGTCGAGGTGGGCGATACCTTCGCCGACAAGACGGTTGCGGGTGGCGACGGTCGCTTCCTGCTGCCGGTCGAATCCGACCGCGAGGGCTATGAGATGCTGCTGGCCGCACTGGCCGGGCAGGAGATGGTGCCCGACCGCATCCTGCATCTCTGGTCGGTGACGCAGGGGGCGAAGTTCCGCCCCGGCTCCAGCCTGCTCAACAGCCAGCTGGAACGCGGCTTCTTCGGCCTGCTGCATCTGGCGCAGGCCATCGGCGCCGAACTGCCCGACGCGAAGCTGGAGGTGATCGCGGTCTGCAACGACGCGCTGCGCGTCGCCGAAGAACCGGCGCCGGTGCCGGAAAAGGCCACGGCAGCAGGGCCGATCCGCGTCATGCCGCATGAGATGCCGAACGTCTCGGCCCGTCTGGTGGACATCCGCCTGCCGGCGAAGGGCGGCCTGGACGCGCTGGCCGCCAACCTGCTGGAGGAGGCGCTGGCCCCTTCGGGCGCCGCCGTCGCCGCATGGCGCGACGGGCGCCGCTTTGAGCAAAGCCTTGAAAAGGTTGCGCTGGCCGATGACGGCATGGCCGCCATCCCGCAGGGCGCGGCCTGCCTGATCACCGGCGGCTTCGGCGGCATCGGCCAGGCCATCGCCCGCGAGCTGGCGCAGCGCGGCGGCGCGAAACTGGCGCTGACCACGCGCGGCCGGGTGGATTCGCCCGCCGTCACCGCCTCGGTCCGCCAGCTGGAATCGCTGGGGGCCGAGGTGCTGGCGATCCGCGCTGACGTGACCAGCCCCGAGGACATGGCCCGCGCCGTGGCCGAGACCAAGGCGCGTTTCGGCAGCCTCGACGTGGTGCTGCATGCCGCCGGTGTGATCCGCGACAGCCTGATCGCCGCCAAGACCGACGACGATGCCTGGGACGTGCTGGCGCCGAAGCTGTTGGGCACCCGCGCGCTGATCGAGGCGCTGGCGGACAATCCCGCCAAGCTGACGGTGCTGTTCTCCTCGACCTCCTCGGTGATCGCGCCGGCGGGGCAGGCGGATTACGTCGCCGCCAACGAATATCTGAACGCGGTGGCGCGCAGCGCGCCGCAGGCGCTGGGCCGGGTGGTCGCGGTCAACTGGGGCGTCTGGGCCGATGCCGGCATGGCGGCGCGGGCCATGGGGCTGGACACCGCGTCCGCCGTCGCCGTGCCGCAGGGCCGGCCGCTCTTGGACGAAAGCCTGCCCATGCCAGGCGGGCGCGAGTTCCGCACCGCGCTGAAGATGCAGGACTGGATCATCGGCGGCCACAAGACCGCGCAAGGCCAGGCGCTGATGCCCGGAACCGGCTGGATCGAGCTGATCTCGGAAGCCGCGCTGGAATGCGGGCTGAGCCTGCCGCTGGTGATCCGCGACCTGGAATTCCGCCGCCCGGTGCTGGTTTCCGATACCGCGCTGGTCAGCACCCGCGTCCTGCCCGAAGGCGATGCGATGCGCGTCGAGATCCTCGACGACCCGCAGGGAGAGCCGAACGTCTCGGCCCTGGTCGCCGGCCTGCACGAGGCGGCGCCCGAGGCGCTGCGGATCGCCGGCGGCTGGGACCGGGACGGACAGGGCGCGGCGATCGCCTCGGCGCAGGAAGGCCAGATGGTGTTCGGCCCGCGCTGGCAGGTGCTGCGCCGCTATCGCATTGCCGGCGACGAGGGGGTGGCGGAACTGTCGCTGCCGCCGGAATATGCCGCCGAGGCCGGGGAATGGCTGACGCATCCGGCGCTTCTGGACATCGCCACCGGCTGGGCGATGGAATTGATCAAGGGCTGGACGCCCGGCAATCTCTGGGTGCCGATGGGCTATCGCGCGATTCGGCTTTATGCGCCCTTGCCGGCGCAGGTCATCAGCCACATCCGCAATGCCGGCGACAACAGCGACGCGCAGGGCATGGCGCAATTCGACATCACGCTGGCCGCGGCGGACGGCACGGTCTGCGCCGAGATCAAGGGCTTCGCCCTGCGCAAGCTGGCGGCGGCGATTTCCGCCACGCCGCAGGCGCGGGTGCAGCCGGCGCGCAGCCTGTCCCCGGCCGAGCGGCGCTTGCATCACAATATCAGCCAGGGCATCCCGGCCGCCATCGGCCCGGCGATGCTCAGCCGCGCCATCTCGACCGGGCTTTCTCAGGTCTATGTCTCGTCGCTGGACCTGCCGGCGCTGATTGCCGAGGCGGGGGTGGTCGAGGATGCCGCGCCCGCCGAGGGCGGCTTCGAGCGCCCCGACCTCGACAGCGATTTCGTCGAACCGGCGCCGGGCATCCAGGCGGAACTGGCGGCGATCTGGTCCGAGCTCCTGGGCATCGCCCAGGTCGGCGCCGCCGACAGCTTCTTCGACCTTGGCGGCCATTCGCTGATCGCGGTGCGCATGTTCGGCCAGCTGCGCAAGGCTTTCGGCGTGGACCTGCCGATCTCGACCCTGTTTGAGGCGCCAACCATCGCCGAATTGGCCGCACTGGTCGAGGAGCGCACCGGCCCGCGCGAGCTGGTCTCGCCCGACAACGTGCGCGAGCTGCCGGTTTCGGCCCGGCCGCGCTTCCGCTTCCTCGTCGATATGGGCGGGCGGGGCGAGGGCACGCCCTTCTTCATGGTCGCCGGCATGTTCGGCAATATCATGAACCTGCGGCAGCTGGCGCAGCGGCTGGGGCCGGACCGCCGTTTCTGGGGCATCCAGGCGCGCGGCCTCTTGGGCGACGACAAGCCGCATGAGGATTTCACCGAAGCCGCCCGCGACTATATCGAGGAACTGCGCCAGATTCAGCCGGCCGGCCCCTATCTGATCGGCGGTTTCTCGGGCGGCGGGCTGACCGCCTATGAGATGGCGCGGCAGTTGCGCGCGGCGGGCGAGGAGGTGGCGATGCTGGTCATGCTCGACACGCCGCTGCCGCTGCGCGAGCCGGTCAGCCGCAAGGACCGGCTGGCGATCCGCCTGGGCGAGCTGCGCGAGGGCGGGCCGGGCTTCGTCTGGAAATGGCTGCGCGACCGCGTGGCCTATGAATTCCAGCGCCGCAGCAAGGCCAAGGCGGTCGAGGCCGAGGTTTCGGCCGAGGCAACCGGCGCCTTCCACGACCTGGCCATCGAGGCCGCCTTCCTCGCGGCGCTGCCGAAGATGCGGCTTTCGGTCTGGGACGGGCCGGTGGCGATGTTCCGGCCGCCGCTCGACCGGCGCTGGAAGGTGACCGGCGGGCGCTGGATCAATTCCGGCCGGGATTACGTCATCGAGGACAATGGCTGGTCGCCCTGGATGCCCAATCTGCGGGTGATCGAAGTGCCGGGCGATCACGATTCGATGGTGCTGGAGCCGAATGTGCGCCGCCTGTCTTCGGTCCTGCGCGAAATCCTGCGCGAGGCCGATGCCGAGATGGACGCCCCGGCCGGGATCAAGGCGGCGGAGTGACCATGACCCAGAATCCGACCACGGCCAGCGTGCATGTCATCGTGCTCAACTGGCGCACGCCAGAGATGTCCTTGCAGGCCGCCGAGGCCGCATTGCGCGAAATGCAGGGCATCGACGGCGGGCTGACCATCGTGGACAACGATTCCGGCGATGGCAGCTACGAGGCGATGCAGGCTGGGGTGCGGGCGCGCGGCTGGCCCTCGGATCGCGTCGCGGTGGTGCAATCGGGCTGGAACGGCGGCTATGGCGCCGGCAACAATCACGGCATCCGCCAGGGCCTGCCGGACGGGCGCCGCGCCGATCTGGTCTATCTGCTGAATTCCGACGCGATTCCGCAGCCCGGTGCGATCCGGGCGCTGGTCGATTATCTGGCTGCGCATCCGCAGGCCGGGATCGCCTGTTCGCGCCTGCGCGGCACCGACGACGTGCCGCACAGCACCGCCTTCCGCTTTCCCACCGCGCTGGGCGAGTTCGAATCGGAATGCCGCACCGGCCCGATCTCGCGCCTGCTGCGGCGGCGCATCGTGGCGCTGCCGCAGCCCGAGGCATCGGGTCGCGTGGACTGGTCGGCCGGGGCGTCGATGATGATCCGCATGGATGTGCTGGATCGAATCGGTCTCTTCGACGAGGGCTTCTTCCTTTACTACGAGGAGACCGACCTGTGCCGCCGCGCCGCGCTGGCGGGCTGGCAGACCCATTACGTCGTCGAAAGCCTGGTGCTGCATATCGGTTCGGTCAGCACCGGCATGAAGGAATGGAAGCGCGCGCCGGATTACTGGTACGATTCCCGGCGCCGCTATTTCGAAAAACATCATGGGCGTCTGGGCGCGCTTTGGGCCACGGTCGCGCATCTGGGGGGCGCGGGCCTGTTCCGCCTGCGCTGCCTTCTGTCGGGGCGCAAGCCGGACGGGCCGCCGGGCCATCTGGCGCATCTGGCGCGCCACGCCTTTCGTTCACAACCAAAGCCCGTTCATGTTGAAAAGGGTAAGCCATGACGCAATTTTCCGCGATTCTGGTGGGTAACGAATCTCTCTTGCGCCACGCGGCCGAGACGCTGCTGGCGCGCGGGCATCGCATCCATGCGGTGGTGACGCGCAATCCCGACCTGCGCGACTGGGCGCAGGGCGCCGGTCTTGCGGTCGAGGATCAGGACGCGCCGATGGCCCCCGATGCGCCGCCTGCCGACTGGCTGTTCAGCGTCGCCAACCTGTCGATCCTGCGCCCCGAGATGCTGGCGCGCGGCCGGCTGGGCGCGATCAACTTCCACGACGGGCCGCTGCCGCGGCTGGCGGGGCTGAACGCTCCGGTCTGGGCGATCATCGGCGGCGAGGCGCAGCACGGCGTCACCTGGCACATGATCGAAGGCGGCGTGGACGAGGGCGACATCTTGTCCCAGACCCTGTTCGAGATCCGCCCCGACGACACCGCCCTGACCCTGAACGCCCGCTGCTTCGCCCGCGGGGCGGAAAGCTTTGCCGAGGTGGTGGCTCAGCTTGAGGGTGCCGGCCCGCAGCGGGTGAAACAGGACCTGTCGCAGCGCAGCTATGTCGGCCGCGACAAGCGCCCCGAGGCCGCGGGCCTGATCGACTTCTCCCAGCCGGCGGGGCGCATCTGCGCGCTGGTGCGCGGGCTCGACCATGGCGGCTACTGGAACCCGCTGGCCGAAGCCAAGGTCCGGCTGGCCGATGGCCGGGTGCTGGCGGTGACCGCCTCGGCCGGGACCGAGCCGGCCAGCGCCGCGCCGGGCACCGTGCTGGCCCATCACGGCGATATCGCCACCGTCGCCGCCGCGGATGCGGCGATCCGGCTGGTCTTTCGCGGCGAGCTGCCTCCGCTTGGCGCGGTGATCCCGGCGCTGGCCGCCGAGGAGCGCGCGCGGCTGAGTGATCTGGCCGCGCAGGCCGCCAAGCATGACGGCTTCTGGCGGGGCCGTCTGGCGCGGATGAACCCGGCGGTGCTGCCGGGCGAGGGCTCGGGCGCGACGCAGCGCCTGCCGCTGCTGCCCGGCGCCGCGCCCGAACGCATCGCGCTGGCCGCGGCGCTGCTGGCGCGGCTGGCCGGACAGGCCGAGTTCGATCTGGCGCTGCGGCCGCAAGGCCAGCCCGAGGCGGCGGGGATCGTCGCCGACTGGCAGCCGCTGGTGGTCGAGGCACGCAGCGACCGGACCCTGGCCGATCTGGGGCAGGCGCTGGCGGCGCAGATCGCCGATCAGGCGAAGCGCGGCTTTTTCATGGCCGACCTGCTGCACCGCGCGCCCGAGCTGCGCGACATGGCGCTGCCGGATCTGGCGATCAGCCTCGATGCCCGCGGCCCGGTCAAGGGCGCGGCGCTGACCGTGATCCTGACCGGGGACGGCGCCTGGCTGGACCACGACCCGGCCCGCGTCACGCCGGCGCAGGCGCAGCGGCTGGCCCGGGCGCTGGACGGCGGGCTGGCGCTGCCCGGCTCTACGGCGCTGCGCGACATCCCCCTGATGGACGCGGCCGAGCGCGAGGAACTGCTGGTCGGCCGCAATGCCACGCAGCTGGATGTGCGGCTGGCCTGCATTCACGAGCTGATCGCGGAAAAGGCTGCCGAGAACCCCGATGCGGTGGCGCTGGCCTTCGAGGATCACCGCCTGACCCGCAGCCAGCTGGATCGCGCCGCCAACGCGCTGGCCGAAAAGCTGGTGGCGATGGGCGTCGGCCCGGATCAGCCGGTGGGCCTGTTCGCGAAACGCTCGCCCGAGCTGGTGATCGGCGCGCTGGCGATCTGGAAGGCCGGCGGCGCCTATGTGCCGCTGGACCCGGACTACCCCGCCGATCGCATCGAGCTTTACATCGAGGATTCCGGCGCCCGGGTGGTGCTGGTCCAGGACGGTCTGGCCGAGAGGCTGCCTGCGCATGGCGCGCAGGTTGTGACCATCCCGTCCGACCTGCCGCATGGCCTGGTCGCGGCCCCGGTCAGCGCCGTCGGACCGGAAAACCTTGCCCATCTGATCTATACCTCGGGCTCGACCGGCCGTCCCAAGGGGGTGATGGTCGAGCATCGCAATGTCGCCAATTTCTTCGCCGGCATGGACGCGGTGATCCCGCATGCCGAGGGCGATGCCTGGCTGGCGGTCACGAGTCTTTCCTTCGACATCTCGGTGCTGGAGATCTTCTGGTCGCTGGCGCGGGGCCTGAAACTGGTGATCGCGGGCGAGGAATCGCGGCTCGCCGTCTCCTCGACGCCGGCGCAGCCGCGCCGCGAGCCATCCGGCGGCATGGATTTCAGCCTGTTCTACTGGGGCAATGACGACGGCCCCGGCCCAAAGAAATACCAGCTGCTGCTGGAAGGCGCGCGCTTTGCCGACCAGAACGGCTTCGTCGCCGTCTATACGCCGGAACGGCATTTCCACGCCTTCGGCGGCCCCTATCCGAACCCGGCGGTTTCGGGCGCGGCGGTGGCGGCGGTGACGAAGAACATCTCGGTTCGCGCCGGCAGCTGCGTGCTGCCTTTGCATCACCCGGCCCGGGTGGCCGAGGAATGGGCGGTGATCGACAACCTGACCTCGGGCCGGGCGGGGCTGGCCATCGCCTCGGGCTGGCAGCCGGACGATTTCGTGCTGCGCCCGGAAAACGCCCCGCCGAACAATAAGACCGCGCTGGCCCAGGGGATCGACCAGCTGCGCCGGCTGTGGCGCGGCGAGGCGGTCGAGTTCCCGCGCAAGGACGGCAGCCTGTTCGGCGTGGTGACGCAGCCGCGTCCGGTGCAGAAGGAGCTGCCGCTGTGGATGACCGTCGCCGGCAACCCGGAAACCTGGGTCGAGGCGGGGCGGCTGGGCATGAACGTGCTGACCCATCTGCTGGGGCAAAGCATCGACACGGTCGCGGCGCGGATCAAGGATTACCACGCCGCGCTGCGCGAGGCCGGCCATGACCCGGCGCGCTTCACCGTCACGCTGATGCTGCATACCTGCCTGGCCGAGGATCGCGAGACGGCGCGCGAGATCGCCCGCGAGCCGATGAAGAACTACCTGAAAAGCGCCGCGGCGCTGGTCAAGCAATATGCCTGGGATTTCCCGGCCTTCCGCCGCCCGGCGGGCATGACCAACCCGATGGCCATCGACCTCGGCTCGCTCTCCGAGGAAGAGCTGGACGGCATCCTGGAATTCGCTTTCCTGCGCTATTTCGAGGATTCCGGCCTTTTCGGCTCCATCGAGGACGGCATCGCCCGGGTCGAGCAGCTGAAGGCCATCGGCGTGGGCGAGATCGCCTGCCTGATCGACTACGGCATCGCGCCCGAGCAGGTCATGGCCGGCTTCCCGCTGCTGGCGCGGCTGCGGGCCGAGGTGAACCCGCATGGCGAGGAACCCGAGGACGGCGATTTCTCGATCGCGGCGCAGATCCGGCGCTGGAAGGTCACGCATCTGCAATGCACGCCCAGCATGGCGCGCATCCTGGTCTCGGACCCGCAGGTGGCGGCGGCGATGGCCGGGCTGACATGCGTGATGGTGGGGGGCGAGGCGCTGCCGCCCTCGCTGCTGGCCGAAATCAAGGCGGCCACGCGGGCGCGGGTGCTGAACATGTACGGCCCGACCGAGACGACGATCTGGTCCACGGTGGCCGACATGACCGATGCGGCCGAGGTGACGCTGGGCCGGCCGATCGCCAATACCCAGCTTTACGTGCTGGACGCCGACGGTGTGCCGGTCCCCCCCGGCGCGCAGGGCGAGCTTTGGATCGGCGGCCATGGTGTGACCCGCGGCTATTGGCGGCGCGAGGACCTGACTGCGGCGGCTTTCCGTCCCGATCCCTTCGTGCCCGCGGATCGCGGCGCGCCTTGGGGCGCGCGCATGTATCGCACAGGCGATCTGGTGCGCTGGCGCGAGGATGGCTGCCTCGACTATATCGGCCGCGCCGACCACCAGGTGAAGCTGCGCGGCTTCCGCATCGAGCTGGGCGAGATCGAGGCGCAGCTGGCCGCCCAGCCCGGCGTGCGCGAGGCGGTGGCGCTGGTGCGCGAGGATGCCCCCGGCGACAAGCGGCTGGTGGCCTATGTCACCGGCGCGGGCGAGTTGTGCGAGAAGGGGCTGCGCGAGGCGCTGCTGGCGCATCTGCCGGCGCATATGGTGCCCGGCCGGATCGTGCGGCTGGAAAAGATGCCGCTGACCCCGAACCGCAAGATCGACCGCAAGCATCTGCCGGTGCCGGGGGCTGTCGCCTCCGCTCCGGTGACGGCGCCGACCGTCGAGGCCACCACTGCTGTCGCCGCCAACGCCCCGACCGAGGATCTGGCGCAGGCGGTGCAGGCGCTGTGGTCCGAGGTGCTGGGCGTCGAGCAGATCGGCCCGCGCGACAACTTCTTCGCCTTGGGTGGGCATTCGCTGCTGGCGATCCAGCTGCACCGGACCATGCGGGACCGGCTGGCGCTGCCGCGGCTGGGGGTGACGGATATCTTCCGCTTCCCGGTCATGGCGGATTTCCTGAAGCACGTCGCCGCGCTGGCGCCGGCGAACAATGTCGCTCCGGCGGTGGCGGTGTCGGCCCCTGTGGCACCTGTGCGCCCCGAGCCCGAGCCGGTCGGGGCCGGTGACGATGCCATGGCCCGGCGCCGGGCCTTGCGGGCGCAATTGCGCGGCGGGCGGTGAGCGGCGCCGAGGCGCTCGAGGCGCTGGCCCGCCGCCTGCTGCCCGCGGGTCATGGCTGCGCGGTGCTGCCGCTGACGGCCGAGCCCGCGCCGCTTTTGCCCGAGGAGGCGGGGGCTATCGCCCGCGCCGTCCCGAAGCGGCGGCGCGAGTTCGCCTTGGGGCGCATGGCGCTGCGCGCGGCGATCCGGCAGGCCGGGCATGACCTGCCGGCGGATCGGCCCATCCCGGCGCGTTCCGACCGCCGGCCGGACCTGCCGCCGGGCATCCGCGCCAGCCTGTCGCATGGCGGCGATTACTGCATCGCCATCGCCGCCCCACCCGGCGGGGCAAGCGTCGGCGTCGATCTGGAGCCTTGCGACCGCGCCCTTCCGGAAGGTCTGGCCGAGACCATCATGCCCTTTCGCCTGAACGGGGCCGGGGATGCCTTGCTGGCCTTTTGCGCCAAGGAGGCGATGTTCAAGGCGCAATATCCGCTGACCGGGCGGATGCTGGACTTCCGGGCGGTCCCGGCGGTGATCGATGCGCAGCGGTTCCGCGCCTGCATGGGCGACCGGCTGATTGGCGGGCGCTGGGGGCAGGCGGCGGGCTATTGGCTGGCGCTCAGCCTGTGGCGCGGCTGAACAACGCCGCCAGACGCCGGGCGGATTCGCGGATGTCGTGGCGTTCCGTGACGCGGGCGCGGGCCGAGGCGCCCATGCGTTCCAGCGTGGCGTGGTCGGTTTCAGCGGCTTGCAGCATGGTTTCGGCCAGGGCCTCGGCATCGCCGGCGGGGACCAGCCAACCCTCTTGTCCGGGGCGGACCAGTTCGGGGATGCCGGCGATATAGGTGGCGATCACCGGGCGGGCGCAGGCCATAGCCTCCATGATGACCACCGGCAGGCCCTCGGCGAAGCTGGGGGTGACCAGCGCATGGGCGGCATCCATGGCGGCGCGGACGCCGGCCTCGTCCTGCCAGCCGAGCAGGCGGACGGCCTCGCCCATGCCCTCGGCCGCGATCAGCGCCTCGATTTGCGGGCGCAGCTCGCCGTCGCCGACCAGCGACAGGCGCAGCGCGGGATTGCGCCGCCAGGCCAGGGCGAAGGCGCGGATCAGCAGGCCGAATCCCTTCTGCTCGGCGAAACGTCCGACCGCGACCATGTGAAGCGCGCCCGGGGGGAGCGGCGAAGGCTCTGCCCAGCGGGGCAGATCAAGCCCGCAATGCACCACATGCACCTTTTCCCAATCTTCAGCGGCCGACCAGCGGAAGATTTGCGAGCGGCCATAGCTGCTGACCGCAATGCAGAACTCCGCCAGCGCCAGCTTGCCGCCCAGGTCCAGGGCCAGGCTATTGTCGAATTCCTCTGGGCCGTGGACGGTAAAGCTGAAGCGCGGGCCGCCCAGCAAGCGGGCATAGGCCGCGACCCGGGCCGAGTTCGTGCCGAAATGCGCGTGGATATGCGCAAGCCCCAGCGCCTTGGCCCGGGCGGCGACATGGGCACCCTCGGCCAGATAGATGATCTGCCGCGCCAGGCTGGATTCCCCGGCCCGCGCCCGCCGCCGCGCCAGGCGCATGGCGCGGAAGAATCGCGCAGGATTTTCCAGAGCTTGCCGCGCAAGTCCGGCGAGGAGCCGCTTGCCCCCGGCCTCAAGCACCCGCTCGGTCCGGGCATGCTCGGCGCGGTCGGCGGGATCGGTCAATGCGGCCGGATCGCCGCGCATGGCGAATCGTTGCACCTGCAGGCCCTGCGCCTCCAGGGCCGCGATCTCGCGCCGGATGAAGCTGTGCGAGGGGCGGGGATAGGTATTGACCAAATAGCCGATTCGCAAGGCGGCAGGCTCCAATTCAAAGGAAAATGCTCAACTGTCGCGGTATTCAAACACCATGCAGGCTGGATTGCGCTGATTTTTGCTTAAGAATGAGCGGATATGCAGTAAGAGGGAATGCGGCACTAAAGTTTGTCTAGCGATTCGTTTTTTCTTTGGCACTATTGATCCAAGGACCTGTGCATTTTGAGGAGAGCACCTCTGACCGGCATCTTGACCATTGGCGTTGCAGTTGCGCTGGCCAGCGCGGTGATCGGGGCTGTGGCCTTTGATCTGTCGCTCTGGACTGCCCTGCTGGTTTACTCCGTCAGTGGAACCGCCGCCACGCTTTTCGTCGCATGGCGGCGCCTCAGATGCATCGAGCGGCATGAGGCCGAGACCGGCCGGACCGCTCAGTAGCCGGTGCAGCGCAGGACCACGCCCACCGTCTTGGCGATGATGGTCACATCCCCGGCAAGGCTGAGCTCTCCGGCATAGCGGGCGTCGAAGGTGGCGCGGGCCGCGAAGGTGCTGTCGTTGCGGTCCGAGATCTGCCAGAGCCCGGTCACGCCCGGCCGCAGGTGATAATAATCCGCCCCGGGATAAAGCTGCGCCTGCTCGATCATCATCGGCCGCGGACCGACGATGCTCATGTCGCCGCGCAGCACGTTCCACAGTTGCGGCAGCTCGTCCAGAGAGGTCTTGCGCAGGAAGCGGCCGGTCGAGGTGATGCGCGGATCGTTCTTCAGCTTCTGGGTCAGATCCCATTCGGTCTTGGCCTCGGGGTTCGCGGCCAGATATTCGGCCAGGCGCTTGTCGGCATCCTCGACCATGGTGCGGAGCTTCCACAGCCGGAAGTTGCGGCCCGAGCGCCCGACCCGCAGTTGGGTATAGAAGGGCTTTTCCCCATTGCACAGGATGACGATGGCAAGGATCATCACCACCGGCAGGACAATCGGTGCGGCCAGAACAACGGCCGCAATGTCCAGGGGACGCTTGAGAAAGCGGGCATAAAAAGATCGGACCCCCATGGGTTCGCCGATGGTTCCGCCGGGGTCCGATTGCAGCACCGAGCCGATCGTCTCGATATCAAAATCCGTGGTGTGCCGCATTTTGAAAACCTGTCCTAATCACTACTGGCGCAGTATAGCCGTGCATTTGAATAAAACTAGAACGAATTGAGGCACTGACGAAAAGTATAGGTTCATTTTAAAACAATGACTTATCTGAAAGAACCGGAGGGCTGCGCGGCCCTTACCCTAGGTAAACATGATGTGAGAATCCGTGATCGCCGCGGTCTTTGGGCAAGCAATTGGTTGTCTTGAGCCGATATTAGCAACTGCCGGTTGAATTGCGGTCTTGGGGCAATTCTGCGATAACGGCGCGCAGGCAGGTAATTCACAATCGAGGGTTGTTAATATGGCGGGGTTTTTGCAATTTTTAATTGAGGGCGTCTCGGCTTTCTACATCGGCCACAGCCTCGTCAGCCCCACGGTTCCCGGCATGATGCAGAATCTGCTGCACGAATCCGTCGAGATGCAGATCATCAACGGCGCCCCGCTGGAGATCCAATGGACGGAGGCGCGGCACGCCCAAGGGGTGAACGGGCGCGAATGGCTGCCGAATCACGCGGTCGGCGCGCTCATCATCACCGAGCGCGTGCCGCTGGCCCCGGCGATGGATTATCACGACAGCGCCGGCTATGCCGCGAAATGGGTGGCGCTGGCGCGGCAGTCGAACCCGGATGTGAAGCCCTATCTCTACCAGACCTGGGACCATATCGAGCCGGGCTCGACGCGGCCCTGGCGCGACCGCATCCTGGCGGACCTGCCGCTATGGCAGGCGATCGCCGATCGGGTGAACGAGGACCTGCCGGAGGGAGGGGAGCCGATGCGGCTGATCCCGGCCGGCCTGGGCATGTTGCGGCTGCATGATGCCATCGAGGCCGGCAAGGTGCCCGGCGCCCGCTCGATCCGCGACTTTTTCCGCGACGACATCCATCCGACCGAGGCGGGAGGCTTCTATTTCATCGCGATGATCCATTACGCGACGTTGACCGGCCAGAGCCCGGTGGGGCTGACGAACCGGATCCCCGGCGGCGGCGGCCCCTATCCCGAAGTGCCGAAGGAGCAGGCCGCCGTGCTGCAGCAGCTTGCCTGGCAGGTGATGCGGGACTTCGCGGCCGACTAGCGCCCGCGCGCCCATTCCTGGCGGTTGCGCCCCATGCGGACCGCCAGTGCGACGGCGGCATAGGTCGCGAAGCCCAGCGGATCTGCGGCGGCAAGGCGCAGCAGTTCGCCCTTGCCGGGGCGGACATGGCCCTGCCGGGAGGGCAGGTCGGGGAACAGCCGGGCGATCTCGGCCACGCCCATGTCCTGGCGCCGGCGCACGCGGACCAGCGGCGAAAAGCCCTCGACCAGCGGCCATTCATAGGGCTCGTCCACCAGGAACCGCTCGGCTTCCGCGAATTGCAGCCGGGCGAAGGTATCGTCCGAGATGATCTGCGGGAATGCTCCCCAGCGCGCCCGCCCTGCCTCGTTCACCGCGAAAAGCCCCGCTCCGGTGACGCCTTGGGCCACGAAGGGCAGCTTCTGCCAGAACCGGGCATAGGCGCGCGACACGGCGCTGCGCGCCGGGGCGACCACCAGCCGCCCGCCGGCATAGCGCGGCTCGTCCGCGTCCAGCACGCGGACGAGCCCCGACAGCAGCCGCGGCCCCATGCGGATATCGGCATCCAGATACAGCCGGATCCCCGGGCCGGCGCAGGTGTCGCCATGGTTCAGCGCGCCGATCTTGCCCCCCTGCGCCAGTTCCTCGACCCGCAGCTGCCAGCCGCGGGCGGCAAAGCCGGGCTGCTGGGCGCGGGCGCGGGCGGCGGTATCGTCGCTGCAGCCGTTGGCGATCACGATGACTTCGACCGGACCCCGGTGGTCCTGGGCCAGGATGTGCCCGAGACAGGCGCCGATATAGTCCGCCTCGTCATGGGCGGGCAGGATGATGGAGCAGGGGGGCGTCATCGGGCTGCGTCCGGGCTTTCGGGCTGGCCGCGGCCGAATCGCCCGTCGCGGCCGTCCTGGGTGGATAATCGCGGGGCCGGGCCCGCCCCGATGTCGGAGCCGGGGCGGCCGGCCCGCCGCGACATGGGGATTCCGCCGCGCCGGGCCGGGAAATGCGGCGCATTCTTGTTATCGGGCGTGTTTTCGGTTGTCGCGTTCATGGCCGGGACGCTACCATGCCGCTGCCGTGAAAGTCATCGGCAGGCCGCAGTCCCCGGGACGGCGCCGTTTCATCAGAGGCAGAGGGGCCACAGGTTTGACGCCTGCGACAGGGAATGACCCGGACAGGACGCCGGCAGGACAGGCTGCGCCGGAAGCGGCGCGGGGCCATGTCTCCAGCAAGTTCATCCGGCGCGAGGCGGCGCTGGCCGCTTCGGACGCGAAACATGCCAAGATCATCGCGCAGCGATTCTCGCTGCTGCGCACCCGCATCCTGCGCGAGATGCGCAGCCGCGGCTGGAGCAAGCTTGCCGTGGTGCCGGTGACGCCGGGCGCGGGCGGCACCTTCGTGGCGGTGAACCTGGCGCTGGCGCTGGCACGCCAGCCGCATACGCAGGTGGCGCTGATCGACCTCGACCTCGGCCAGCCGGAGGTAGCGGGCCAGCTGGGCGTGCCGGGCTGCGGCGCGGTCTCGGCGGCGCTGCGCGAGGGCGGCGACCTGGACGCGCTGGTCTCGCGCGTGGACGAGGCGCCGAACCTCGCGGTTCTGGCGCCGGCGCGGGCCGAGCCGGGCGCGGCCGAGCTGCTGCAGGACGAGGCGCTGGCCCGGGCCATGCACCGGCTGCACGACAGCCACCCGGCCGAGATCGCCATCATCGACACCGCCGCGCTTCTGGGCGAGGATGCGGCGCTGGCTGCGCTGCCGCTGGCCGATGCGCTGCTGCTGGTGGCGGACGGGCGCCGCGGCACCGCCGCCGACATGGCGGAATGCGAACGGCTTCTCGTCGGCATGCCGCCGGTGATGGGCGTGGTCCTGAACAAGTCGGAAGACTGAATTTAAGAAAGACAGGGTTCGAGATTTGGGACCGATTCAATCCTTGCAGGATCTGATCTCGATGGTCTGGCGGCGCTTGCCGCTGGTCCTGACGATCCTGGTCCTGGGCGTGCTGATTTCCTTTTACCTGATCACCTCCTCGCCCCGTGTCTACGAGGCCTCGGCGGTCATCCAGCTGGACATGCCGGCCGCGATCGACCAGGGCAGCGACAGCTCGTTGCCGGCCTCGCGCCGCGTGCAGCTGATCGAGCAGCGCCTGATGGCGCGCGCCAACCTGCGCGAGGTGATCGAGCGGCTGGGCCTGTTCGCCGATTCCCCGCTGAGCGAGACCGAAAAGCTGGGCGCGCTGCGCAGCTCGACCCGGATCGAAAGCATCACCGCACCCGGCGTTTCGGTCGATTCCCGCATGTCGCTGGCGGCCATCGTCATCACCGCCCAGGCCGAGACCCCGGCCATGGCCGCCGCCCTCGCCAATGACTTCGCCAACAGCGTGGTGAACCGCGACCGCGAGAACCGCCAGCTGCGCATCCTGGAATCGCAGGAATACCTGCGCAACGAAGAGGCGCGCCTGAACGAGCAGCTTTCCGTACAGGAACGCAAGGTGGTCGAGTTCAGCGCCCGCAACGAGGATTCGCTGCCCACCTCGCAGGAATTCCTGCAGACCGAGCTGGCCCAGCTGACCGAGATGGAGACGACGCTGGACCGCGACGTCATGACCCTGCAGCGCGAGCGGCTGTCGCTGGAGGCGGGGGGCACGGCCTCCGAGGCGCGGCCCTCGGCCTCGCTGGTGCAGCAGATCCGCTCGGCCGAGATCGAGCTGGCGCAGGCGCGCCGGACGCTGTCGCCGAACCACCCCGAGATCAAGCGGCTGGAGGAGATCCTGGACCGTCTGAACAGCGGCGGCGGCAGCGGCGGCTCGGACGTGATCCGCCGCCAGGCCGAACTGATCGACGCCCAGCTCGCCAAGCTGAACGAGCAGAAGGCCGGGATCGCGGCGCGCCGGGTCGAGATCGACCGCGCCCGCGCCCGCGCGCCCGAAGTCACCCGCGAGCTCGAGGCGATGAACCGCCAGCAACGCCGCCTGCAGGACCGCTATAACGAGATCTCGCGCCAGCTCGCCCAGGTCGAGACCCAGCAGATGCTGATGGAGAACGACCAGACCGAGCGTTTCGTGCTGCTGGAGCGCGCCCTGCCGCCGGAATATCCCGCCATGTCCAACCGCAAGAAAAGCGCGGTCATGGGGGTGGGCGGCAGCATGGCGCTGGCGTTGACCGTGGCCTTCGTGCTGGAGTTGCTGAACCCGGTCCTGCGGCGCAGCGACCAGTTCGCCCGCGCCACCGGCACGCGGCCGGTCATCTCGCTGCCCTATCGGCTGTCCAGCGCCGACCTGCGCGCCCGCCGGCTGCGCAACATCTACATGGTCGCGCTGCTGGTGCTGGGGGCGCTGGTCGCGCTGTGGCTGATCGGCAAGATTCCCGGCCTGCCCTCGCCCGGCGTGGTCAGCATGCCGACCGACGGGATGGGCTGATGAGCCAGCCCGGCGGAACCGAAAGCCCCGGCGAGGCGCCGCGCAAGAGCCTCGCCTCGCGGGCTCTGGGCAGCGGCGCCTGGTCCATGGCCAATTTCGGCCTGGGCCAGATCATGCGGCTGGGGTCGAACCTGATCCTGACCCGCATCCTCAGCCCCGACGATTTCGGCCTGATGGCGCTGGTGACCAGCTTCCTGATCGGGCTGAGCATGTTCAGCGACATGGGTTTCGGTCCGTCGATCATGCAGAGCAAGCGTGGCGACGACCCGGATTTCCTCGATACCATCTGGACGCTGAAGATCATCCGCGGCTTCCTGATCTTCCTGGCGGCGATGGCCATGGCCTGGCCGCTGGCCTGGTTCTACGACGCCTCGCTCTTTGGCTGGGTGTTCCCGGTGGCGGCCACCTCGATGATCGTCGGGGGGTTCCTGCCGACGCGGATCGACACCGCCGCCCGCCATCTGCAGCTGGGCCGGCTGACGGTGATCGAACTGTGCAACCAGCTCATCGGCATCCTGCTGACCATCGCCGCCGCGCTGATCCTGCAATCGGTCTGGGCGCTGGTCTGGGGCAATGTGCTGGGCGCCTTTGCCCAGCTGCTGATGTTCCGCCTGTTCCTGCCCGGCCACCGCAACCGCTTCCGGATGGAGCCCGAGGCCCGCGCCGAGGTGATGAAATTCGGCAAGTGGATCTTTTTCAGCACCATCTGCGGCTTCCTGCTGTTCCAGGGCGACCGCATCATCCTGGGCCGGGTGCTGACGCTGCATCAGCTGGGCATCTACAATATCGGCCTGTTCCTGGCCACGGTTCCGGCCATGCTGGGCTCGTCCATCGCCAGCCGGCTGTTCATTCCGATGTATCGCCAGCACCCGCCGGCCGAGGGTCCCGAGAATGCCCGCATCCTGGCCCGCACCCGCGCCGGTCTGACCGCGCTGCTGCTGGTGGCGGCGGTGGTGCTGGCCTGGGCCGGGCCGCCGCTCGTCGATCTGCTCTATGATCCGCGCTATGCCGCGGCGGGCGGCATCCTGGTCGCCGTCGCCTGCATCCAGATGCTGCAGGTCATCCCGATCAGCTATGAATATTCGGCGCTGGCCGCCGGGGATTCGCGCGGCTTCTTCATCATGCAATCCTCGCGGGCGGTGATCTATTTCACCCTGGTCGTCACCGGGGCCGCGCTTTACGGCCTGCCGGGCCTGCTGATCGGCCAGGCGCTGTCGCAGGTGTTCTGCTATCCGGTGACGGTCTGGCTGGCGCGCCGGCACGGCTGCTGGGACCCGCGGCACGATCTGGTCGCCGCCATGATCGCCCTGGTCGCGGCCGCGGCCGCGCTGGCCGGGCATCACGGCGCGGTGCTGGCCGCCATGTCGCCCTGACGGGCATCGCCGGCCATTTTCCCTCTTCCGGTTCCGCTTGCCCTGGCGCTATTGCTGCCGGAACGTCACGAGGAGGCACCGGATGAGCGACGACAACACCCCGCGCAAGTCCCGCATCACGCGGGAAGAGGCTCTGGCCTATCACCTGGAGCCCCGTCCGGGCAAATACGACATCGTCGCCTCGACCCCGATGGCGACGCAGCGCGACCTGTCGCTGGCCTATTCCCCCGGCGTGGCGGTGCCTGTCGAGGCCATCGCCGAACGGCCCGAGACCGCCTATGACTATACCGTCAAGGGCAACATGGTCGCCGTGGTCTCGAACGGCACCGCGATCCTCGGCCTTGGCAATCTGGGCGCGCTGGCCTCGAAGCCGGTGATGGAGGGCAAGGCGGTGCTGTTCAAGCGCTTCGCCGACGTGAACGCCATCGACATCGAACTGGACACCGAAGACCCGGATCAGATCATCAACGCCGTGCGGCTGATGGGCCCGACCTTCGGCGGCATCAATCTCGAGGACATCAAGGCGCCGGAATGCTTCATCATCGAGCAGCGGCTCAAGGAGTTGATGGACATCCCGGTCTTCCATGACGACCAGCACGGCACGGCGGTGATCTGCGCGGCGGGGCTGATCAACGCGCTGGAGCTGTCGGGCAAGAAGATCGAGGACGTGCGCATCGTGCTGAACGGCGCCGGCGCGGCCGGCATCGCCTGTCTGGAACTGCTGAAATCCATGGGCGCGCGGCATGAGAACTGCATCATGTGCGACACCAAGGGCGTGATCTACCAGGGCCGCACCGAGGGCATGAACCAGTGGAAATCCGCCCATGCCGTGGTGACCGAGGCCCGGACGCTGGAAGAGGCGATGAAGGGCGCCGACGTGTTCCTGGGCGTTTCGGCCAAGGGGGCGGTGACGCAGGACATGGTGCAGAGCATGGCCGAGAACCCGGTCATCTTCGCCATGGCGAACCCCGATCCCGAGATCACCCCGGAAGAAGCGCATGCCGTCCGCCCCGACGCCATCGTCGCCACCGGGCGGTCGGACTACCCGAACCAGGTCAACAATGTCCTGGGCTTTCCCTATCTGTTCCGCGGCGCGCTGGACATCCATGCCCGCGCCATCAATGACGAGATGAAGATTGCCTGCGCCCGGGCGCTGGCCGAACTGGCGCGCGAGGATGTGCCGGACGAGGTCGCCGTGGCCTATGGCCGCAAGCTGCAATTCGGCCGCGACTATATCATCCCGACGCCCTTCGACCCGCGGCTGATCCATGTCGTTCCGCCGGCCGTGGCACGCGCGGGCATGGATACCGGCGTCGCCCGCCGGCCGATCATCGACATGGAAGGCTATGTCCAGTCGCTCAAGGCGCGCATGGACCCGACCGCGGCGATCCTGCAGGGCATCCATGCCCGCGCCCGCCAGGCCCAGGCCCGGATGATCTTTGCCGAGGGCGACGACCCGCGTGTGCTGCGCGCCGCCGTCGCCTGGCAGCGCGGCGGCATGGGCCAGTCCATCGTCGTCGGGCGCGAAACCGATGTGAAGGAGAAGCTGGAGGCCGCCGGCCTGGGCGATGCCGCGCGCGAGATCGCCGTGGTCAATGCCGGCAATTCCCGGCATCTGGAGCAATATCACGAGACGCTCTACGCCCGGTTGCAGCGCAAGGGCTATGACCGCGAGGACGCGGTCAAGCTGGCCAATCGCGACCGGCATGTCTTCGCCTCGCTGATGCTGGCGCATGGCCATGGCGACGGGCTGGTGACCGGCGCGACGCGCAAGAACGCGCATGTGCTGTCGCAGATCGGCATGGTCTTCGACGTTACCCCCGCCGACGGCGCCGTGGGCATCACCGCGGTCCTGCACAACGGCCGCATCATCCTGATGGGCGACACGCTGGTGCATGAATGGCCCGAGGCCGACGACCTGGCCGACATCGCCACCCGCGGCGCCCATGTGGCGCGCGGCCTGGGGCTGGAGCCGAAGGTCGCCTTCCTGTCCTTCTCGAACTTCGGCTATCCGGTCAGCGAGCGGGCGGTGAAGATGGCCCACGCCACCGAGGTGCTGGATGCGCGCCGCGTCGATTTCGAATATGAGGGCGAGATGACCGTGGACGTGGCGCTGAACCCGTCGCAGGCGGCGAAATACCCGTTCTCGCGGCTGAAGGGGCCGGCCAACGTGTTGGTGGTGCCGGCACGGCATTCGGCCTCGATCTCGGTGAAGCTCTTGCAGGAGATGGCGGGGGCGACGGTGATCGGCCCGATCCTGACCGGGGTGCCGCAGCCGATCCAGATCTGCTCGACCGGCTCGACGGTGAACGACATCCTGAACATGGCCGCCATCGCGGCGGGCCGGCTGGGGCAGGTGAAATAGGCCCGGAACGGAAAAGCGCCCCCGAAACGGGGGCGCTTTCTTCCTTGCGTCGGGATCAGAACCGATAAGAGGCGCGCAGCTGCACCAGGTCGAGGTCCAGATCGTTGCCGCTTGCGCCGGTGCTGTCCTCAAGCACGTCCTTGAAGTCGTTGCGGGTATATTCCGCGCCGACGGTGAAACGCTCGGCCACCTTGTAATCGACGCCGATGCCGTAGGTCAGGCCGGTATCCGAGAACTCGTCCGTCTTCAGCTTGGCGGCGCCCACGGTGACATAGGGCAGGAACTTGCCCATGTCGGCGCCGGCGCGCAGCCGCAGCCGGGTCAGGTCGCCGTCGCTGTAGTCATTGTCCGGCGAGATGCGGTTGTAATCCAATTCGCCGCCCAGCACGAACTTGCCGAAGCCGCGCTGATAGCCGGCATGCAGGCCATAGCCGTCGAAATCGCCGAAATCGGCCAGCGCGCCGCGATCACCCAGATCGCCCGAGCCCTGCCCGTATTGCAGACCTGCGTAGAAGCCCGTCCAGTCGCTCGCCTCGATCGTCATCGGCGGAGCGACGGGCGCGACCACCGGCTGCTCGACCACCGGGGCGGCATAGCCGCCTGCATATGCCCCACCCGCCAGCAGCGAGATCAGCGTTGCGTAACCAATTGTTTTCATTTTGAGCTCTCCATTTCTTTCGGGCTGTTGGTCGCCCAGATCACTCGGCCCTATGCCTATCACCCGGCTCGCCGATTGGAAGGTTTTGCGGCGCCGCAGCACGGACAAGTGCGAAGCGGTGACCGGCCCCCCGTAGCGCGACAGGGGAAATGCAAAGGGATGAACGGCTTAGCCGCTCAAGCGGATTTGAGCAGGCGTGATCGGGTAAACCTGTTGTTTTTCAGCTTGTTGCTGTTGTTAACGAATGTTGCCGGATTGTCAGTCTTGCGCTTCGCCGAAACATTCCCCGCGCTCGGCCTGACGCTGGCGTTCGCGGAATCGGGCGCGGTCGGTCTCGGAATATTCGCCGGCGCAGCGGTGGCAGCTGACGCCTTCCTCGTATTCCGGGCGGTCGCGATCCTCGGGCGCCAGGGGCCGGCGGCAGGCGTGGCAAAGCGCGTGGCGGCCCTGCCGCAACCCGTGGCCCAGGCTCACCCGCCTGTCGAAGACGAAGCATTCGCCGCGCCAGAGGCTGTCCTTTTCGGGCACCTCCTCCAGGTATTTCAGGATGCCGCCTTTCAGGTGAAAGACCTCGGGCACGCCCTCGCCCAGCAGGAAATTCGTCGACTTCTCGCAGCGGATGCCGCCGGTGCAGAACATGGCGATGCGCTTGCCCGCGAAGCGGTCGCGGTTCTGGCGCCACCATTCCGGAAAGTCGCGAAAGCTGCGGGTGCCGGGATCGACGGCGCCGGCGAAACTGCCGATTTCGACCTCGTAATCGTTGCGGGTGTCGATCACCGCCACGTCGGGGGCGCTGATCAGCGCGTTCCAGTCCTGCGGGGCGACATAGCGGCCGACCGCGGCGGTGGGATCGACCTCGGGCTGGCCCATGGTGACGATCTCGCGCTTCAGCCGCACCTTCATGCGGCCGAAGGGCATGGTCTCGGCGGTGCTTTCCTTCCAGTCCAGCCCCGCGCAGCCGGGCAGGGCGCGGATATGGGCCAGCACCGCGTCCAGCCCCGCGCGGGTGCCGGCGATGGTGCCGTTGATCCCCTCGGGCGCCAGCAGCAGCGTGCCCCTGACCCCGTTCGAGCAGGCGCATCTGGCCAGCGGCGCCTTCAGCGCGGCGGGGTCGGGAAAGCGGGTGAAATGGTAAAGCGCGGCAACGATCAGCATGGGCTGGCCATAGCGCCGCGCCGGGGTGCAATCAAGTTGCCGCATTGACGCCTCCGCCGCCTGCGCCTACCAATTTTCTTGGGAAAAACAGGAGAGGCGCCATGGCAAAAGCCCTGATCGTCATCGACATGCAGCTGGATTTCTGCCCGGGCGGGCGGCTTGCCGTGGCCGGCGGGGACGAGATCGTGGCGCCGATCAACGACCTGATGGCGGATTTCGACGCCGTGGTGCTGACCCAGGACTGGCATCCCCATGACCATGCCAGCTTTGCCGACAACCATCCCGACGCCGCCGCATTTTCGCAAGTCGAGATGCCCTACGGCCCGCAGGTGCTGTGGCCCGCGCATTGCGTGATCGGCTCGGCCGGGGCGGGGTTCCATCCGACGCTGGCCGTCGATTGCGCCGATCTGGTGATCCGCAAGGGCTTCCGGCCGCAGATCGACAGCTATTCCGCGTTTTTCGAGAACGACCACCGCACCCCCACCGGGCTGGCCGGCTATCTGCGCGAGCGCGGGCTGGACGACCTGACCTTCGTCGGCCTTGCGCATGATTTCTGCGTCGCGTGGTCGGCCGTCGATGCGGCGAAGCTGGGTTTCCGCGCCACCGTGATCGAGGAGGCCACCCGTGCCATCAACCTGAACGGCTCGCGCGAGGCGGCGCGCGAGACCATGCGCAAGGCAGGGGTGACACTCGCATGATGATCCCGACGGTCGATATCGCCACCCGCGTCTATAACCACAAGTGGAAGATCGACCCGATCGTCCGCTCGCTGATCGACGACGATTTCTACAAGCTGCTGATGTGCCAGTCGGTGTTCCGCAACCGGCCCGACACGCAGGTGACCTTCAGCCTGATCAACCGCACCAGCCGCATCCGCCTGGCCGAGCTGATCGACGAGGGCGAGCTGCGCGAGCAGCTGGACCATGTCCGCGGCCTGTCGTTGACGCGGGGCGAAAGCACCTGGCTGCGCGGCAATACCTTCTACGGCAAGCGGCAGATGTTCCGCCCGGATTTCATGGAGTTCCTGGAGAACCTGCGCCTGCCCGCCTATCACCTGGAAAAGCGCGACGGCCAGTATGAGCTGATCTTCGAGGGGCGTTGGCCCGAGGTCATGCTGTGGGAGATCCCGGCGCTGGCCATCATCATGGAGTTGCGGAGCCGCGCCGTCCTCAAGGACATGGGCCGGTTCGAGTTGCAGGTGCTCTATGCCCGGGCCATGGCCCGGCTTTGGGAAAAGATCGAGGAATTGCGCACGCTCGGCCCCGACCTGCGCATCGCCGATTTCGGCACGCGGCGGCGGCACAGCTTCCTGTGGCAGGACTGGTGCGTGCAGGCCATGGTCGAGGGCTTGGGCGACCAGCGCTTCATCGGCACCTCGAACTGCCTGATCGCCATGCGCCGCGACATCGAGGCCATCGGCACCAATGCCCATGAACTGCCGATGGTCTATGCCGCGCTGGCCGATACGGACGAGGAATTGCGCCGGGCGCCCTATCGCGTGCTTGCCGACTGGCACGAGGAACATGACGGCATGCTGCGCATCATCCTGCCCGACACCTATGGCACCAAGGGCTTTCTGGACCACGCGCCGGACTGGCTGGCCGGCTGGACCGGCATCCGCGTCGACAGCGGCGACCCGGCCGAGGGCGCCGAGACGGCGATCCGCTGGTGGCAGGACCGCGGCGAGGATCCGCGCGACAAGCTGATCATCTTCTCGGACGGGCTGGATGTCGAGAAGATCAAGGAGCTTTTCCAGCGCTTCCACGGCAGGGTGAAGGTCAGTTTCGGCTGGGGCACCTTGCTGACCAACGACTTCCGCGGGCTGGTGCCGGGCGACGGGCTGGCGCCGTTCTCGCTGGTCTGCAAGGCGGTGGCGGCCGAGGGGCGGCCGACCGTCAAGCTTTCGGACAATCCCGAAAAGGCCACCGGGCCCCAGGACGAGATCGAACGTTACAAGCGCATCTTCGGCGTCGGCCGGCAGCAGCGCATGGACGTGGTGGTCTAGACCGGGAAATGGACAGGCCCCGGCACGTGGGGTCCGGGGCCTTGGGTGTCAGCGCGAAAGCGCCGGTTGCAGCGCGCGACGGTTGGCAGCATGGCGCTTGGCAAGCTGCCGTCCCTCGCGACCGTTGCCCAGACGGCGGGCGGGCTCGCGCGCGCCGCTCTCGGACAACAGTCCGGGGAACAGCGCCAGGATTTCGGCACGGGCCTCGGGCGAGACCGATTTCAGCGCCTCGGGGCCGGTGAACAGCGATTCGGTCAGCGCGCCTTCCGAGCAGACGATCTCGTGCCGGTCGAACAGCAGATGGTAATAGGTCAGCGCCTCGCAATCATCGACCAGCTCGATGCCCTCGATCCCGGTCAGGTGCTTGGCGGCGACCAGGACCTCGGCCGCGCCGCAGATGCGCTCGGCGATCTTCGAGCTGACCAGGATGCGGTGCTGCTGCGAGACGTAAAGGTCGCGGCTGGGCAGGCCCGAGCCAAGCGCGCCGGCGCGGATGCGCACCGGGCGCATCTTCTCGAAGGCCCGCAGCAAGGCGCTTTCGACCGGCTTCGAGCCGATCCAGCGCAGCGGCTGCGCGCCATGGTCGCGGGTGACGACCATGTCGCCGATCCGCAGCGCCTCGACCGGCACCTGGCCGCGCTGGGTCAGGATCAGCGTGCCGTGGCGGAAGCAGATGAAGGCCGGCGCGCCTTCGAGCCCGTAGCGCGAGGTGTCGAGCCGGTCGAAATCGCTGCGCACATAGCTGGTCAGGGTGATCGACTGGATCGGCTTGCTGGTGACGCCGTCGATCTCGGCCTGCGCGGCCGTGGCGGGCGGCGGCACCAGCACCAGGTTGCCGTCGGTGTCCTGCAGGATGCGCAGCTGCACATTGCGGGCGCTGGTGCCGTCCGTATAGGTTACGGTGCCGCGATAGATGATCCCGGAATCGGCGTAATGGCGCACGCCGTCATGGATGCCGTATTCGCCCGAGGACACGCCGAAGCGGTTGTCGAAGGAAATCGCGCCGTCGTCATTGCCGTCGTGCAGCGTTATGGCGTTGATCTCGCGCGCCAGTGGCCGGTCGGCGCTGCCGAAGGTCGAGCCCACCAGTTCCGCGGCGCGCTCGGCGCCCAGAAAGCGTTCATCGCGATCCAGATCCCGATGCGTTCCAAGATAGATGACACGGATCGACGTCGTCGTCGGCATGGCAGACCCTAATCGTTAACAGGCCCCCGCACATGAGGGCACAAGAGACACATTCAACCATCGCGCCATTCCGGACCGGCGACGCCGACCCGTGCATGGAGAAGAGGGCGGAAAAACACATGCCCGCGCCTCACCGGCTAACTAGGTCGTGTTGACAAAAGGGATTCCTCTGGCAGTCGTCCTATGATTCAAGCTCATCTCTACGTGGGAGATGAACTTGGCACGCAACCTGATATCCGACGATGAGTGGACCTTCTTCGAGGGCTTCATTCGTGCCGTCCGGCACCCTAACGGGCGGAAACCTGCGGACCATCGTCTTGTTCTGAATGGTATATTCTGGATCGCAAGGACTGGTGCGCCATGGCGCGATCTGCCCGAAGAGTTTGGCAAGTGGTCCTCGGTCTACCGTCAGTTCCGCCGCTGGACTTTGGCGGGACTGT
>NZ_AZVA01000004.1:0-230219 GCF_000513975.1 Paracoccus sp. J55
ACCTTCGGTTCCGAGCGTCTCACCGGCGCGCTGCTCGACCGACTGACCCACCACGTCAACATCATCGAGATGAACGGCGAAAGCTATCGCCTCGCCAACAGCACAGCCCGTAAACAGCGCTGATCACCATAAAATATCTACCCACGATTGGCCCTAAGGGGCCAGTGCGCCATGGCTCGCGCCAGCTATGTGGCCAGCGCGCGCGCCATGGCGCACCCCCCAACTGGCCGGACTTTACGCCGCCGCCCCGGCCGACTTTTGCTCCGCCGTTGACACGTTTGGCATTTGCCAAATTAGCGTTCCCCCCATCGGCACCCCGCCGACTGGGAGAACTCCGGTGACGACAGCACCCCTCAAGACCGAGACGCAGGCGGCCGAGGCTTCGGCGGCTGGTGATCTGACGGTTCGTTTTCGTGATGGGCAGGAGCTCATGATCTGCAACGTCAGCGCGAAGGACGCTGACACGCTGTTCGGGCACTTGGCCAACATGCCCATGGACGGGATTTCGAACTGCTTTGCGGCCATTCGCCAGCCCGAGCGGTCCGTGGCCATCAACCTGGTCGATGTGTCCGCCGTCCGGTTCAAGCGCCGGGGTGCGGCATGACGCCCGCCCGCAATCATGGCTCGGTTCTGGATGCGCGCCGGCGGCGGGTCGAGGCCGAAGCCGAGGAGATCGCACTGCGCGGGGTGCATTATCGGCGCGGGGCTGGTGTGCCGGTGCATGACTATGCGCCCGATGATCTGGTCCGCATCCATGGCGTTCCCGAGGCCGGGCTTGGCTGGGGCGAACCCGATCAGCGGCGGCCGGTGTCCTGGGCGATGGTCTTTATCTGGCTCGGCGCGGTACTGCTGGTGATCCTGGGGATCGGGGCCGGAGTGTTGCTCGGTCAGATCGACTGGGGCGCGGTGCTGGACTTTGTGGCGCCGACAGCCGTGCAGGCGCGCGAGGCGGGCTGGGTGGCGCTGTCGGAGGGATCGGCGGGGGTTCGGCCGTGACGATCCTGGACCCGCAGCTGATGGCCGAGCGCGCGCCGGCGCTGATCGAGGAGAACCTGCGCTTGCGGGATCTGGTTCGGCGCATGGCTGAGCAGCTGGCGCATCTGGGAAATTCCGAATTGCTGGTCGAAGCCCGCAAGGTGCTTGCCGATCAGGTCTGAGATTGTCGGAGGGCTTCGGTCCTTCGTCGAGATGGGTGCGCCTGGCTGCTTTCGTCGCATCCCCACTGGCTGGCCGCTCTGGCTTGAGCTTCCTCCCTCCCTCCCGTGTCCAGGGCGGCCAGCACCTTTCCTTTCACACCACGCCCGGCGGTTCCGGGCTTTGCAGAAAGAGGAATTGTCCATGAACACCGCAACCGCTGCCGCACCTGTCGCGGCGCCCGAGGCCACCGACCGTCAACCGCAGATCGCGGTGCTGGATCGCGGCTTTGTCTATGTCGGCTACTGCAGCCTGGAGGGTGGCATGCTGACCGTCACCGGCGCGCAGTGCATCCGCCGCTGGGGCACCTCGCGCGGTCTGGGCGAGCTGGCCCTGGAAGGGCCCAAGGCCAACACCAAGCTGGACCCGGCCGGGACGCTGCACGCGCCCGTGGGCTCGGTCGTGCATCTGATCGACGCTGTCCCGGCCGTCTGGGACAAGCACCTGGCGGGCGCGTGACATGGGTACGGACAGCACCGAGGTCCCCTCCCTGATCGCTGATCAGGGAGCATCTGCTACATCCGACGCACCGGGCGTTCCGGTGATCCAGCAGGGCAGCGCGATACATAGCAGCTACGGCGACGGCTACGGCTACGGCGACGGCTGGTAGCCGGGGGCCGCGCATGCCTGCGGCCCGGCGAGGTGCCGGGCCGGTTCCTTCCCAACCTTTCAGATCAGAGGACGTTATGGAGATCCCATCTTCCGCGCCGCAGCTGCGCAGCCTCGACCAGATGCTATCGCTTGCCGATGGCGGCGATTACCTGCCCGACCTGCTGTCGCGGATCGAGGCCAACAATGTCGAGATGCGCAGCTTTGCGCAGCAGTATTCGACCACCGCTAAGGGCAAGATCACGATCACCATCGATGTTTCCGTCGATCCCTTCGGCGCGACGCAGATGACGATGGATGACAAGATCGTCGGGCCCAAGTCGCCCAAGCGCAAGGCCGTCGCCTGGATGACCGGCGATGGCGGCATCACCACCCACAATCCCGCGCAATCCCGCATGGAAATCCGCGACGCCGGCAACGGCCGGCGCGAGCTGCGCGCGGCCGAGTAAAGGACAGTCCACATGACCACCGAAACCCCGAAGAACATCGCCGAGACGCTGCTGGCCGAGATGCCCCGCCTGGGCGAGGTGCAATTGATCAGCATGCCGACGGCGGATACGCCCGAGGCGCCTTTTATCGCCGCCGTGCCCGAGGGCCTGCGCATCGAGGATCTGACTGCCAAGCACCGCGCCGTGATGGAGGCGCTGAAGCCGCGCCAGCGCACCGGCAAGGCGGTCCTGGCCGATCTGGATAGCCTGATCAGCTGGACCAATCGCTTCAAGGGCGCCGATACCGTACTGTTCGGCCAGATCCATCCTGCGCCCAAGCTGATTTCGGTGATCGACTACCACGGCCAGGGCGCCCCGGTGGTTGCGCCGGAAGCCGGCGACCCGGCCGCGAACTATGGCCGGCACCGCGCGGTCTATGACTTCCCCGTTTCCGAAGAATGGAAGCGCTGGAGCGCGATTGACGGCAAGGCCCTCGACAAGGACGTGTTCGGCGAATTCATCGAGGCCCAGGCCAGCGACTTCCTCGACCCCACCCCCGCCCTGCTTGGCAAGCCTGGTGACCAGATCGAGGACTGGGAACAGCGGATGATCGACATCGCCGCCAAGATCCAGGGGCGGTTCGGTCAGTATGCCGCGATCAACCTGCTGTCGCGCGAGTTGAAGATCCACGAGGTCGGGCACATCGAGGTCAAGACCAACCGGGACACCGGCGAGGCGCAGGTGCAGTTCTTGACCGAGCATCGCAGCCCGGACGGAAGCCCGCTGACCCTGCCGAACCTCTTCATGATCGCGATCCCGGTTTTCGAGGAAGGCGCGCTTTACCGTCTCGCCGTGCGCTTCCGCTATCGCAAGGCCGGCCAGGACGTGAAGTTCATCGCCTCGATCTACAACCCCGATGCGGCGCTGCGCGATGCGGCCCGGGAGGCGATGCACTACGCCCAGGGCGAAACCGGCGTGCCCCTGATGATGGGCCGGCCGGAGATCGGCGCGGATTGACCCTTCCGGTGCGCAGCGCTGCGGCGCTGCCATCCCGAATGGTCAGAGGAGCGGAACAATGTCCGACAAGGAAGATATGACCGAGGCGGCGTTCATCGAGCGCTTCGTCAATCACATGGTGCTGGTCGGCGGCACCGAGTTCGCCGACGGTTCATCCATCGAGGAATACGCCCGGGAGGTCGCACCGACCTATTGGGCCGATTCCGATCAGCGCGAGGACGGGCCGGAAGCCTGCGCCGACGCGGATATGGATTGCTGGGAGTATGCGGGATGAACGGGACAGAACTTCTGCCCTGCCCATTCTGCGGCGGGCCCGCGAGTTACACCGGCGCCGCCGTCCGGTGCAACAGCTTTGCCTGCAACACCACCATGACGCCACGGTGGACGAAGGATGTCGTTGGCACCGCCAAGGGCGACCCAGATGTGCGGTTCACGCTGGCGAAGGCGGATTCCGCGAGGCGGTGGAACCAGCGCGGCGAGGCGCCGCCGAGGATCGCAGAGGCAGCGAAGGTGCTACTGGCGGCTCGGACAGAACGGCTAGGTATTCCCGGCGATCCCGGCGAGGAGGCGATGTATCTGTTCCGCCTGTCCGAATCCGCCCTGCGCGCACTGTCGGGAGGCCAGGCAGATGTCTGATCGCTGGATCAAGCAGGCCGGCCCCGGCCAGATGCGCGGCGAGGGCGAGTGGGTCGAATACCTCGGCACCGACGAGGAATGGGAATGGCTGCGCGGCACCGGTTTCCTGCCGACCGCCGAGGGCGAGAAGCCGATGGAATGCGAGGTAGGCGATGGGTGACCGGCTCAAACGCATGCTGCGCACGCTTATCGATGGCCTGACCACGGCGCTGGCGATCACCTTGATCTATGTGGTCCTCCATCTGATGCGAGCGGCGTTCGGCTTCTGGCCGACCACCATCGCGGGCGTCACGGCCATCGCGGTCTGCCTGTGGGTCGCGGCTGGGGAGGAAGACCATGGCTGACCGTCACGACGAAGAGACGATCAAGAAGCGCATCGAAGCGCTCGTGGTGACCGCCAGCCTCAACGCCGGGAACCTGGGCGGCGATGCTGCAACCGCAGCCGCTGACCTGATGTGCGCATTCGTCCTGATCACGATGCGCACGGGCGGCAGGCCTGAGGCCGCGATTGAGGCCATGGCGCGGCACGCCATCGCCGCCTGCACCGACTTCTGGGGAAACAAGGGGAGAAAGCTCGATGCCTAAGCACCGCATCGATCCGCAACTGGTGCAATCCACCATTGCCGACCTGCGTCAGCGCCTGGATGCTCTGCCGATGATCGGTGACAACGCCGCAGGTTGGGCGGATCAGCACCGCCAGCACCGCGCAGCCGCCGAGGCCCTCGCCGACCATCTGCGCGCCACCTACGGCGCCCGGATCCACGACAAGGCGTGGACCAACACCATCCGCATGCACGGCATCAGCTCGAGCGGAACGGCGGGCCTGCAACAGGCCTTCCGCAATTGGATAGCCGCCGCCGAGCGCAAGCTGGCCGCCATCGAAGGAGTCACGTCATGAAAAACAAGCTCGGAGATCTGAACAACCACTTGTTCGCTCAGTTGGAACGCTTGGCCGACGAGTCCTTGACACCCGAGCAGATCGAACAGGAGGCGAAGCGCGCGGATGCGATCGTTTCCGTCGCCGATCGCATCGTCGGCAATGCTGATCTGCAGCTGAAGGCGGCGAAGCTGTTTGCCGAACACGGCCAAGGCATCCTGCCGATGCTGCCCAAAATCGGAGCAAGCGAGCCATGAAGGGGCGCGCCATTGTCTACGAACCCGAGGAGCTGGCCTGGATCGAGGCGCACAAGGAACTGCCGCGGGCGGAAGCCTATACCCTGTTCTGCGCCCGCTTCATGCGGCAGGATGTCTCGCTCTCGAATTTCAAAGCCCTCTGCAAGCGCAACGGATGGCTGACCGGGCGCACCGGGCAGTTCGTTCCCGGCCAGGTATCGCATAACAAGGGCAAGCCGATGCCTGACCATGTCAGGGCCAAGGTAATGGCGACGACCTTCAAGCCGGGGAGCAGGCCTCACACCTGGCGCGGACCGGGACATGAATCTATCGACCCCAAGGACGGCTACGTCTGGATCATCGTAGCGGAAACCAACCCTCACACGGGCGCCGACACCCGCCGGGTCATGAAACACCGATACCTCTGGGAACAAGAGAATGGTCCGATCCCGGCCGGCCATGCCCTGAAATGCCTGGACGGCGACAGGACCAATACCGACCCGAGCAACTGGGAGGCCGTGCCGCGCGCGATGCTGCCGCGGCTCAATGGTCGGTTCGGGCGCAACTACGACAGCGCGCCGGCCGAGCTGAAACCGGCGATCATGGCGACCGCCAAGCTGGAGTATCGTGCCCGCGAGGTCAGGAAGGGGAAGGCGTGATGGGCAAGCAGGGAATCAATACCATCTGGCTGCTCATGGCCCAATACGAAGGCCGGGCGATGATCGGCGCCGATGTGGTGTGCCAGGACTTCTTCGCCCCGCTCACCCTGCCCGTCTTCCTGCGGAAGGTCTCGACCGGCGAGATCCCACTGCCGCTTGTTCGGATGGAGAACAGCCAGAAGGGCGCGAAGATGGTGCATCTTTCGGACCTTGCAGCCTACATCGATGCGCGGGCGGAATCGGCCCGGAAGGAAGCCAGAGCGCTCGGCCGATAGGGCGCTCTTGCTAAAAATTTTGCTTAAATTTCCAAACCGCCCTTAGCGATATGATTTTCCGTCGCTTTCTGACTTGTCCCGACAGTCCATCATCGGCGCAACGGACAGCCGCGCGCTATTGTTTTTACGGATGAAATTGTCCGTTTCAGCCATTTTCAACACTGGTCGGGCCGTCTGATCCTGCCTTGTTTTTACTGGTTTGGTCCGGTTCTCGTCTTTGCTTTGCCTGGGATTGGCAAGGTTCGCAGAGACCTGAGCACATCCGACAGGACCATCACCGAGCGCCGCCTCAAGGACAGCACCGTCGTCTATACCGCACAGGTCCGGATAATGCGAGACGGCAGAAGGGCCTCCGCGTCGAAAGCCGACCCGCCGGGTAGGCCTGGTTGGAGGCCGGAAGAAGACGGCCGGCTTCGAGAAGAAGGAGGGCGCGCGGGCTGGCGGCGCCACCCTGGCGGATGCGATCCACCAAACGGATCGGCAAGGTGAAGGCCCAAATGCTGAAGTCGTGCAGACGATGGGCCACAATCACGAGCGGATCTTCCCTACACCACCCCGCGGCGAGCGCGACATTCGCCGGGGGGCCAGCTTCTCGGCATTGAGGACCTGCATTTATACGACCCGCGCCATGGGGGCGTGTCGCGGCTGTCCAAGATGGAAAAACGATGCGGCAGGCCGCAAGCTTCTCGGACCCTCGGAATTGGCCAGGCTCGCAGAGATATATTTGCGGGCGACTGGCGACAAACGGACCGTCGGGGCACGGTTCGACAAAATCGCGCCGCCCGAGGACGTGAAGAAACAAGCGCATGAATAGCTCTCGGTCGAAATGCAAAAGCTCCCCATTCTGCGGGGCTTTCTGCTGTTTATATGCCGGCCGCTTCTTTCGCCCTGCCCGCGCCGCTTTCCGAGCTTTTCCGCAACCTGACTAAAAGGACAAGTTGAGTCCCATGGAGCTTAAAGCAACACCCTCCAAGGCGGGTGAGCAGAACAATTTTTCTCTCATTACGCCAAGCGGATCGGTAACTTGCACGAGGAGAGTGCAGTGCCTGATACAACCGTAAACCTCATGTGGATCGGCAATCGTCAACCATTGCTTGATCCAACGCCCGGCAGCAATATCAGTCAGACCCAAGCCAACCAGATCGTCGGCTGGACGGCCGAAGGCAAGGATGAAATCAAGCCGGTAGAATTGACCGGGGATTACTATACCAGCGGTGGCAATCATTTTAAGACGACCTATCAGGGCACCGCTCAACAGCCGGCCAGCCAGTTTTCCTATACTGATCCCGCTGGCGACCCGCAAAGTGGGGTCACGATAACGACCTTCGTAAGCGCCCGCTTTGCGATCACCGTGCATGATGAAGACGGCAATCCTTCCGTGGTGCAGCAGAACGGCGTTCTCATTCAGATGAGCAACGGTGATCTGTTCTTTCGCCCATCGGCGAGCACCGTGAACGATTGGGACAGCATCACGCGATTCTCAAAGGTCGAGGTCTTGTCGGCCACGCCGATCGACAACACCGTAGCCACCATCGGCTTCAACGCCGACATATTTGAAACGGACATCGTCTGTTTCGTTCGCGGCACCTTGATCGAATGCGCCGATGGCTCGCGGCCGATCGAAAGTCTCAAGGTGGGAGATCTGGTTCAGACGCTGGATAACGGCCATCAGCCCCTCCGCTGGATCGGGTCGGTGAAACTCGGCGCCTCGGCGCTGAAGGCGACGCCGAAGCTGCTGCCCATCCGCATCAAGGCCGGTGCCTTGGGGACGGAAACCCCGTCCTCGGACCTTCTGGTGTCGCCCCAGCACCGGGTTCTTGTCCGGTCGAAAGTGGCCCTGAAGATGTTCGGCGCCACCGAGGTGCTGGTCGCGGCCAAGCAGCTTTTGCAGATCGAGGGCGTCGATGTCGCCGAGGACCTGCACGAGGTCGAATATTTCCATCTGCTTTTCGACCGGCACGAGGTGGTGACATCGAACGGCGCGCCGACCGAATCGCTCTATACCGGGGCGCAGGCGCTTCAGTCGGTGGGCCAGGCGGCGCGGGAGGAGATCTTCACCCTGTTCCCCGAGCTTCGCGAAAAGGAGTTCGTGCCGCAGCCCGCACGACCGTTGCCTTCGGGCCGCAAGGCCCGGAAGCTGACGGTCCGTCACATCGAGCACCATCGCCCGCTGGTCTGCTGATCGGGGCGCAGAGCTGCCGCGCGGCCACGGAGAAATCCGTGGCCCTTTGCTGTCCCGCAGCAGGGCGCTGCAGATCGCTCGATTCAATTGCCGATGCTAACCAAGACGGCAGGTTGCCGCATGGCGCGCTCTCGGCAATATGCCCATCGTGGTCAAACGGCGGTGTGGTTGACCCCTCTGATCGGGCGGGCCCTCGGGGTCCGCCCGCTGCAGTTTCAGCGCCCGGCGCGCTTGATTGCCGCTCCGATCTGTCGGCCGGGATCGAAGGCGGCCCTGCCGTCTTCGGCCGCCCTTGCCAAGGGTTTTTCTTGACTTCCGGATTGTCTCTTGGAAGCCGCTCTCACATCGCTTTCTTACTTGTTCCGCCAGTCCCTCGGCGCCACGGACAGCCGCGCCGCCCGTTCCAGAACCTTGCCGGCAGTTCGGCCGAAGCCATGGGCCGAACCCTTTACCGTTGACCGCCTCCGGTCCTTGCATCGCAAGGCGGTCGCTATGGCAGGCAATGGCAGTGCCGGCCAAGCCCGCAGCGGTCCGGCCTATCCCATGTTGCGGGTCATCACCGGACCGGCCCCGGCGCCCGGCCGCAGGAACAGCAGGGCGCCGTCCGTTGCGCTGCCCCTGGCGGGTTCGAAATGCCGCTCCCATGCGCTGCCCGGATCGTCGAGGGCCAGGACCGCGCCGCGCCGGGCCACCTCTTCCAGGAAGCGCCGCCCCGCGCCGCGGTCCAGGACCTGCCGCACCGCCGGATGGCGCAGCGCGGCGGCAAGGCGCCGGTTGCAGCGCGGCATGCCGTCGGCCAGATGGGTGTCGTGGCGCAGGTCCAGCAGGGCGATGCGCCACAGCAGCGGCAGCAGCGCGACGTCCAGGTTGGCCAGCGGCGGGTTCGGGTCGCCGTCCGGCAGCGCATGTTCGATCCGCGCCAGCCGGTTGCGCAGGTCATGCACCGCGATGTCCAGATCGCGCAGGTTCCGCGCCGCGATCACCGCCGCAAGGGCGCCTTGCGCGCACAAGGCACCGCCCATGATCTCGCGGTGGCTGGCGCGCAGCTCGGGATTGGCGGGATGCAGGCGCCGGTCGGGATGCAGGTCCTCGATCAGCTCGATCATGGCGAGCCCGTCCTCGATCGCCATCACCACGCCGTTCGCCTGCTCGACCACCAGCCGAGCCCGCGCTCCGACCAGCCAGTTGATCCTTTGCCCCCGCAGGACCAGCGCCAGCGCCGCACGTTGCGCGACCGGGCAGCCCTCGGGACCGATGATCCTGAAACCGGGACATTTCTGCCGCATCGGGAAATCCTCCGAATAGCTCAAGGCCACGGTAGCATGGCCGGCCTAAAAACACGACAAGATAAGACGTGTTTTTTCGGCGGCGGACAGAGAAAATCCTTCTCCCGCACCCGGCCGTGCCGAGCGGGCCCGGTCATGGGCGCGGCAGCGCGGATTTCGCAGCCGGATGGCGACGGGAAATGCCTGACAGATGGGTGATTGCGGTGGTACCGCCTCCCCGGCTCGAACGGGGGACCTCTAGATCCACAATCTAGCGCTCTAACCAACTGAGCTAAGGCGGCACAGGCGGGTATCTAGCCCCAGCCCGCCGCCTGCGCAAGCCCGTCTTGCCGGTTTTTCGCATGCGGGTTAAGGAAAATCCCCAGATCCAAGGGCCAGGCGCCAGGAGAGTCCCATGAGCATCAACAGCCAAAGCGATATCGCCGCCAATCTGCAGATCGGTCCCACCGACCGCGGCATGGTCAGGATCTATGTCGAGGGCGAGAATATCGACCTGCCGCTGGATTTCGACCCCGAGGAAGCCGAGGAAATCGCCGAGGAACTGCTGGCCGCCGCCGAGGCCGCCCGCAGCATCGGCGGCCCCGCCAAGCCGGGCAAGGGCGTCAGGAAGCCGCGCCGCTGATCCCCCTCGGATCGGTCAGCGCCAGAAGCCGCGCCGTCGAGACCCGGGCGATGTCGCGCAGAAGCCGCGCGCGCCTTGCGCCGGCCAGCCGCGATTCGGGGCCCATGCGGATCAGCTCGCCCCCCCAGGGATCGGCGCGGATCAGGCCCGAGCCCTCGGGCAGCAGATCCTCGGGGAAACCGGCGTCCACCGCCCAGAAGAAGCGGTCGCAGAACTCCAGGTATCCCTGCCATTTGCGGTCCGAGACGAAATCGGCCCGGCAGCTCTTGCATTCGACCACCCAGATCTCGCCCCGGGGCGAGACAGAGATCACATCGACCCGCAACCCGCCCGCCGGCACGAATTCCGGCAGCGCCGCATGGCCAAGCCCGGTGAGCAGCCGCGCCACGCCGCGCGCCAACCGCTGGCCCGGCAGGGCGGGCAGCAGATCGTCGGGCAGGTCGGAGGGCAGATCGGCGGCGCGCTTCATGTCCCGAACATGAACGAAACGGAAACATCTTGCAAGCCCATCCCGCCCTTGCGGCAGGCGAGCAGCCGCCCTATCTAGGGGGCTGGCGGGTTTCTGCTCTTCTCGTGCGCGGCCATTTTTCTCACTGGCCTATAACTTCACCGAGGGGGCTGGCTCTGTCGGGGCCCTGGTCCCGTTATCCGGTTCCCACCTGGACATCCAGGCTTTCGGGGAAACCTGCGCCGCCACGGTCGCTGCGGTTCCCGCCGCCTTCTTTTCCCCGCCTGATCCCCTGCCCCGCGAGGAAGCGCACTCTTCCCCGCACCGTGCCCGCTGCTGCCGGCGACAAAAAAGGGCGGCCCGAAGGCCGCCCGTGAGAGAGAGGAGGGTTGGCTTCCGGATCAGAAGCCGTAGACCAGCGACACGCCCAGCGTGTTGTCGGTGCGGATCGCGCGATCCGAGACATATTCGGTCTTGTAGGACACGCGGGTCGCGAAGGCTTCGGACATCTTGAAGTTCAGGCCCAGTTCGTTGGTGGCCGTGTCGTTGCTGTCCGAGGTCAGGTAGTCCGTATCGTTGGTGATGAAGAAATTGTCGTTGATACGGTGGTAGAACCGCGAGGACAGCAGGTAGCCGGTCTCGGTGTTCGTGTCGTATTCATAGGTGCCGGTAAGCGGGTCGGTCGGATCCACCGACAGGACGTCCACGGCCTTGGTGTAGCGCACGCCGATGGCGGCCTGCACGCGCCAGGCGGTGGTGTCGTTGTTGATGATGCGATAGCCCGGACCGACGCCGAAATAGGCGTCCCGCTTCAGCCGGCCGTCCAGATCGCTGAAGTCCTGATCGGTGGCCAGGCTGACCGGATCGTTGGCCAGCGCATCGGTCGCCAGGCGGCCGAGGGCGAAGGCATAGAAACGGTCGTTGAAGCTGTACATGCCTTCATAGATGACATAGGTCTTCTCGGTATCCGTGTCGCCGGCGTTGTTCTCGCCGTATTCAAGCAGGATACCCACCGACTGCGAGAACGGGCCCTGGTTGTGCGACAGGCGGCCGGCCAGGCTGAAGTCCTGGTTTTCGCTGTTGCCGGTGCGGCCGACATAGCTCAGCGCCACCGAACCGTAGAGGCCGTCCCGACGCTCGGGATTGCCGAAGCGATAGGCGTCCGACGAGCGGTCGAAATCGTCGCGGACCGCCTCTTCGACGTCCCTCATCTGTTCATTGACATCCGAAATGCCGGTCGCGTTGGCGCCCGTGGCGATCTCCGGCTGCGCGAAAGCGGGGGCCGAGAAGGCGGCGGCAAGCGCCGTGGCACCGGCGAGGTAAGCAAGCGTCTTCATCTTGGTCAGTCCTTTTCCGAACCGTTTCGTGTCCGTGGCGCCGGCTTTCCCGAAGCCACGAGCATCTCTGCTGGGTCAGAGGTAGAACCCCGCCGCAGGACGATAAAGAGCCCTGCAAAACTGGGGCCGGACTCTCAAAAACGTGAAGTTTCTTCGGAACCGGCGGCTCGGCGGAAAATGGACCACGGCAAAAAGTGATGGAACCATCTCTCCTTCAGGTTGCGTGAAAATTTCTCCTGCCCGGTCAGTTGGTAATAGGACACCACAAGGCTCACGAAAAATGACGGGCGCGAATCACGAGGATGACGAAAACCGCCTGCCTGAAAAAAAGGCAGTTCTGAAGCGCCTCCGGCAAGGTAAAATTGTTGCGAAAGACCCACAGTGGCGCGGCAAAAATGCGGGCGGTGCCGGACCGTCAACGCCGGGGCGCCGCGACCGAGGCCAAGGCGGGCGCCTGCGGGCGGCGAATCTTCTGCCTCAGGCCCCCGCGCGGGCCGTCCCGGCGCGCCATCAGCATGACGCGGATGCCGAACTGCACGCCGGAAAACAGGATGGTGTGGAAGAAGACCAGCATCAGCACCGCGATCCAGCCGCCGCGCGTCGCGGTCACCAGATGCCGCAGCGTGGCCACGTCCAGCGCCAGCAGCAGCGCGGTGAAGATCAGCGCCAGCGCAAGGCCGACGGCGATGCTGACCAGATAGAGCCGGACCAGTTGCGGCATGTCCTTCCCCGGGCTGCGGACGAGTCCCCGCATTCTAGCGCGAATGCCCCGGCTGCCGAAGGGAAAACGCCGGCCGCGTCAGAATGCCCCGTCCCCCGCGCGCGGCGCTTCAGAAAGCCTCGGGCCGGGCCTCGCGGGCCATGTGGTCCAGCACGGCATTGACGAATTTCGACTCGCGCCCTTCGGCGAAGAAGGACTGGGCCAGGCGGACATATTCGGTGATCACCACCTTGGGCGGGGTCCCGGGCGTCACCAGCTCGGCCCCGGCGGCGCGGAAGACCGAACGGAGCACCGGATCGATGCGGTTGATCGGCCATTTCGCCACCAGCGCCCGGTCGGTCATCTGGTCGATGCGCGACTGCCAGGTGACGGCATCATCGACGATTCGGGTGAACAGCGCCTGATCCGCCTCGGCCGAGACCATGTCCTCGTCCTCGTCCTCGCGGCCGATGCGCCAGTTCAGGAATTCGCGCTGCACCCGGTCGGCGGACAGGCCGGCAGCCTCCATCTGGAACAGCGCCTGCACCGCGTAAAGCCGCGCGGCGGCGGCGCGGGCCTGCCGTGCCTGCCGGTCGCCCTCGCGGCGCGTCTTGTCGCCCGCCCCGCTCATGCGCTGCCCGGCCCGTCGATTTCGCCGGCCAGCTTGATCACGTCGCGCGGAGGCGCGGCATCGCCGCGCGGCGACTGCGCCGCCCAGCCCCGCTTGAGCGCGACGAGGTGCAGCGCCGCAGCCGCCGCGCCGCCGCCCTTGTTCTGGCCCAGCGGGTCGGCGCGGACCTCGGCCTGCTCGACGTTCTCGACCGTCAGGATGCCGTTGCCGATGCAATGTCCCTGCAGGCCCAGCAGCGTCAGCCCGCGCGAGCTGTCGTTGCAGACCGTGTCGTAATGCGTCGTCTCGCCCCGGATCACGCAACCCAGCGCCACATAGCCGTCATAAAGATTGCGGCCGGCGGCCAGGGCGATGGCGCTGGGGATTTCCAGCGCGCCGGGCACCTCGACCAGATCGACCGCGGCGCCGGCGGCTTCCGCCACGGCGCGGGCGCCGGCGATCAGGCCGTCGGCGATCTGGCGGTAATAGGGCGCCACCACGATCAGCAGGCGCGCGCCGCCCTCGATCCGGGGCAGCGGCAATTGGTAATGTTCGATGCTGGCGGCCATGGGGTCACTCTTTGGGAATCGAACGGGTGGAATGGATCGAAAGCCCGTAGGCGTCAAGCCCGACCACCTTGACCGGCGCCGAATTGGTCAGCAGCACCAGTTCCGACAGACCCAGCGCCGAGAGGATCTGCGCCCCCAGCCCGTATTGCCGCAGCACATGCGACGAGACCTCGCCCTGGCGCGGCAGGCGCGGCTCGAGGTCGCGGAACAGCACCACCACGCCCCGGCCCTCTTCGGCGATGATGCGCATGGCCGCGTCCAGGGTGCCGGCATTCTCGCGCCCGATGCCCAGCACGTCGTGCAGCGGATCCAGCACGTGCATGCGCACCGTCACCGGGCCGGGCGCGGTCAGGTCGCCCTTGGTCAGCACGATATGCTCGGCGCCCGTGGTCTCGTCGGCGAAGATGCGCATCATCCAGTCGCCGCCATGCAGGGAATGCACCGCGCGCTGGCCGCGTTCGGCGATCAGGTTGTCGTGGCGGCGGCGATAGGCGATCAGGTCGCTGATGGTGCCGATCTTCAGGCCATGCTTCTGCGCGAAGGCGATCAGGTCCGGCAGCCGGGCCATGGTGCCGTCCTCGTTCATGATCTCGCAGATCACCCCCGAGGGGTTCAGCCCGGCCAGCCGCGCCACGTCCACCGCCGCCTCGGTGTGGCCGGCGCGGACCAGCACGCCGCCGTCGCGGGCGCGCAGCGGAAAGACATGGCCCGGCGTCGCGATATCGGCCGGCCCCTTGGTCGGGTCGATGGCCACCGCCACGGTATGGGCGCGGTCATGGGCCGAGATGCCGGTGGTCACGCCCTCGCGCGCCTCGATCGACATGGTGAAGGCGGTCTCGTGCCGGCTGGAGTTCTTGGGGCTCATCAGTTGCAGCCCCAGCACATCGATGCGCGCCGCCGGCATGGCCAGGCAGATCAGGCCGCGGCCATGCGTGGCCATGAAGTTGATCGCATCGGGCGTGGCCATCTGCGCGGGGATGACCAGGTCGCCCTCGTTCTCGCGGTCCTCGTGATCGACCAGGATGAACATGCGGCCGTTGCGGGCCTCGTTGATGATCTCCTCGATGGGAGAGATCGCGTCGGACCAGTCGCGCTCGACCGGTCCCGGCTTTTCATATTGCATCCGCCGCTCCTGCAAAGAACCTCTGGCCGGTGACGAAACCCGCCAGACCGCCCGCCGTCATCATTTCCCGCTCATGGTCGGTCTCGCCGATCATCAGCACCGCGTCGCCGGGCAGGCCCTGCGCCCGCAGCCAGCTTTTCATCCTGTCCCGGACCGCCGACCAGCTGTCGCCGAAGGGCGGCAGGTGCCCGGCCGAGACCGCCCCGATCTGCACCGCGAGCGCATCCGGCGCAAGCCCCGGCGCGCAGCCCAGATGCGGCGCGGCCGCGCTTTGCGCGATGCGCCGGCGCTCGGCGGCGCCGACCGGCTGGCCGTCGCGGAACACCCCCAGCGCGTTCGTCGAATAAAGAAAGGCGACCAGGTCCCGCCCGGTCGTCGCCCGCACCCCGGCATAGGTCTTGTAGTCCAGTCCCAGCTGCCTGGCCCGGCGCACCTGCATCCGCACCACCTCGACCGGCAGCCGGGCACCCAGCAGCTCGCGCCGCGCCACCGCCCAGGCATGGGCGCGAAAGCCGCGCCCCGGTGCGGGGTCGAGGCTGGGGCCGCGATTATGGCCGATGCCCGCCATCAGCCCGCCTCGGCCAGCCGCGCGACATAGCGCGCCAGCGTGTCGATCTCCAGGTTCACCTCGTCGCCGACCCGCACCTCGCCCCAGGTGGTCGCCGCCTGGGTGTGCGGGATGACGTTCACGCCGAAGCGGCTGCCCGCGACCTCGTTCACCGTCAGCGAGGTGCCGTTCAGCGCCACCGAGCCCTTGGGCGCGATGAAGCGCGCCAGCGCCTCGGGCGCGCGGAAGGTGATGCGGGTGCTGTCGCCCTCGTCGCGCATCTCCTCGATCACCGCCACGCCGTCGACATGGCCCGAGACGATATGACCGCCCAACTCGTCGCCGACGCGCAGCGCGCGCTCGAGGTTCAGCCGCCGGCCCGGCGCCCAGCCGTTCGCGCCGATATTGGTCTTCGAGATGGTCTCGGCCGAGATATCCACGTCGAACCAGTCGGCGCCCTTCTCGACCACGGTCAGGCAGATGCCGTCGCAGGCTATCGAGGCGCCCAGGTCCACCCCCGCCATCTCGTAATGGCACGAGATCCGCGCCCGCATGTCGCCGCGCATCTCGACGCGGGAAACCTCGCCGATATCGGTGATGATGCCGGTAAACATGGACGCCCCCTTCCTTCGTGCTGCCCGAGAACTAGAGCCTTGGGGCGCGATCTTCAAGCAAAGCCGCAACAGGTGTTAACGCCGGTTAAGCGAGAATCGGGAAAGGCCGTGACAGAGGCGGGTTTTTGGTGCAATCAGAGGAGGCATGACCCCGGTGGCCGGGCCCCGCCTGTAGCGAAAAGCCCAATTCCTGCATGAACCAGATTCCAGGGCTCCGATGCCGAATGCCATGACGACAGGATCACGCCAGCTGCGTGCCACCCCGCCGAAACCCGCGCCGCAGGCCGCCAGACCGCCCGCGCCCGCCGGCCGGCCGCTTGCCGCCGTGGCCGCGACGGCGGCCCTGCCGGCCGAGAAAAGGGTGTTCCTGATGCTGCAGGGCCCGCACGGCCCGTTCTTCGACCGGGTCGGGCGGCTGCTGCGCGACACCGGGGCGCAGGTCTGGCGGGTGGGATTCAACGCCGGGGACGAATTCTTCTGGTCCGACAAGGCGCGTTTCATCCGCCATGCCGGCGGGCCCGCGGACTGGCCGGCGCATCTGGACCGCATCATCGCCGAGAAGGGCGTGACCGACATCGTGCTTTACGGCGACGTGCGCCCCGTCCATGCCGCGGCGCGCGAGGCGGCGCAGCGCCACGACCTGGTGCTGCATGTCTTCGAAGAGGGCTATCTGCGCCCGTTCTGGATCACCTATGAGCGCGGCGGCTCGAACGGCCATTCGGCGCTGATGCGCATCCCCCTGCGCGAGATGCGCAACGCGCTGCGCAACCGCGTCGGCGAGATGAATCGCCCGCCGGCACGCTGGGGCGACATGCGCCAGCACAAGTTCTATGGCGCGCTCTACCACTTCATGGTGCTGGTGGCGAACCGGCGCTATCCGGGCTATCGCACCCATCGCCAGATCGGCGTGTTCCAGGAATTCCGGCTGAACCTGCGCCGCTTCCTGCTGACGCCCTTCGACGCGCTGGCGCGGATGCGCGAGGCCGGCGCGGTGCGCCGCGGCGGCTTTCCCTATGTGCTGGTGCTGATGCAGCTGGAACACGATTCGAACTTCGTCGCCCATTCGCCCTATTCCCGCATGGCCGAGTTCACCGACGAGGTGCTGATCGAATTCGCCCGCTCGGCGCCCTGCCACCATCGCATCGTCTTCAAGGCCCACCCGCTCGAGGACGGGCGCGGCGGAATCCGTCAGGCCATCCTGGAAAAGGCCCGGGCGCTGGGGATCGAACAGCGGGTGCATTTCGTGCGCGGCGGCAAGCTGGCGCGGCTGATGAACCAGGCGCGCGCGGCGGTGACGGTGAACTCGACCGCCGCCCAGCAGGCGCTGTGGCGCGGCCTGCCGGTCAAGGCCATGGGCAGCGCGGTCTTCGACAAGCCGGGTCTGGTCTCGGACCAGAGCCTGGCGGAATTCCTGCACGATCCGCGCCCGCCGCATGCGCTGGCCTATCGGCGCTATCGCGACTTCCTGCTGGAAAGCAGCCAGGTGCCGGGCGGTTTCTACGCCTCGCATTCGCGCGCGCATGCGCTGCGGATCGTCGTGGACATGATGCTGGCGCCCGAGGACCCCTATCAGGCGCTTTTCGCCGGACGCGGCAAATATCGGCAACAGATGGGCACGCGAGACGATTGAGCGGGGCAAAAATATGGAAAACCCGGAGACGCTGCGGTAACGTGCCGGAAAAATACGACCTGCGATCCGGGAATCGCGCGAGAGGACAGGAGTAACAGTTTGACGCACGTTAGTTTTTCGCCCCTTGGCACCGGTGCGGCGCCTTTTCGCGCGCGCTCGCTCGCCGCACGCCTGACCCAGGCGGCGCTTGTCGGGGCGATGCTTCTGGTCTCGGCCTGCGGCCTGCCGCGTTCCGGTCCCACCAAGAACGAGATCATGTCGGGCGCGGTGGAAAAGGGCGGCAGTTCGCATATCGTCCATGTCGACGACCGGGTGAACCGGGCGGCGAATTACACGCCCGCCTACGGTTTCTCGGCCGATTTCCGCTCGGCCTCCGCCGTGGGCGCCGACGAGATCCGTCCCGGCGACGTGCTGGGCCTGTCGATCTGGGAAAACGTCGATGACGGGCTGCTGGCCTCGATGGGCTCCAGCTCGACCCAGCTCACCCAGCTGCAGGTGGACAGCCAGGGCTATATCTTCGTGCCCTATGCCGGCCGGGTGCTGGCGGCGGGCAACAGCCCCGAGGAGCTGCGCCGCATCATCACCCAGAAGCTGGAAACCCAGACCCCCGACCCGCAGGTCATGGTCACCCGCGTCGCGGGCGACGGCGCGACCGTCTCGGTCATGGGCAAGGTGACCGCCCAGGGGGTCTATCCGATCGAACGCCCGACCCGCACGCTTTCGGCCATGCTGTCCAAGGCCGGCGGCGTCTCGATCGAGCCCGAGATCGCCGTGGTGACCGTCAAGCGCGGCAATGCCAGCGGCAAGGTCTGGCTGCGCGACCTCTACTCCAACGCGCGCAACGACATCGCGCTGCGCCCCGGCGACGTCATCCTGGTCGAGGAGGACGAGCGCAGCTTTACCGCGCTTGGCGCGCTTGGGGGCCAGACCAAGGTGCCGCTGGGCAACGAGCAGATCAACGCCATCGAGGCGGTGGCGATGGTCGGCGGCCTCAGCACCTCGCTGGCCGATCCGAAGGGCGTCTTCGTGCTGCGCGACGAGCCGCAGGGCGTGGCGCGCGCCGTGCTGGGCCGCAACGACGTCCACGGCACCCAGCGCGTCGCCTATGTGCTGGACCTGACCAAGCCCGACGGCATGTTCCTGGCGCGCGATTTCGTCATCCGCGACGGCGATACCGTCTATGTGACCGAGGCGCCCTTCGTGCAGTGGCGCAAGACGCTGCAGTCGATCCTGGGCACCGCCGCCGAGGTCGGTACCGCCAACAGCGCCTTCGAGTAAGCACATGCTGCCGAAGGACAGGGCCGCCGGGGATTCCCGGCGGCTTTTCATATGCAATGCCGGGTTCCTGACCCGCCCGCGCCTGCGCCGCATCCTGCAACTGGCCGGCTGGTCGCCGCGCATCGGCCTGCCGGGTCGCGACGATCATGTCGGCATCTGGGGCGACAGCTCGACCGCCTGGCGCGGCAAGGCGCTTGCCGCCCGGCGCGGCGCGCGGCTTGTGCGGGTCGAGGACGCCTTCCTGCGCTCGGTCCTGCCGGGGCGGGCGCGCGGGCCGGTGGCGCGGCGCGGCCCCATCGGCCTGCTGATCGACCCGGTCGGGCTGCATTTCGACCCCGAGGCGCCCTCGCTGATCGAAAGCCTGGTGCATGCGCCGCAAAGCCGGGCGCATCTGGACGCCGCCCGGCAGGGTATCGCCCGGCTGATCGCCGCGGATCTGTCGAAATACAATGCCCATCTGCCGGGGTTGGAACCGCCCGCCCCCGGCTATGTGCTGGTCATCGACCAGACCCGGGGCGACGCCTCGCTGCTGGGCGCCACCCGGGCCGACTTCCTGGACATGCTGGCCGCGGCCCGCGACGAGAATCCCGGCCTGCCGCTGGTGATCCGCAGCCACCCCGAGACGGCGCGTGGCCTGCGTCCGGGCCATTTCACCGCAGAGGACCTGCGCCCGGGCGAGCTCTTCTGCGACAGCGCCCTCTCGCCCTGGGCGCTGCTCGCGGGTGCGGCGCGGGTCTATGCGCTGTCCTCGCAGCTGGGCTACGAGGCGATGCTGGCCGGGCACCGGCCCCGCGTCTTCGGGCGGCCCTTCTATGCCGGCTGGGGGCTCAGCGACGACCAGCATCCCATGCCCCGCCGCCGCCCGGCCAGCATCGAACAGCTCTTCGCGGCCAGCCACCTGCTGGCGCCGGTCTGGTATGATCCCTGCCGCGACCGGCTCACCGATTTCGAGGGCGCGCTGCGCCAGATCGAGGCCGAGGCCCGCGCCTGGTGCCAGGACCATGCCGGGCACCTGGCCTATGGCATCCGGCTGTGGAAACGCCCGTTCATGGCGCGGTTCTTCGGCAGCGGCCGGGGCCTGCGCTTCACCGCGAAACCCGGGCCCAAGGTGACCCTGGCCTGGGCCGGCCGCGCGGAGGAGACCCCCGGCGCGCTGCGGGTCGAAGACGGCTTCCTGCGCTCGCGCGGGCTCGGCGCCGCGCTGGTGCCGCCGCTGTCGCTGGTCGCCGACGACCTGGGGATCTATTACGACCCCGGCCGCGAAAGCCGCTTCGAGCGGCTGATGACCGGGCCCCTGCCCCCCGGCGGGCGTGATCGGGCGCTGCATCTGGCCCGCCGGCTGGTCGAATCCGGCATCACCAAATACAACCTTGGCGGCCGGATGCCCGAGCTGCCGGCAGGGCATCGCATCCTGGTGCCGGGCCAGGTCGAGGACGACGCCTCGATCCGCCTCGGCGCCGGCGAAGTGCGCACCAACCTGGCCCTGCTGCAGCGCGTCCGGGTCGAGAACCCGGATGCGGTGCTGATCTACAAGCCGCATCCCGATGTCGAGGCCGGCCTGCGCCCCGGCCTGATCCCCGAGGCCGAGATGCGCCGGCTGGCAGATGTCGTGGCCCGCAACGCTGCCGCCGATGCGCTGATGGGCCAGGTCGACGAGGTCTGGACCATGACCTCGACCCTGGGGTTCGAGGCGCTGCTGCGCGGCTTGCCCGTAACCACGCTGGGCGCGCCCTTCTATGCCGGCTGGGGGCTGACCCGCGACCTGGGTCCGATTCCGGCGCGGCGGCAGGTGCGGGCCGATCTGGCGGTGCTGATCCATTGCGCCCTGATCGCCTATCCGCGCTATTTCGACCCGGTCAGCGGCCTGCCCTGCCCGCCCGAGATCGCCGTGGAACGGCTGGGCGATCCCGGCTTGGCCGCGGGCGGCCCGGGGCTGCGCTGGCTGGCCAAGGCACAGGGCGCGCTCAGCAGCTACGCCTGGCTCTGGCGGCGCTAGACCACGCCCTGGCAGGCTGCTGAAAAAGTCGTGCGACAGGGACAACGCGGGCGAGGAACCGGGAAATCCGCCTTAAATCGGTCAAAAACGCCTCATTTTTCAGGCCGATCTTCGCTGGATCTAGAACGATTTCCGCCGCGCCGCCCTCTTAAAATCCTTTTTCAGCAGCCTGCTCGGGATCAACAGTCCCCCGCTTCATCGCGCAGCCAGCGATGCATGAGGTCGGGGCCGATCCGCCGCGTCTCGACCAGCCGAAAGCGCGGCGCCTCGGCCAGATGCGCCAGTTCCAGCGCGCCGATCCCGGCCCGGCCGTCGCCGCCGAGCACGATGCCGGCGCTGTAGCCGATCAACTGATCGACCATGCCCGCCCGCAAGAGGCCCGCCGCCAGCACCCCGCCCCCTTCGCACAGCACCCGGGTCAACCCGCGCGCGCCAAGTTCGGCCATGAAGCTCTCGGGGTCGCCCGCGACCCGCCACAGCGGGCCATGCTCCGGCCCCTCGGCGGGCAGATCGGGCAAGCCGCGCGCCGAGACCACGATGCGCACCGGCTGCCGCACCGGGCCGAAGCCGCGCACGTTCAGCCCCGGCCGGTCGGCGCGCGCGGTCTCGCCGCCGACCATCACCGCGTCATGGCCAAGGCGCAGCGCATGGACGTGGCGGCGGGCCCGCGCCCCGGTGATCCACTGGCTTTCACCCGAGGCGGTGGCGATGCGGCCGTCGAAGCTGGCCGCCAGCTTCAGCGTCAGCATCGGCCGGCCGCGCTGCACGCGGCTCAGGAAGCCGCGCTGCACCTCGCGCGCCTCGGCCTCGCAGACACCCTCGGCCACCTCGATCCCGGCGGCGCGCAGGATGGCATGGCCGCGACCGGCCACGCGCGGGTCGGGATCGGTCAGGGCGGTGACGACGCGGGCGACCCCCGAACCCACCAGCGCCTCGGCGCAGGGCGGGGTCTTGCCGTGATGGGCGCAGGGCTCCAGCGTGACATAGGCGGTGGCGCCGCGCGCCGCCGCGCCCGCCTGGGCCAGCGCCATCGCCTCGGCATGGGGCCTTCCGCCCGGCTGGGTCCAGCCGCGCCCGACCACCGCGCCGCCGCGGACCAGCACGCAGCCCACCGCCGGATTGGGCCAGACATTGCCAAGGCCGCGCCGTGCCAGCGCCAGCGCGTGGCGCATGTGGCGCCGGTCGCTCACTCCTCGACCGCGTGGGGGCGCAGCTCCGAGACGAACTTGTCGAAATCGTCCGCCGCCTGGAAGTTCTTGTAGACGCTGGCGAAACGCACATAGGCCACGGTGTCGATCCGGGCCAGCGTCTCCATCACGATCTCGCCGATGACCTTCGAGGGGATGTCGGTGTCGCCCATGCTTTCCAGCCGGCGCACGATGCCCGAGATCATCTGGTCGATGCGCTCGGGCTCGATCGGGCGCTTCTGCATGGCGATGCGGATCGAACGTTCCAGCTTGGTGCGGTCGAAATCCTCGCGCCGGCCGCTGGACTTGACCACGACCAGATCGCGCAGCTGCACCCGCTCATAGGTGGTGAAGCGGCCGCCGCAGGCCGGGCAGAAGCGGCGGCGGCGGATGGCCACGTTATCCTCGGCCGGACGCGAATCCTTGACCTGCGTATCGACATTTCCACAGAAAGGACAGCGCATCCCTTGTTCCCCCAAAGTCCCGGACCCCCGCCAGTATAGGCAAGCCCAAATCGCTTGGGTAGTCCGATGATGCGGCCACAAGATCGGCGATCCCCGGCGCGGCCCGGACTGATGCTGCGGCAACCGGCGGCGGGCCCCGGATCGGGCAAAAAATCCGGCCGGGGCGTCTCGACAGGGTATCGGCCGCGTGCAACATTCCCCTGCATATCGGCCGCCAGGAGAAGGCCGATCAACGCGGAGGAACCCATGAAAGAATCCAACCAGCTTGGCCGGCGTGCCTTCCTGACCCGCGCCACGGTCGGCGGCGCCACGGCGGTCGCCGGGGCCGCTCTGGCCGCGCCCGCCATCGCGCAAGAAATGCCGGAGGTGAAATGGCGCCTGACCTCGGCCTTCCCGAAATCGCTGGACACCATCTATGGCGGCGCCGAGGTGCTGTCGAAATACCTGTCCGAGGCCACCGGCGGCAAGTTCCAGATCCAGGTCTTTGCGGGCGGCGAGATCGTCCCCGGCCTGCAGGCGCAGGACGCCGTCACCGACGGCACGGTCGAGGCCTGCCACACGGTCGGCTATTACAGCTGGGGCAAGGACCCGACCTTCGCGCTGGGTTCGGCGGTGCCCTTCGCGCTGTCGGCGCGGGCCATGAACGCCTGGCAATACCATGGCGGCGGCATCGACCTTTATAACGAATTCCTGGCCAACCATAACATCTTCGGCCTGCCGGGCGGCAATACCGGGGTGCAGATGGGCGGCTGGTTCCGCAAGGAAATCAACGCGGTGGCCGACCTGCGGGGCCTCAAGATCCGGGTCGGCGGCTTTGCCGGCCGGGTGCTGGAACGGCTGGGCGCCGTGCCGCAGCAGATCGCCGGCGGCGACATCTATCCGGCCCTGGAAAAGGGCACCATCGACGCCTCGGAATGGGTCGGGCCCTATGACGACCTGAAGCTGGGCTTCTTCAAGGTCGCGCCCTATTACTACTATCCCGGCTGGTGGGAAGGCGGCCCGACGGTGCATTTCTTCTTCGCCAAGGAGAAATACGAATCGCTGCCCGAGAATTACAAGTCGCTGCTGCACACCGCCTGCCAGGCGGTCGATGCCGACATGCTGCAGAAATACGACCACCTGAACCCGATCGCCCTGAAGGAGCTGGTGGCCTCGGGCGCCCAGCTGCGTCCGTTCAGCGCCGAGATCCTGGATGCCTGCTACAAGGCCGCGAACGAGGTCTATGCCGAGCTGGAGGCCTCGAACGAACCCTTCAAGAAGATCTGGGAGTCGATCAAGGTGGCGCGGGGCGACTGGTATCTCTATAACCAGACTTCCGAATATACCTATGACACCTTCATGATGATCCAGCAGCGCAACGGCACGCTCTGAGCCGAACCGCTGCCGGAACGACCGGGGCCGCCGCGAGAAGATCGCGGCGGCCCTTTCCATTGTGCGCAGGCCAAGGGAAAGGCGGCCCTGGGGCCGCCCTTCCCGTCAGTCGTTCGCCGGCTGCTGCGGCGCGGTCAGGCCCGGCGGCGGGCCCGACAGGCCGCCCAGCCCGCCATCGGGAGCGGCAGGCGCGGCGGGCGCCGGGGCCGGCGCTCCGTCCTGCGGCTCGGCCGGGGTCGCGGGGGCGCCGAAATCCGGCGGACCGTCCAGCCCGCCCGGGGCCGGAATACCGCCGGGTGCCGCGGTCCCGGGTTCCGCGGTTCCAGGGGTCGCGGTTCCAGGGGTCGCAGTTCCGGGCGCGGCGGGCTGGCCGAAGGGATCGCCCAGCCCGCCAAGACCGCCCAAGCCCCCCAGCCCGCCGCCCGAGGGAATCTCGAAGCGGACATTCGAGGTATCGATGGGCGCGCCCTTGTAATGCATGACCAGCCCCGGGAAGGCCATGACGATGCCCACCATCACCAGCTGGATGCAGACATAGGGCACCGCGCCCCAATAGATCTGCCCGGTGGTCACCGGCTGCATCATCTGGCCGGTGACCTTGTCGCGATAGGGGGATTTCGGCGCCACCGAGCGCAGGAAGAACAGCGAGAAGCCGAAGGGCGGGTGCATGAAGCTGGTCTGCATGTTCACGCCCAAGAGCACGCCGAACCAGATCAGGTCGATACCCATCGCCTGCGCCGCCGGCGCGAGCAGCGGCACGATGATGAAGGCCAGCTCGAAGAAGTCGAGGAAGAAGGCCAGCAGGAAGACCAGCACCGAGACCGCGATCAGGAAGCCGTATTCTCCGCCGGGCAGCGAGGTCAGCAGGTGTTCGACCCAGATATGCCCGTTCACGCCGTAGAAGGTCAGCGAGAACACCCGCGCCCCGATCAGGATGAACATCACGAAGGCCGACAGCCGCGTGGTCGCCAGCAGCGCCTGGCGGATCACGTCATAGCTGAGCCGGTTCTTGACCCCTGCCAGCAGCAGCGCGCCGACCGCGCCCATGGCCCCGCCCTCGGTCGGCGTGGCGATGCCCAGGAAGATCGTGCCCAGCACCAGGAAGATCAGCGCCAGCGGCGGGATGAGCACGATGATGACCTGCTGCGCCAGCCGCGACATCAGGTTGATCTTCAGCGCCCGGTCCAGCAGCGCCAGCACATAGATCACGATCACCGCCAGCGCCGGCGCCAGGATGTCGGCATCCCGCCCATGCGTCGGATAGAGCCAGCGGAAGGCCAGCCAGGCCCCGCCCGCCGTCAGGGCCAGCGCGATCAGCAGCGATGTCACGCCCGAGCCCAGCGTCCGCGCCTCTTTCGGCAGGGCCGGCAGGCTGTTCGGCCGGATGATCGACATCACGAAGATATAGGACATGTAGATGCCGGTCAGCACCAGGCCGGGGATCAGCGCGCCCTTGTACATGTCGCCCACCGAGCGGCCGAGCTGGTCGGCCAGCACGATCAGCACCAGCGAGGGCGGGATGATCTGCGCCAGCGTCCCCGAGGCGGCGATGGTGCCCGAGGCGATGCGCCGGTCATAGCCGTAGCGCAGCATGATCGGCAGCGAGATCAGCCCCATGGCGATGACCGAGGCCGCGACCACGCCGGTCGTCGCCGCCAAGAGCGCGCCGACGATGATCACCGCATAGGCCAAACCGCCGCGGATCGGGCCGAAAAGCTGGCCGATGGTGTCCAGCAGGTCCTCGGCCATGCCGGATTTCTCCAGCACGATGCCCATGAAGGTGAAGAAGGGAATGGCCAGCAATGTCTCGTTCGACATCACCCCCCATAACCGTTCCGGCATGGCGTTCAGCAAGGGCCAGCTGAGGTTGATGTTGCCGCCCGACAGCGGCGCAAGCTCGACGCCGATGACGAAGAACAACAGCCCGTTCGCGGCCAGCGCGAAGGCGACCGGATAGCCGAAGAGCAGGAAGATCACCAGCGAGGCGAACATGATCGGCGCCATGTTCTGCGCGATGAAGACCATCATTTGCGGGTCTCCCCGTCCTGCCGGTCTTCCTCCAGCGCGGCCTTCATCTCGCGGGCCATGGTCTCGCTTTCCAGCGCCGCGGCCTCATGCGCCGAGACGAAGGGGTTCGGATCCTCGATGATGCCGCGCATGACGGCGATCTTCTTGATGATCTCGGAAATGCCCTGGAAGAACAGCATGACGAAGCCGGCCAGCAGCAGCATCTTGGCCGGCCACAGCACCAGCCCGCCGGCATTGGTCGAGACCTCGCCCCGGTAATAGGAGCGCATCGCCCAGGAATAGAGATACCAGATCATCAGCGTGACGAAGGGCATCAGGAAGAAGACATGCCCGATCAGGTCGATCCAGTGCTGGCGGCGCCGGCTCCAGAGGCCATAGATGATGTCGATGCGGATATGCTCGTTTTCCTTGAGCGTATAGGCGGCGGCCCCGAGGAAGGCGGCGCCGAAGAGATACCATTGCAGCTCCAGCCAGGCGTTGGACGAGGTGTTCAGCACCTTGCGGATGACCGCGTTCCCGGCGCTGACCAGAACGGCGACGAGGATCAGCCAGCTCACGCTTCGGCCGATGACCGAATTGACGCGGTCGATGCCGCGAGAAAGCCCCAGCAGGGCGCCCATGTGAAAACCTCCCTCAATGTTCTTGTGGCCCGCGAGCAGGGGTTTCCCCCTTGATGTAGCCGTTTCGTATGAATGAACCCCTAAAGGCGGTCAAGAAAAAGCAAAGCGACGTAACGGCGCTTAGGCCAGCGCGGTCAGGGCGACCAGCCCCGCGACCTCGCCCGCCTGCTGCATGGCGCCCAGAACGTCGCCGGTCTGCCCGCCGAGCCCGCGCATCGCCCGCCGCGCCAGCCAGAGCTGCGCCGCCGCCATGGCCGCCGCCGGCAGAAGCCAGGCCGCCGGCGGATACGGTAGGCATAGCGCCGGCAGCAGCAAGGCCGCGGCGCCCAACGCCAGCGCCGCTGCGACGGTGCCGCGCCCCGGCCGGCCCGCGGCATGGCCCAGCCCGTCGCGCCGCGCCGGCGGCATCAGCCCCAGCCCCGTCGCCATGCCGGCGCGCGAGGCCGCCGCCATCCCGGCCAGGGCTGCCGCGGCCAGCCACGGGTCGCCGAACAGCGCCGCAACCGCCGCCAGGCGCAGCCCGATGGTCACGATCAGGGCCAGGACGCCATAGCTGCCGATGCGGGAATCGCGCATGATCTCCAGCCGCCGCTCGGGCGTGGCGCCGCCGCTGCCATCCGCGAAATCGGCCAGCCCGTCTTCGTGCAGCCCGCCGGTGACAAGGATCATGGCGCCCACCGTCAGCAGCGCCGCGACCGGTGCCGGCAACCCGGCAAAGGCGGCCAGCGCCAGAACGGCGGCGCCGATCAGCCCGACGGCCAGCCCCGCCAGCGGAAAGGCCCAGGCCGCCCGCGCCAGGGCGGGCGGCGTCGCGGGCAACAGCCGCCCCGCAGGCAGCCGGGTCAGCCAGACCAGCGCCAGCGCCGCCTCGGCCGGAAGCCTAGCCAATCCCGGCCTCGGCAAAGGTGGCCATGCCGTTATGGCATTCCAGCGCCGCGCGCAGGATCATCAGCGCCACCGCCGCGCCCGAGCCCTCGCCCAGGCGCATGTCCAGCGTCACCACCGGCTTCTTCTGCATCACCGCGATCAGGCGGCGATGGCCCGGCTCGGCGCTTTCATGGCCGATCAGGCAATGGTCCAGCGCGTTGCGGTCGTTGACCAGCAGCACGCCCGCCGCCGCCGAGCAGATGAACCCGTCCAGGATCACCGGGATCCCCAGCTCGCGCGCCCGGATCACCGCGCCGCAGATCGCCGCCTGCTCGCGCCCGCCATAAGAGCCCAGGATCGAGGCCGCCGTCGCAGCGCCCTTGTGGCGCTTGAGCCCGGCCGCGACGGCGCGCAGCTTGTTGGCCATGACCGCGTCGTCGGCGCCGGTGCCGGGCCCGACCCAGTCCTCGGCCGTGCCGCCGAAGGTCGCCGCCGCCAGCGCCGCCGCGACGGTGGAATTGCCGATCCCCATCTCGCCCAGCAGGATCACGTCGGCCTTCGGGTCCACGGCGTTCTTGCCGGTCTGGATGGCGGCGACCAGCTCGTCGACCTCCATCGCCATGCCTTCAGTGAAATCCCCGGTCGGCCGGTCCAGGTCCAGCGCGATGACCTGCAGCTCGGCCCCCGCCAGCCGGCAAAGCTGGTTGATCGCCGCGCCGCCCTTGCGGAAATTCTCGACCATCTGGGCGGTGACTTCGGCCGGGAAGGCGTTCACGCCCTGCCGGGTGATGCCGTGATTGCCGGCAAAGACCAGCGCCTGCGCGCGCTCGATCGCCGGCCGCTCGCGGCCCTGCCAGCCGGCCATGAACACCGCCAGCTCTTCGAGCCGGCCCAGCGAGCCGGGGGGCTTGGTCAACTGGTCCTGGCGGTCGCGGGCGGCGGCGGCGGCGGTCTCGTCGAACTCTTTCACGATGTCCCTCTTTGCGGTTTGAGGCGTAGCGGCAGGCCGCTGACGGCCATCCAGACCTCGTCCGCGACCCCGGCCACCGCCTGGTTCATCCAGCCATGCTCGTCCCGGAAGCGGCGGGCAAGCGCATTCTCGGGCACGATGCCCAGACCCAGCTCGTTCGTCACCAGCACCACGGGGCTGTTCTGCGCGCCCAGCACCGCGCAAAGCCGGCGCACCTGCGGGGCGGGATCATCCCCGTCGGCCATCAGGTTCGACAGCCACAGCGTCAGGCAATCGACCAGCCGCACCCCCTGCCCGTCCGTGCGCGCCAGCGCGCCGGCCAGATCGCGCGGCTCCTCGACCGTCTGCCAGCCGGTGCCGCGCCGGTCGCGGTGCCGGCCGATACGCTGCGTCATTTCGTCGTCCCGGGCTTCGGCCGTGGCGATATAGATCCGCGCGCCCGGGTGACGGGCGGCGATGGATTCGGCCAGCGCGGACTTGCCCGAACGGGCGCCGCCGGTGACCATGATGATGCGCGGATCGCTGCTCATGTCCGTGTTGTTTCACATGGGCGGGCCCTGCGAAAGCCGGAAATCTCTCTTGCTGTCTTACAGGTTTTGGGCTCAATTTCGGTCATCCGCGCGGCATGGACAGCAAGAACCGCGCTATGAACATCAGAGAGGTGCCCCATGATCCGACTGTTCCTGACGACCGCTCTGGTTGCAGGCATGGCCCTGCCTGCGCTGGCCGTGAAGCCCGCCGAGGGCGAGAAGCTGGCCGAGAACCAATCCTATACCTTCTGGCTGCTGGACGCGATCAAGACCGCCGACCCGCAGAAGAACACCGATGTCGAGGGCTCGGACATCATCCGCCAGCTCTTCGAGGGCCTGCTGAACGAGGACGAGAAGGGCGCGCCGGTTCCCGGCGTCGCGACCGGCTTCGACCTGTCCGAGGACAAGCTGACCTATACCTTCCACCTGCGCCCCGAGGCGAAATGGTCGAATGGCGATCCGGTCACCGCGCATGATTTCGTCTATAGCTGGCGGCGGCTGGCCGATCCGGCCACCGCCAGCGAATATGCCTGGTTCATGGAGCTGATGAACGTCGAGAACGCCACGGCGGTGGTCAAGGGCGAGAAGACGCCCGAGGAGCTGGGCGTCAAGGCCGTGGACGACCACACGCTGGAGGTCAGGCTGACCACCCCCACGCCCTATTTCCCGAAAATGGTCACGCATGGCTCGACCTTCCCGGTCCACCAGAAGGTGGTCGAGGCCGAGGGCGACAGCTGGACCCAGCCCGGCAAGCTGGTCGGCAACGGCGCCTATGTGCTGAAAAGCCACGACCTGGGCGTGCAGATCAGCATGGAGAAGAACCCGGAATACTGGGACGCGGACAATGTGATCATGGAGCGGATCAAGGGCCTGACGGTGAACGACAACAACGTCGCGCTGACCCGCTATCAGGCGGGCGAGCTCGACCGCGTGCAGATCCCGGCCGGGCAATATCCACGGCTCAAGGAGCAATTCCCCGACCAGGCGGTCTCGATCCCCTATTCCTGCACCTATGCCTATCTTCTGAACGTCAGCGAGAAAGGCCCCGAGGCGCTGAAGGACGTGCGGGTGCGCAAGGCGCTCAGCTATGCCATGCAGCGCGACGTGGTGGTGAACCAGATCCTGCAGGGCGGCCAGAAGCCGGCCTATAACTGGACGCATTGGGCCATCGAGGGCTTCCAGATGCCCGAGATCGACTATGCCGGCTGGTCCCAGGCCGAGCGGCTGGAAAAGGCCAAGGCGCTGCTGGCCGAGGCCGGCTACGGTCCCGACAAGCCGCTGAAGCTGACCCTGCAATACAATACCGACGAGAACCACAAGAAGATCGCCGTCGCCGCGCAGCAGTTCTACAAGCAGATCGGCGTCGAGCTGACGCTGAACAACGTGGAATGGAAGGTGCATACCGACCGCATGCAGTCGCAGGATTTCGAGATGGCCCGCTATGCCTGGTGCGCCGACTATAACGAGGCCTCGACCTTCCTCGACTATTTCCGCAGCACGGGCATGAACTACGGCAAGTATTCCAACCCGGAATTCGACAGGCTGATGGACCAGTCCAAGACCTCGGAAGACCCGAACGAGCAATATACCGCGGCCGAGAAGATCCTGGCCGAGGACATGCCGCTGGTCCCGGTCTATCAATATTCCAAGGTCGACATGATCCGCGACGACATCAAGGGCCTGCCGACCGAGAACGTGATGAACGACTGGTATGCCAAGGACATCTACCGCATCCAGAAATGACCCCCGGGGGTGGCCGCGCGGCTGCCCCTGAACACGTCCGGCACCTGTCATCGGGAACCTGCGCATGTTCGGCTTCATCCTGCGGCGGCTCGCGGTCGCCATTCCGACGCTGCTTCTGCTGATCGTCGTCTCGTTCCTGCTGATGCATGCCGCGCCCGGCGGGCCCTTCACGCAGGAACGCGCCCTGCCGCCGCAGGTGCTGGCCAACCTGAACGCGAAATACGGGCTGGACGAGCCGCTCTGGCGGCAGATCGCGGGCTATGTCTGGGGGATCGTGGCGCATTTCGACTTCGGTCCCAGCTTCGTCTATCCCGACCGTTCGGTGAACCAGATCATCGCCGCCGGCTTTCCGGTGACGCTGACCTATGGCGGCATCGCCTTTGTCGTGGCGGTGGCGGTCGGCGTGGCCCTGGGCGTCGCGGCGGCGATCCGGCAGAACAGCTGGATGGACTACCTGGCCGTCGGCATCTCGATCGGCGCGCAGGTGCTGCCGAATTTCGTCATGGCGCCGCTGCTGGTGCTGGTCTTCACGCTGTGGCTCGGCTGGCTGCCGGGCGGCGGCTGGGGCGGGCCGATCTACTGGATCATGCCGGTCGTGGCGCTCTCCACCAGCTTCATGGCCTCGATCGCGCGCATCACGCGGTCCTCGATGCTTGAGGTGCTGGGCTCGAACCACATCCGCACCGCCCGCGCCAAGGGGCTGCCCGAACGCGCGGTGATCCTGCGCCATGCCTTGAAGCCCGCCATGCTGCCGGTCATCAGCTACCTTGGCCCCGCCTTCGTCACCATGATCACCGGATCGGTGGTGATCGACATGTATTTCTCGACCGGCGGCATCGGCCGCAGCTTCGTCGATTCGGCGCTGAACCGCGATTATGCGGTGATGATGGGGATCACCATCCTCGTCGGCGCGCTGACCATCCTTTTCAGCCTCGTGGTCGATGTGCTCTACGCCTGGATCGACCCGAAGATCCGGTATTGAGCCATGATCGACAGCCGTCAGATGCAATCGCTGGCCGCGCGGCTTGCCGAACCCGAGGTCAGGGGCCGCAGCCCCTGGGCCGACGCCCGCCGCCGCTTTCGCCGCAACAAGGCCGCCATGGTCAGCCTCGCGGTGCTGGTCCTGGTCGGGCTGTTCGCGCTGCTGGGCAACCAGCTGGCCGCCTGGTCGAACGAGGAGATGGACTTCTCGATCATGGGCCAGGCCGCGCAGCTCGGCGCGCCCAGCTGGTCGAACGGGCATTATTTCGGCACCGACGACCTGGGCCGCGACCTGTTCTCGCGCACGGTGCAGGGCACGCAGGTCAGCCTGATGGTCGGGCTGATCGGCGCCGGCATCGCGGTCGTCGTCGGCACGCTTTACGGCGCGACGGCAGGCTATGTCGGCGGGCGCACCGATGCGGTGATGATGCGCGCGGTCGATGTGCTGATGTCGATCCCCTACATGTTCGTGCTGATCCTGCTGCTGGTGGTCTTCGGCCGCTCGATGTCCATGCTGTTCCTGGGCATCGGCCTGATTTCCTGGCTGGACATGTCGCGCATCGTGCGCGGCCAGACCCTGAGCCTGAAGAACCGCGAATTCATCGAGGCCGCCCGCGCCACCGGCGTCCCAGCATGGCGGATCATCCTGCGCCATATCGTGCCGAACCTGATGGGCGTGGTCGCGGTCTATGCGACGCTGCTGGTGCCGCTGATGATCCTGTCGGAAAGCTTCATCAGCTTCCTGGGCCTTGGCGTGCAGGAGCCGCTGACCTCCTGGGGGGCGCTGATCTCCGAAGGGGCGGGGACGATGAACTACGGCACGCTCTGGCAGCTGGCCTTTCCGCTGTTCTTCTTCTGCATCACGCTGTTTGCCTTCTTCTTCGTCGGCGACGGCTTGCGCGATGCGCTGGACCCGAAGGATCGCTGACATGGCGCTGCTGGAAATCCGCGACCTGACCGTGCGCTTCGCCACCACCGACGGCGAGGTCTCGGCCGTGAACGGAATCGACCTGGACGTGGAACGCGGCCAGACGCTGGGCATCGTCGGCGAATCGGGCTCGGGCAAGTCGCAACTGGCGTTCTCGATCATGGGCCTGCTGGCGCGGAACGGCCGCGCCACGGGCTCGGTTCGCTTCGACGGCACCGAGATCCTGAACGCCCCGCCCAAGGTCCTGAACCGCATCCGCGCCCGCCGCATCGCCATGGTGTTCCAGGACCCGATGACCAGCCTGAACCCCTATATGCGCGTCTCGGACCAGATGGCCGAGGTGCTGATGCTGCACAAGGGCCTGGGCAAGCGCGAGGCGGTGGCCGAGGCCGCGCGGATGCTCGACGCGGTGAAGATCCCCGACGCGCGCGGCCGCATCCGGCTGTATCCGCACGAGTTTTCCGGCGGCATGCGGCAGCGGGTGATGATCGCCATGGCGCTGCTCTGCCGTCCGGACCTGCTGATCGCGGACGAGCCGACCACGGCGCTGGACGTGACCGTGCAGGCGCAGATCATGGAACTGCTGGCCGATCTGCGCCGCGAATTCGGCATGGCGATGATCCTGATCACCCATGATCTCGGCGTGGTCGCCGGCGCCTGCGAGCGGGTGATGGTCATGTATGGCGGCAGGGTGATGGAGCGCGCGCCGGTCGGGCCGATCTTCGCCGACCCCGCGCATCCCTATACCCAGGGCCTGCTGGCGGCGATCCCGCGCGTGGACCAGAAGGGCGAGCGGCTGACCGCCATTCCCGGCAGCCCGCCCAACATGACCAACCCGCCGCCCGGCTGTCCCTTCGCGCCGCGCTGCGCCTATGCCATGCCGGTCTGCGAGACCATGCCGCCGCTCGACCCCTTCGCGCCGGGGCGCGAGCGGGCCTGCCATGCCGGCCTTGCCACGGTGCGCGCCGGCCATGCCCCGCAGCCCGACCTGCCCGAGCCCGCCGCCGCCGATCTGGACGAGGCGCCGGCCGGGATGCTTCAGGAGGCCAAGCCATGACCGCCAAGCCGCTGATCGAGGCGCGCGACCTGCGCGTCACCTTCCAGCTTCCCGCGCAAGGCGCCCTGCCCTGGGCCAGGCCACGCCTGCTGCATGCCGTCGGCGGGGTGGATTTCACCCTGATGCCGGGAGAGACGCTGGGCATCGTCGGCGAATCGGGCTCGGGCAAATCGACCTTGGCGCGGGCGCTGACCGGCCTGGTCCCGGCGTCGGGCCGGGCGATCTGGCAGGACGGCACCGACCTGATCGGCCTTTCGGCGCGAGGGATGCTGAAATACCGCAGCCAGATCCAGATGGTGTTCCAGGACCCGCTGGCCAGCCTGAACCCGCGCATGACCGTGGGCCAGATCATCGCCGAGCCGCTGGCCACCCATCACAAGGGCCTGGGCCGCGACGAGGTCAAGCGCCGCGTCAAGGACATGATGGACCGCGTCGGCCTGCTTCCGAACCAGATCAACCGCTATCCGCACGAATTCAGCGGCGGCCAGTGCCAGCGCATCGGCATCGCCCGCGCCCTGATCGTGCAGCCGAAGCTGGTGATCTGCGACGAGCCGGTCTCGGCGCTGGACGTGTCGATCCAGGCCCAGGTCATCAACCTGCTGGACGAGCTGCAGCGCGACCTGGGACTGGCGCTGATCTTCATCGCGCATGACCTCTCGGTGGTGAAGCATATCAGCGACCGGGTGCTGGTGATGTATCTGGGCCGGGTGATGGAGCTGGCCGGGTCGCAGGCGCTCTATGCCGATCCGCAGCATCCCTATACCCAGGCGCTGCTTTCGGCCGTGCCGATCCCCGACCCGCAGTTGGAACGCGACAAGCGGATGATCCCGCTGCGGGGCGAGCTGCCCTCGCCGATGAACCCGCCCTCGGGCTGCGTGTTCCGCACCCGCTGCCCGCGCGCGCAGGCCCTCTGCGCCGCCGAGCGGCCGGCGCTTCTGGGCGACGGGCACCTGACCGCCTGCCATTTCCCCGGCGCGCTGCGTCCCGAGGAACTGGCGGCGAGCGCCTGACCCATGCCGTCAAAGACCGGTTGCCGGCCGGGCCGGGACCGGCGCAGCATGGCGCCATGAAGATGGACCCGATTCGCGAAACCACCGACGAGGCCCGCGCCCTGGCCCGGCAATTGCTGGAGGGCGCGCGCCATGCCAGCCTCGGCACGCTCGACCCCAAGACGGGCGTGCCGCTGGTCACCCGCATCGCCTTGCAGACCGATGCGGACGGCACGCCGCTGGCCCTGCTGTCGGGACTGGCGGCGCATACCCGCGCGCTGGCGGCCGACCCGCGGGCCGGGCTGCTGATCGCGGCCGAAGCGGCCAAGGGCGACGCCATGACCCATGCGCGCCTGTCGGTCCTCGGCCGGGCCGTCCCCGCCGACCCGGACCAGGACCGCCGCGCCCGCTGGCTGGCGAAGGATCCCAAGGCCAGGGTCTATCTCGACCTGCCGGACTTCCGCTTCTGGCGCATTGAGCCGCTTTCGGGCCTGCTCAATGCCGGTTTCGGGCAGGCGTTCAGGCTCCGGCCGCCGGACATGCTGAAACCCCCGGCAGAGTGATCCGCCGGGGGCCTTGGGAGAAATCCTGAAAGGACCGCCTTAGTCCGGGTTGTCCATCCGCGCCCGGATGCTGACCGCCCCCCGCGCCGCCGCGTTCCAGTTCAGCGCGATCTGGCGCTGGTTCGCCGCCAGTTGCGTCTGCACCCAGGGCATCTCGCTGATCCGGGCGTTGGCGGCATTGGTGATGGCGCTGGTCGCGACCACGGATTCGACATTGCGCACCCAGCCGTTGAAGGGCAGCGCCTTGTCCACGGTGATCAGCCAGCGATTCGAGGCCGTGGCCTGGCTGTGGGTGATGTCCACCGGGTTGGCGACATAGGTGTTCACGCCGTTGAACATGTTGCCTTGGAACTGGATGTTGCGCATCCGCTGATAGTTCAGGTCGGCAAAGGTGGTGTCCACCCGGTCGATGCGGGTGATCTTGTTGAACAGCGACTTGAACACATTGCCCATCACCGCCAGGCCGTGGATGAAATGACCGGTGCCGTAGGGCTTGACCACCAGCCAGTTGAAGCCCAGCGTCGTGTTCGAGGCGAGGAAGGTGTTCCCGGTGATGGTCAGCCCGCCGAAGGAATATTCCTCGCCCTCGAAATTCGGGCGGGGGTCGTGCTCGTTCGTCCACTCGATCGAGCAATTGTCGATGTAATTGCCGGTCACCGTGGTCTGCACATTGGTCTGGGTCAGGATCAGCCCGCCGAAGCGCACGCCGTTCTGGGCGTTGTCGCCCTGGAACCAGTGATTGCCCTCGATCATGTGGCCGCCGCCGTTCATCACCGCAAAATGCGCGAAGCGGATGAAGCGGCTGTGGCGGATCTTGGTGTCGTTGTTGTTGACGTTCAGCGCGACGGTGGTGCGGTTCTGCGCCAGATCGCTCATCTCGTTGGACAGGAACTCGCAGCGATCGACCAGCATCCCCTGGCAGGCCGAGCCGATCGAGGTGATGCCGCGATCCCTGGGCCGGGTGAAATAGCAGTCGCGGAAACAGTTCATGTTACCGGTCTTGGCCAGCATGACGCCGCTGGCATTGCCCTCCAGCAGAAACTCGATATCGTCGAAATTGAAGCGGCTGAGCTGCTCCATGTCCGAGAAATCAATGGCATAGCGATAGCGCGTGAAGGTATAGCTGCGCGTGCCCTGCCCGCCGTAAAGCGGCTGCGACAGCGTCAGCGTGCCGGCCGCCACGTTCCGGGCCATGACATAGACCTCGCGCCCGACGCCGTTGCCGCTGACGCGCGAGCCGACCTCGATATTGGCGATGTTGCCGACCGCGGAAAGCGTCAGCGACTGGCCGGGATTGTAGGTCGCGACCGAGTTCACCACCCGGCTGTCCCAGGCCGGGCCGGGCACGATGCTGATCTGGCCATTGGCGATGACCCGGCGGTTGGCAAAGCTGGTCATGCTCGGGGCCGAGCCGGAAATGGTGATCGGCTCGACCAGATGCACGTTGCGGCCGCACAGGTCCAGCATGGAATGGTCGGTAAAGCCCAGAAGCGCCTGCAGCGCGCGTTTCATCCCCTCGGTCTCATCGCCGAAGGCTGCGGCATAGGTCGGGTAGTCGAAGCTGCGCGTCAGCGCCAGCCGCGCCGCGCGCGGCATGGTCAGCGTGCCGACGAAGCGGACGGGCGCGGACAGGCTCAGGTCCGAGCCGATGAAATACCGGCCCTCGGGCACCAGCAGCTGACGCCCGGCGGCGGCCTGGTCGGCGGCGACAAAGGCGCCCCGGTCATTGGCCACGCCGTCGCCGATGGCGCCGAAATCGCGCACGTCGACCCAGTCCAGCATCCCCGGCACGAAGGCCGCCGTCACGTCCTCGATGACGATGCTCTCGATGCGGATCGAGCCGTTGTTGTCGCCGGTCAGGTCCAGGCCGAAATGGCCGAAGGTGGCATTGCGCCCCCAAGGCATGTCCACGCCCGCACGCCGGCCGGTGCCGACGATGGCCGAGACCTCGACCACCTGCCCATAGCCCGGCAGCGTGGCCGCGGGGCCCATCTGGGTCACGCCCGCGACATTCTCGCCCGCGGCATTGCCGGCGAAGGCGGCGATGCGCACCTGCGGCAGGTTGCCGGCGATGGCCTTCACCCGCGCCGAGACGCGCAGATAGCTGCCCGGATTGATCGGCGTGCGCTGCATGTAGCGGATGGATGTCACCGTCTCGAGCTTGAGGATTTCGAGACAACTGCCGAAATCCTCGTCCGCCGGGACGACCGCCGCGTTCGCCGCACCCGCCCAGGTCGGAGACCCGGCCCGGCCATCGGTCTGGGACCACTGATTCAGGCCCAGCCGGAAGGCGCGCGGCATCAACGACTGGTTGCCGATAATCGCAATGGTCATGCCAATTTCTCCCTATTCCAGATCATGCGAGGCAGATGCCCGCGCGGTCTGTCAGGACTCTGGCAATGTCGCGTTAACCGGTCGTTAACCATGCGCGCGCGGCAACACGGCCGCGCGCAACATGAGATTCCTGCGCAGGATCAGGCGGTTGCCTCACCCGCCAGTTCGCCGGCCAGTGCCCGCTCGATCAGCGCCCGCGTCTCGTCCACGCCGTAAAGCGCGATGAACCCGCCGAAGCGCGGCCCCTGATCGGCACCCAGCAGAACCTGGTAGAGCGCCTGGAACCAGTCCTTCATCGGCTCGAATCCGTGCTCGCGGCCGATGGCGAAGACCATGGTCTGCAGGGCCTCGGCATCCGCCGGCTGTTCCCAGGCGGCCAGCCGTCCGGCCAGATCCTCCAGCGCCCGGCGCTCGATCTCGGAAGGCTGGCGATAGGTCCGGGTCGGGGCGACGAAATCGTTGAAATAGCGCACGGCGAATTCCGCGGCCTGGTCCAGCGCCGGGTTGGTCTCGGGGCTGGCCTCGGGCGCATAGCGGCGGATGAAGCCCCAGAGCCCGGTCTTGTCCTTGGCCCCCGCCACCGAGGCGAGATTCAGCAGCATCTGGAACGGCACCACCATGTCCGATTCCGGCACCTTCCCGCCATGGATGTGCCAGACGGGGTTGGCCAACTGCTGCTCGACCGTCTGGTCGGGATAGGCGCGCAACTGCTGGTGGTATTCGTCCACCGCCTTGGGGATAACGTCGAAATACATCCGCTTCGCGGTCTTGGGCTTCTGGAACATGAAATAGCTCAGGCTCTCGGTCGCCGCATAGGTCAGCCATTCGTCGATGGACAGGCCGTTGCCCTTGGACTTGCTGATCTTCTGACCGTGCTGGTCCAGGAACAGCTCATAGGTGAAATGCTCGGGCGGCCGGCCGCCCAGGATCTTGCAGATGCCGTCATAGATCGGCGTATTGGTGCTGTGATCCTTGCCATACATCTCGAAATCGACATCCAGCGCCGCCCAGCGGGCGCCGAAATCCGGCTTCCACTGCAGCTTCACATGGCCGCCGGTGACCGGCAGGGTCAGCTCCTGCCCGTCCTCGTCGTCGAAGGTGATGGTGCCGGCTTTCGCATCGACATGCTTGATCGGCACGTAAAGCACCTTGCCGGTCTTGGGGCTGATCGGCAGGAAGCAGGAATAGGTCTGCTGGCGTTCCTCGCGCAAGCTGGCCAGCATCACTTCCATGATGGCGTCGTATTTCTCGGCCGCTTTCAGCAGCGTCTCGTCGAACTGGCCCGACTTGTAGAATTCGGTCGCGCTGATGAACTCGTATTCGAAACCGAAAGTGTCCAGGAAGCGGCGCAGCATGGCGTTGTTATGCCCGCCGAAGCTGTCATATTCGCCGAACGGGTCCGGGACGGTGGTCAGCGGCTCCTGCAGGTGCTGGCGCAGCATCTCCTGCTGGGGCACGTTGTCGGGCACCTTGCGCATGCCGTCCATGTCGTCGGAAAAGCAGAACAGCCGCGTCGGGATGTCCGAGATGATCTCGAAGGCGCGGCGCACCATGGTCGTGCGCGCCACCTCGCCGAAGGTGCCGATATGCGGCAGGCCCGAGGGGCCGTAGCCGGTTTCGAACAGCACATAGCCCTTTTCGGGGTCCTTCTTCTCATAGCGTTTCAGCACGCGGCGAGCCTCCTCGAAAGGCCAGGCCTTGGATTTCATCGCGGCGTCACGCAGGGCGGTCATTTTCGGGTCTCCATTGGCTCGGAACTTCCCCGTATTGAAACGCTGGCGGATGGTCAATAATTACCCCCGGAAACGCAAGGAGAAATGCCATGACCGACAGCCTGCCCTCGTTCTCGCCCTGCGACGCGCTGGTCGCGGTCATGGTGGCGGTCTCGGCCTCGGACCAGAACCCGCGCACCGCCGAACTGCTGGCCATCGAACGCGCGGTGAACCATACCCCGGTCTTTGCCGATTACGACATCGACCGCATCCGCGCCGTGTCGCAGACCGTGGTGACGCTGTTCGAGGAAGAGGACGGGCTGGACGCCCTCTTCGGCCTGGTCCGCGACGCGCTGCCGGAAAAGCTCTATGACACCGCCTATGTGCTCGCTTGCGACGTGGCAGCCTCGGATGGACGGCTGGGCGAGATCGAGGCCGAGATGCTGGCCGAGATCCGCGACCAGCTCGATATCGAGCGCCTGCACGCCGCGGCCATCGAACTGGCGGCCCGCGCCCGGCACCGCCTGCTCTAGGGCCTGCCCTCAAGCTCGGGCGCGGCCGTGGCGATCGCCGGGGCGCCGAACTCGCCGACCCAGCCCTCGATCAGCGCCTGCTGCAGGGTCTTGGAGCGTTTGGTCCAGCCCGTGACGCCTTCGGGCAGCTCCTGCCCCTCGCTGGCCGCGCGGCGCGGCTCGTCGCCGGTCAGGATGGCGAAGGCCAGTTCCCGCCCGCCCGGGCGCTGCGCATAGCCGGCCAGGTTCGAGACGAAGTTCAAGGTGCCGGTCTTGGCCTCGACGGCGATGTCGCTTTGCTTGCGCTTGCCCTGCGCGTCCCGCAGCGGGATCGTCTTCATCAGCCCGCGCAGCCCCCGCGCCGCGCCCGGCCCGGCGACCAGCTGCGCCAGCACGCGCGCCGTGACGCGGTTCCGGGGCGACAGGCCGGAATGGTCGTGAAAGGCGAAGTCGCCGGCGATCCCCTGCCCGCGCAGCCAGTCCGCCATGGAAGCGGCCGAGACCGCCGTATCGCCCGCCCGGCTGGCGGCCAGCCCGATCACCTCGGCGGTCAGGTTGGTGGAGTATTCCATCATGTCGCGCACGATCCGGCGCAGCTCGGGGCTTTCGTGGCGCGCGATCTCGACCCCCTCGGGCAGGATCTCGATCACCTCGGGATTGGGCAGCGCCAGCCCGCGCGCCCGGCACAGGGTCTGGAACACGTCCCCCGCATAAAGCTCGGGGCGGCGGACCGGCAGCCAGCGGCTGCCGGACTTGCCGAGGCTGCGCCGCGCGATGGTCCAGCTCTCCAGCTTGCCCGCCTCATAGGTGAACAGCGGCAGGGCCCGGTCCACCGCGGCGACGGAGGCCGTATAGGCCCGCGGCGACAGCTTGCGGCCCCGCGCCTGCAGGGACAGCTGATAGCCCTTGTCGCCGCGCCGCCAGTCCAGATGCACGCGGTTGAAGTTCAGGATCATCCCCGAGATCGAGGGGTTGTAGGGCAGATGCTCGTCCTGCGCCGGGTCCAGCCGGCCGATGCGCGGCAGCGCCCCGCCCCAGACGGCAAGGGCGGTCGGCGCCGCGCGGCCCGCGGCCTGCTCGTCCGCGACGGTTGCCGCGGCCAGGGCGTCCAGCGCATCCGTGTCCAGCACCGGATCGCCGCCGCCCGCCAGGATCAGCGTGTTGCCGGCGCGAATGACCCGGGTCGCGAAACGGTGCCCCTCGCCCAGCCGGTCCAGCGCGTAAAGCGCCGTCACCGCCTTCAGCGTGCTGGCCGGCGCCATCGGCCGGTCCGCCTGCCGTTCGGCCATGAGCTGGCCCGAGGCGGGATCGATCACCGCCCAGCCCACCGCGCCGCCCAGGCCGGCCCCGGCCACCAGCGCCTCGGCGTCGAAGCCGGCGGGCGCCACCTGCTGCGCCGCCGCCATGCGGGGCGCCAGCGCCAGCAGCCCCAGCCCGGCCATGAAGCCACGCCGCGTCCATCCGTTCATGCGCGTCCTTTCGGCCCCAGCGCGCGGATCGCGGTGGAGCTCAGCTTGTTCAGCGGCAGGTTTATCATCGCCCAGGCCGGCGGCCTAGCGCGCGCGAGTTCACGGGCGCGCGACTCGGGCAGCCGCGCGCGCCACAGCATCCGCGCCGCGCGCGAGAACCGCGCCGGCATCCGCCAGCCCGGCCGCGCGATCACGCCGATCGGCACCCGCGCGGCGATGTCCTGCCAGCGGTCCCAGCGGTCGAACTGCACCAGGTTGTCCGCCCCCATCAGCCAGACGAAGCGCACGCCGGGATAAAGCCGTTGCAGCGCGGCGATGGTGTCGCGGGTCATGCGGGTGCCCAGCCGCGCCTCGATGCCGGTGACCTCGACCCTGGGATCGCGCATGATCCGCCGCGCCCGCGCGATGCGTTCGTCCAGCGGCGCCGGGCCGTGCGGCTTGAGGGGGTTGCCGGGGCTGACCAGCCACCAGATCCGGTCGAGGCCGAAGCGGCGCAGCGCCTCCTCGGTGATATGCGCATGGCCTTCATGCGCCGGATCGAACGAGCCGCCCAGAAGACCGACCGTCATCCCCGGCCGGGCGATGGGAAAGCCTGCCCGCATGCCCTAGAACAGGCCCTGCACATGGCCGTCGGCATCGATCCCCACCCGCAGGGCCGAGGGCTCGCGCGGCAGGCCGGGCATGGTCATGATGTCGCCGCAGATCGCCACCACGAAACCCGCCCCTGCGGCCAGCCGCACCTCGCGCACCGGGATGGTAAAGCCCTCGGGCGCGCCAAGCGCCGCCGGATCGGCGGAAAAGGAATATTGCGTCTTGGCCATGCAGACCGGCAGATGGCCGTGGCCCGCCGCCTGCCATTCCTCCAGCCGCTCGATGATATGCGGCAGGAACTCGACCTGGCCCGCGCGATAGATCCGGCGGCAGATGGTCTCGATCTTCCCGGCCAGCGGCATGTCGTCGGGATAGAGCGGCGCGAAATCCGCGCCCCCCTCGGCCAGCGCGACCACGGCGCGGGCCAGGTCCTCGGCGCCCTTGCCGCCCTCGGCCCAGTGCCGGCACAGCACCGCCTGCACGCCCTGCGCGCGGCAATAATCGGCCAGCGCCGCGATCTCGGCCTCGGTATCGCCGGCGAAATGGTTGATCGCCACCACCACCGGCAGGCCGAAGCGGCGCAGGTTCTCGATATGCCGGCCCAGATTGGCGCAGCCCGCGCGCAGCGCCGCGACGTCCTCGGTCCCCAGATCGGCGCGGGCGGCGCCGCCGTTCATCTTCAGCGCCCGCACGGTCGCCACCAGCACCGTCGCGTCGGGCTGCAGCCCGGCCAGACGGCACTTGATGTTCAGGAATTTCTCGGCCCCCAGATCGGCGCCGAAGCCGGCCTCGGTCACGACGTAATCCGACAGCGCCAGCGCCGTGCGCGTCGCCATGACCGAGTTGCAGCCATGCGCGATATTGGCGAAGGGCCCGCCATGGACGAAGGCCGGGTTGTTCTCCAGCGTCTGCACCAGGTTCGGCTGCAGGGCGTCGCGCAGCAGCACCGTCATCGCCCCCTCGGCCCCCAGGTCGCGCGCCGTCACCGGCCTGCGCTCGAAGGTCTGGCCGATGACGATGCGGCCCAGCCGCGCCTGCAGGTCGGCCAGGTCCGAAGCAAGGCACAGGATCGCCATCACCTCGGAGGCGACGGTGATGTCGAAGCCGCATTCGCGCGGCACGCCATTGGCCGGCCCGCCAAGCGCCACCACGATCTGCCGCAGCACCCGGTCGTTCATGTCCATGACCCGCCGCCAGGTCACCCGCCGCGGGTCGATGCGCAGCGCGTTGCCCCAGTGGATATGGTTGTCGATCATCGCCGCCAGCAGGTTGTGCGCGCTGGTCACCGCGTGGAAATCGCCGGTAAAATGCAGGTTCATGTCTTCCATCGGCACGATCTGCGCATGGCCGCCGCCGGCCGCCCCGCCCTTCATGCCGAAATTCGGCCCCAGGCTCGCCTCGCGGATGCAGACCGTCGCCCGCTTGCCGATCCGGTTCAACCCGTCGCCCAGACCGACCGTGGTCGTGGTCTTGCCCTCGCCCGCCGGCGTCGGGTTGATCGCGGTGACCAGGATCAGCCGGCCCCGGGGCCGCCCGGCCAGCGCGGCGACGGCCTCATGCGAAACCTTGGCCTTGTCATGGCCATAGGGCAGGAAATCGGCCTCGGCCAGGCCCAGCCGGCCGGCGATCTGCGCGATGGGCAGTTTCCGCGCCTCGCGGGCGATCTGGATATCCGATTTCATGATCCCTCCTCGGTTTGCGCGGACAGTTGAGCGGCTTGCGCCGGGCGAAGCAAGCCCCCGCCGCCGCCTTAGCGCAGTCCCAGCCGCGCCTGCAGGGGCGGCAGCCAGCCCTCGCGGCGCATCCAGACCGCCGCGATGGCCCAGAAGGCGGTGACCAGCCAGATGTCGATGCCGAGCCGCAGCCAGAAATTCAGCGGCCCGGCCGGAGCCGTCATGTCCAGCGCGTCGCCCCAGATCGACAGCATCACGCAGACGATGAACGAGAACAGCCCGCCGCGCCCGATCTCGGCCAGCGCCACACCCGGCGCGGTCGCGGCCATCCAGGCGAAGGGCCGCGCCAAGGGCACCGCCACGATCCAGCTGGCCGCCAGAATGGCGGTGAAGCGCATGAAATCCAGCGACCACTTGTCGATGCCGCCGGTGATCTGGCGCAGGACCTGGCTGACCGGCTTGGCGGGCGCGCCGATCTTCCAGGCGATCACGATGGTCAGGCCGAACAGCAGCACGCCGGCCGAGATCCAGGTCAGCAGGGCCGAATGCCGGCGCAGCACCGGCATGATGCGGTCGCGGAAGGCGCCCATGGCCACGCCGGCAAAGAACAGCATCTGCCAGCCGAAGGGGTTGAACAGCAGCCCCGGACCCGGGCGCTGGTTCGGGATCAGCGCGTTCAGCGGCTGGGCGAAGATCCAGACCACCACCGAGACCGCCATGGCGAGCCAGGGCCAGCGCAGCATGAAGGGCACCGTCACCGGCACGGTGGCGATCAGCAGCACGTAAAGCGCCAGCACGTCCAGCAGGTTGGGCTGCATCCACATCAGCGCCACGGTGGCGACATAGCCGATGGGATGCTCGACGATCCAGCGCGCGTATTGGAACCAGACCGCGGTATGGTTCATCTGCAGCTTGAACAGCAGCGCCGAGAACAGCGCCAGCAGGATCGCCCCGGCGATCAGCGCCAGCCAGACCTGCGCGGCGCGGCGCAGGAAGCGGAGCTGCGCGGTGCGGCGGCCTTGACGCGCCTCGACCTTGACCCAGACCATGCCGACCAGGAAGCCCGACAGCAGCACGAACAGCTCGGCCGCGTCGAAGACGGCGAAATTGGTCAGCGTCAGCTTGCGCAGCACGCCGATCGGCATGTGGTCCAGCATGATGCAGACCAGCGCATAGCCGCGCAGCATGTCCAGGGCGACGATACGGTTCATTGCGGCAGCCTTGCGAAGGCCTCGATCAGCGCGCGGTTCTCGATCAGCGCCAATTGCTCGGCCGGGCTGAGAAAGCTCAGCGCCTGGGCCTGAGAGCCGGCATGACCGATCTTGGCCTCGGCCGAGATCGCGTCCAGCCGCTCGGCGATGGGGGTGCGCGGCGCCTCGGGCAGCAGCGCCATGATGCGGGCGCGAAGCGCCGGGTCGCGGCCCAGCTGGCCCAGCCCCTCGCGCGGCAGCATGCCGCCGATGCGGAAGTCCAGCGCATTGGCGGCGGTCAGCAGTTCGGGCGGCTCGCGCTCTTCGGGGGTGACCAGCAGGCCCTGCCGGCGCGCCCAGCGGCCGAAGACCGGGCTTGCGGACCAGCGCGAGGTCAGCGGCGACAGGATCAGCCCGGCCAAGATCGGCGACAGCCAGACCAGCTGCCAGGGCGCCAGGAAGGCCAGCACCAGAAGCGTCGCGGTGCCGGTGACGACATGGATGGCATGGCGGCGCAGCACCACGCGCCAGGGCGGCATCTGCCCGGCGCGGACCTGCGCCTCCCAGCCGGAATCGCGGCCGCGCAGGATCTCGGCGATCTGCCGGGTCTGGATCAGCATCTGCACCGGCGCGATCAGAGCCGAAAGCACGATCTCGAACATGGCCGAGGCCAGAAGCCGCACGTTGCCGCCCGAATCCTTGGCCAGCGGCCGCAGCCAGGCGCGAAAGATGGCGATGAATTTCGGCACCAGCAGGAAGGACATGGCGGCGACGAACAGCCACAGCATCCGCACCGGGTCGAAGGTCGGCCAGGTCGGGAACAGCTGATAGGTCTGCGGGAAGTAATCCGGCCGCGACAGCAGCACGTTGGCCGAAAGCGCAAGGCCGACGAGGATCATCGCCAGCCAGATCGGCGACATCAGAAAGCCGAGCATGCCGATGACGAAATGCACCCGGCTGATCCAGGCGAAGCCGCGCGAGAAGATCAGCCGCGCATGCTGCAGGTTGCCCTGCGCCCAGCGGCGCTCGCGCACGGCCATGTCCAGCAGCGTGGGCGGGCAGCCCTCGAAGCTCTGGCGCAGGTCGTGGTCCAGCCGCACCTTCCAGCCGGCGCGGCGCAGCAGAGCGGCCTCGACGAAGTCGTGGCTCAGGATGGTGCCGCCGAAGGGCGGCTTGCCGGGCAGCTCCGGCAGCCCGCAGCATTGCGCGAAGGCGGCGACCCGGATGATGGCGTTATGGCCCCAGAAATTGCCGCTGTCGCCCGACCAGGCGGACACGCCGCGGGCGATGGCAGGCCCATAGATGCGGCCGGCGAATTGCGTCAGCCGGGCAAAGATGGTCTGGCCGCCGACCAGCATGGGCATGGTCTGGATCAGGCCGATGGCCGGGTCGGCGTTCATCCGCGCCGACAGCGTCTTGATCGTCGCGGCGCCCAGGATGCTGTCGGCGTCCAGCACCACCATCTGGTCGTAGCGCCCGCCCCAGCGGCGCACGAATTCGCCGACATTCCCCGCCTTGCGGCCGGTATTGCTGCGGCGGCGCCGATACCAGACCGGCACCGGCGAGATGTCGCGCAGCCGGCTGACCGCCGCCATCTCCTCGAAGACGGCGCCCGGCTCGCGGCTGTCCGAGAGCACGAAGATCTCGGCCCGCCCGGCCAGCCCGACGCGATAGAGGTCGCGCGCCAGGGCGGCCAGCAGCCCGGTCGTGGCCGCCGCGTTCTCGTGATAGACCGGCATGATCACGGCGATCCTGGCCTCGTTCGGCCCGTCGGGCGTGCGCAGCCGCCGCGCGAAAAGCCCGGCGAGCATCGAGGCGAAGGAAAAGCCGACCCAGGTGAAGGTCAGCGCGAACAGCACCAGCAGCACCGATTGCAGCCAGGTCGTGCTGGTGCCGAAGGTCAGCACCATCTGCCGCCAGCCCATCCAGGCGATCGCCGCCGCGCCGCCGAAGGCCACCAGCCGCGCCGCGACGGTGCCGGGCGAAGGCCAGCGGCTGTCCGGTCCCTGCGGCGGGCGGCCGCGGAAATCCTGCTCGGGCATCTCCAGCGGCGCCTCGGGCGGCGTCGCCGGCCCCTCGGGCTGCGGCAGGTCCAGCGCCTCCCAGCTCTCCTCCGCCGCAAGGGGCAGCGGGCCGGGGCTGTATGTCGCGCTCACCCTGCTCACTCGCGGGTCCAACGGGCGATCCAGGTTTCGCTGAGCGGCCCGTTGGGGCCGTTCAGCACCGCCGAGAGATCGGCCAGCCTGGCGCCCTCGGGCAGGTATTCGAAGGCCAGCCGCATCCGCCCCTGTTCGGGCAGGCGCAGCAGATAGCTGTGGCCGATGCGGCCGGCCGAGGCGCGCAGCTGCGGCACCGGGTCCTCCGAGCCGAAGAGATCCAGATCGAAATCGACGATATAGGTCCGGGCATTGGCATTGTTGACCGCCTTGCCCGACATCGTCTCGATCACGCGGGAAATCGGCGCCCGGTCAGGCACTTCCGCCGCAAAGGTAAGAATGTAGTCGAAATCGTAGCGATTGCCCTTGCGCAGCGTGTCGGCCGGCTGCCAGAACGAGACGATGTTGTCGTTGAACTCGTTCTCGACCGGGATCTCGACCAGCGTGACCGTGCCCTTGCCCCAGTCGTCCTGCGGCGCGATCCAGGCCGAGGGCCGCTTTTCATAGCGCGCCTCGGCATCCTTGTAGAATTCGAAGTCGCGCGCCCGCTGCGCAAGGCCGAAGCCCAGCGGATCATTGTCCATGAAGGCCGAGATCTGCAGCGTGCTGTGCCCCGACAGCACCCGCCACAGCCGCTGCTCGCTGCCGGTCAGCATTTGCAGCCCGTCGCTGTCATGCACGGCGGGGCGGTAATCGTCCACGCGCGACCGGTCGGTCGGCCCGAACCAATACATCGAGGTCAGCGGCGCGATGCCGACATTGCGCATGTCCTGGCGCGGGAACAGCGCCACCCGGGTGTTGAACACCGTCTCGGCGCCGGGAATGATGCGGAACTGGAAGGCGCCCGAGACCGAGCGGCTGTCCAGGAGCGCATGGACCAGCACCGAGCGGTCCTGCGAGGCGGGCTTGTGGATCCAGAAGCCGCGGAACAGCGGGAACTCCTCGCCCTCGGCGCTGCCGGTGCCGATAGCCAGCCCGCGCGCCGACAGCCCGTAAAGCGTGCCGCGGGCCACGGCGCGGAAATAGCTCGCCCCCTGAAAGACCGCGATCTCGTCCATGACGTCGGGGCGGTTCAGCGGCGCGCGCAGGCGAAATCCCGACCAGCCCATGCTGCCCAGCGTCTCGTAATCCACGCCGTCGGGGAATTGCGCCGGGTCGAAGTCGAACATGTGCGGATCGAAGCGCACCGGGATCACCACGCCTTCGTCGACCAGGCTGATATCCACCGGCTCGTGGAAGATGGCGCCGGGCGGCAGCAGGTCCAGCGCGAAGTCGCGGCTGCCGGCCCAGGGATCGCGGTCGCGGCGGAAGCGGATGCCGCGATACTGGTCATAGGTCAGGTTGGCGAAACTGCCGACCAGCTCGGCATCGCGATATTCATAGGGCTTGGCGGCCAGGTCCCGGGCCATCTCCACCACGTTCTCGAAGCCGAAGGGCGCGGCCTCCTCGACCGTCTCGACCGTCTCGACCGGCTCGGCGGCGGGTTCCGGCGGGGCTTCGGGGCTTTCCTGCGCCAGGGCCGCCCCCAGCGAGGAAGACAGCGCGCTGACGGCCGTCATGGCCGCTCCGGCAGAGATGACAAATTCGCGACGACGCATCGACCGACCCCATTCTTCGGGCGGAAAAGCCCGGAAATTCCGGGGGGATTTCGCATTGCCGCGCGGATCAGGCAAGCCTTTTCGCGTCGAAAGGCAGGCTCTTGCCGAGAGTTGATCGAAAACGCGCGGGAAAGGGCCGCGCCGGAAAGCCCGCGCGGCCCGTCTTGCCCGTATCCTGCCTTAACGGTTGATTTCCCGCATCACCTGTCCGCGCGGGTTCAGTTCGACCGCGACCGGCTCGCCTTCGGGGTTCACGGCCAGGGCCACGACGCGCGGACCGTCCTGCATGATCTCGCCGATGCGGCTGTAGCCGGCCGAGGTCAGCGCCATGCGCAGTTCGCCCCGGTCAAGCTGGACGGGGGACAGCGCACCCTGCTGCTGCGGCGCGGGCGCCTCGGGCGCGGTCCCGGCGGGCGCCGGCGGCATGTCGCGGCCCGGGGCGGGCCGTTCGCCGCCGCGATCCCCGCGCGGGCCCTGGTGCCGGTCGCGATGACCCTCGCGCCGGTCATGGCCGCGGTGATGGAAGCCCTTGTCCCGCCGGTCGTCATGGCGCTTGCCATGCCGTTCGCCGCGATCGGCATCGCCGCGGCCAAAGCGCAGCAGCGTGCCGTCCTGGGCAAAGGCGGCGCGGACCTTGTTCTTGTCGCCGTCCCGGCCCGCCAGCATCACGCCGCGCTCGCCCGAGAACACCGCCTGCAGGGTGCCCAACTCGCCGAAGACCGCGCTGTCGCGCACGGCTTGCGGCACGAGCTGATCGATCAGCGCCTGCGGCAGGGCGGCCTCGCCACGGGCGCGCAGGCCGCGCAGCTGGCCTTCGGCGTCCAGCATGGCATCGATCTGCGTGCCGTCGGCCAGCTTGCCCTCGATCCTTGTGCTGCCGCGCGGTCCGCGCTTGCTGGTCACGTCGCCAAGCCCCGCATCCTGCAGCGCCTGCGGCAGGGCCACCGGGGCCTGCGCCTCGGCGGCGGGCGGTGCCGCCGGCGGCGTCTCCTGCGCAAGCACCGGCGCCGACAGCACGGCCAGCAGCGCCGAAAGCGCGATCGAGGTCGAGAATGTTCTGCTCATCTCTGGTTCCTTCCTTCTCGGGGCATCTTCAGCGGCCCCGGACGAATCGGTTGATAGCCGCCGCCCGACCAACCGAATGCCAACGACCCGTTTGGCTTTCGTTTGGATTTCGCCCATTAGATAGGGGCGATGAACCGTATGCGCATCCTGTCCCTGCCCCTTGCCGCCGTGCTGGCCCTGCCGGCGCTTGCCGAGGAGCGCCACGACCGCGGCCCGCCATGGCCCGAGGACTGGGCGCCCGAGTTCGAAAGCCTGGAGCGGCGCGATCTCCGCATCCTGCCGCTGCACCGCGCCGCCGAGATCGTCGCCGAACGGTTCCGCGGCCGGCTGATCGCCGCGCGCATCGTGCCGCCCCGCCCCGAGGAGCGCGCCCGCGGCGTGGTGCTGGTGCACGAGCTGCGCCTGCTGACGCCGAAACGCGACGTGCTGCTGATCCGGCTGGACGCGCATCGCGGCGATTTCCTGGAAGTGGCGGGGGCCGGGCTGACCGATGCCCGCCGGAAGGGTCCGAAACCATGAAGTGCCTGCCATGAAATGCCTGCCATGAAATGCCTGATCGTCGAGGATGACCCGACGCTGTCCTCGCAGCTGGCCGCCGCCATGCGCGACGGCGGCTTTGCCTGCGACATCGCCGCCGACGGCACGCAGGGCGAGTTCCTCGGCTCGACCGAGACCTATGACCTGGCGATTCTCGACCTCGGCCTGCCCGGCCTGCCCGGCATCGAGGTGCTGACCCGCTGGCGCGAGGGCGGCGTGACCATGCCGGTGCTGATCCTGACCGCGCGCGGCGACTGGACCGACAAGGTGGCGGGGTTCCGCGCCGGCGCGGACGATTACGCGGTGAAGCCCTTCCGGCTGGAAGAGGTGGTGATCCGCGCCCAGACCCTGGTGCGCCGCGCCGCCGGCCATGCGCAGGCGGTGATCAAGGCCGGGCCGCTGCGGCTCGACACCCAGCTGGGGGTCATCACCCGCAACGGGCTGGCGCTGAAGCTGACCGCATTCGAGACCCGCATCCTCGCCTATCTGATCCATCACCAGAACCGCGTGGTCAGCCGCAGCGAGCTGTCGGATCACCTCTACGATTCCGCCGCCGACCGCGACTTCAAGTCCATCGAGGTGGTGATCGGCCGGCTGCGCAGGAAGATCGGCGACGGGCTGATCGAGACCCGGCGCGGCGAGGGCTATGTGCTGAGGACCGACGCTTGATCCTGCCGCGCGATTCGATCCGCGCCCGGCTGATCGGGCTGGCGGCGCTGCTGACCGGGGTGGCACTGGTCGCGGGCTATCTGGCCATCGCCGCGATCCTCGAGGATTTCATCACCGGCCGCTTCGACGCCGAGACCGAGGCGGTGGCCGACGCGCTGATCGCGGGCGCCACGATCGGCGCCGACGGCCGGCTGGCGGCCGGTCCCGCGCCCGCCGATCCACGATTCGAGATGCCGCTTTCGGGCTGGTTCTGGCAATTGACCCAGGACGGCCAGGTGGTGGCGAAATCGCCCTCGCTCTTCGACAATGTGCTGAACCCGCCCGAGGCGGATTTTCAGGGCGGCCCCGGCCTTGGCCCCGCGGGCGAGCCGTTGCGGGTGGCGCGCCACGCCTTCACCCTGCCCGATTCCGCCTCGGCGCTGGCCGTGACCGTCACCGCGCCGCGGGCCGAGATCGACGCCGCCATGGCGCGGCTGCGCCGGCCGCTGGCGGTCTCGCTCGCCGTGCTGGGGCTGGCGCTGGCGCTGGCCAGCCTTCTGCAGGTGGCGGCGGGGCTGCGCAGTCTCGACCGGCTCGGCCGCGACCTCCGCGACATCCGCGCCGGCCGGGCCGAGGCGCTGCCCCTGCCCGGCGTGGCCGAGCTGCGCCCCGTGGCCGCCGAGATCAACGGGCTGCTGGAACAGAACCGCGCCGTCCTCGCCCGCTCGCGCGAGCATGTCGGCAACCTGGCGCATTCGCTCAAGACGCCGCTGGCGGCGCTGGACAATGCCCTGCCGGCCGATCATCCCGGCCATGCGCTGATCGCGCGCATGGACCGGCAGATCGGCTGGCATCTGCGCCGTGCCCGCAGTTCGGCCGCGCCGCGCCTGCTGGGCCAGCATACTCCGGTCGTCCCGGTGATCCGGGACATCCTGCTGGTGCTGGGCGGCCCGATCCGCGAGGCGGGCTTGCAGGTCGAGATCCGGGCCGAAGCGGACCCCGCCTTCGCCGGCGAGCGGCAGGATCTTGAGGAGATGATCGGCAACCTGGTCGAGAACGCGGTGAAATGGGCCTCGCGCCGGGTCCGCATCACCGCCCTTTCCGAGGGCGAGCGGCTGCGCCTGCTGATCGAGGATGACGGGCCCGGCATGTCGGATGCGGATCACGCGCGGGCCCTGACCCGCGGCGCCCGTCTGGACGAGGCCGGCCCGCCCGGCAGCGGGCTCGGCCTAGCCATCGTCGCCGACCTTGCGGCGTTGCACGGCGGCAGGCTGGCGCTTGAGCGTTCGGCCCTGGGCGGGCTTTGCGCGGCCCTGTGCCTGCCGGGCATTCCGGCTTTGCCGAAGGGGGCGCGCTAGCACGCCGCATCCGGGCCGACGCGCAGGCTTGACTTCCGGTTTCATGTCGGGTCTGTGAACGTCGCAAGCGGCAAGCCGTTGCCATGCCTTGCCCGGCAGGAGCGCCGGCCTGGGGGCTTGATGCGGATGGATGGCCGAGTGGTTTAAGGCACTGGTCTTGAAAACCAGCGAATCGAAAGGTTCCGTGGGTTCGAATCCCACTCCATCCGCCACAATCAATTGATATTTATAAGAAAAATCGCTATCAAGCGGCATACCCGCCATCATGCCCGCCTTTATCTCTGCGGTTGGCTGCTGCCGAGTGCGGTCGTGAGTGATGCGGATGCGCCACGCGCTGGAATGGATCAGAGCTAGCCCCTGCCCCGCCCGCGATCTGTCGCAGGGCCGTGAGCGCACCAGGACGGTTGCCCGTGCCGGCTGCTTTCGATCTGCCCGGCTGCGATCCAGTTCATCACCGTGCGGCGCGTCACGCCCATCCCCACCTTCAGCCAGCGAATCTGACCGACGCCGCCGATCCGGCCTGCCGTGCCGAGATGGACGGGGCCGGGTGCACGACCCCGAAACGCCAAAGGCAGCCCGGAGGCTGCCTTGCAGCGTCGGTGGCGACGCTTCACTCGGCCGCGAAGCTGGTGGCGAACTGTCCGCACCAGTCGTTCGACTTGACGACCGGCCAATAGCCCCTGGTATCCGCATCCTTCTGGGTGACCGGCGGGTTGGCGCGGCACAGGCCGGAATCCGAAAGCGTGCTGGCGGAGTTGGCGACGTGATCCTCATAGAACGCGCAGGCGTTGCAAGCGGTCTTTGCCATGTTTGTTTCTCCTGGCTGGCTGGCTGGCTGGCTGGGTCCTGTGGTGGCTGGCTGGCTTTCCGCTGGCTGGCGACCTTGAGCCGGATATAGAGAGGGATTCGCGGAAGGTCAATAAATAATCTAGCAAAAACATATAGTTGACAGAATTCCTCGGTGACATTTTCCTGATGCGAACTGTCGGGTTCGGATTTTGCGTCCCGTGGAAAACGCTCAGGAATGGACGGCGCGCCCGTGCCATCCGCGGCCGGCGCCCCGGCCGCGCCCTCCGGCGGTGGCGAGGTTCTCGGGCCGGCGCGGAACCCGCGGCGGCTTCCCGATTCCGGCCCCCTTTTCCGGCAGGCGGCGCCTTCCCGCGCCGCAGGCGGGCGGGTTCCGCCGGTTCCATCCCGCAGCAGGCAGAGGGGCACCGATCCCTCCGGCACCAAAGCGTCCTTGCCCCCGCGGCGCGCTTCAGCGGCCGGTTCCACCCGGCGGATTGTCGCGGCCGCGCGGCGGCACCGGATTGGCGCTTGACAGCCCGCGGCGCCCTGCGGCAATGCAAGGCCGCTACGGTTCCGGCGCCATGCCGGATGAAAAGGGAACACCGGTGCGCCCGCCGGCCGCAAGACGGCCAGGGCAAGGCCGGGGCTGCCCCCGCAACTGTATGCGGTGAGCGAAGGCCGCAGGCGCCACTGGGCAACCCCCGGGAAGGCCGGCCCGAGCAACGATCCGCAAGCCAGGAGACCTGCCGCAGCGATCACCCATTTCCGGCGCGGGGCGCGCCCGGGAAGCGGCCGTTCCGCAGAGGTGACAGTCGCCGTCCCGCGGCCGGGCTGTCGGGCCTGTCCGCAGGGCAGTTCTGCAAATCGCGGGGCCGGGCCCCGTGCTGGAAAGGCTTTGGAATGTTCAGAACCCCGGTCTCCCTGCTGGCCGCCGCCGCCCTGCTCCTTCCGGCCGCCGCCACGGGCCAGGAGAGCCAGGCGCCCGTCATGCTCGACCCCGTGATCCTGTCGGGCGGCCTGTCGCCGGTCGCCGAAAGCGCCTATGGCCGCGCCCACAGCATCCTGACCGCCGGGGATCTGCAAGAGCGCGGCTTCGTCACCGTCCAGGACGCGCTGCGCGACCTGCCCGGCCTGGCCGTGACCTCGACCGGCGAGACCCTGACCAAGGTCCGCATCCGCGGCGGCGAAGCCAATCACGTGCTGGTGCTGATCGACGGGGTCGAGGCCAATGCCCCCGGCAGCGGCGACTATGTGTTCGGCGGCCTGCTGACCGAGGATGTCGAGCGCATCGAGGTGCTGCGCGGCCCGCAATCGACGATCTACGGCGCCAATGCCGCCGCCGGGGTGATCGCGATCACCACCCGCCGCGCCTCGGCCCCGGGGCTGAGCTATGGCGGTGGGGTCGAGATCGGCGGTCAGGGCACCCGCGCCGCCAGCGCCCATCTTCGCGCCATGGGCGCGCGCGGCCAGATCAGCCTCTCGGCCGCGACGCGCCATACCGATGGCGAGGACGCCTCGCGCACGCCGGGCGGCGATACCGAGTTCAACGAGCGCGACAGCCTGACCCTCGGCGGCTCCTACGACATCAGCGAGGCGGTGACCGCCGGCTTCACCCTGCGGCGCAGCTGGCAGGAATACGGCTATGACGAATCGGTGTCCTTCGTCGCCTCGCCCGACGAATACCTGCGGGACGAGCCATGGACCGCCGACCGGGACGAGACTTACGGCTCGCTCTGGCTCGAAGCCGAGGCGCTGGGGGGTCGGCTGCTGAACCGCTTCGCCCTTTCGGGCAGCAACCAGGCCACCGCGCATTTCTACGACGGCCGGCCGGACTACGACGACGCCTCGCGGCTGCGGGATCTCAGATATACCGGCACATGGGCGCTTGATGGCGGCGATGCCCGCAACTCGGCGCAGAAGCTGAACGTCGCGCTGCAGAAGAAACGAGATATCTACGAGGCCTCCTTCGCACCGGGCGGCCGGTATGAGCGTGATACGAGATCGGCCGCGCTGGAATATCAGGGCCGGTTCGACAACGGGATCGGCATCCAGGCCGGCCTGCGGCGCGATTTCAACGAGGATTTCCGCAACGCCACCACCTGGAACATCGCCGGCGCGTGGCAAATGCCCGACCGCGACCTGCGCCTGCGCGCGGCCGCCGGCAAGGCCATCGTCAACCCCACCATGTTCGAGCTTTACGGCTATACGCCCGGCACCTATCGCGGCAACCCGGACCTCTCGCCCGAGACCAGCCGCGGCTATGAGATCGGCGCCGATCTGGGCTTTGCCGGCGGAAGGGGCCAGTTGGGAGCCACGCTGTTCACCAGCAAGGTCGAGGACATGATCGCCGGGGCCGGGGAAACCTCGACCAACATCGCCGGCACCAGCACCCGCAAGGGGTTCGAGCTGGAACTGGATCTGCAGGCAAGCGACCGGCTGCGCTTCGGCGCGAACTATACCTATGCCGATGCGCAGACCGCGGAAGGCGAGCCCATCGCCGGCCAGCCCCGCCACCTGCTGGGGCTGCGTGCCACGGCCGGCTTCGCGCAGGGCCGCGGCTCGGTCACCGCCGATCTGCGCTATGTCGCGGGCAACTACGGCACGGAATGGTTCCGCAACTGGACCCCGCCCACCACCGAACTGCCGGATTACGTGACCGTGAACCTGGCCGCCGGCTATGACCTGACCGGAAATGTCCGGCTGACCGGCCGGGTGGTGAACCTGTTCGACAGGGACTATTCCGAGGCCTGGGGCTATTACGGCCAGGGCCGCACCCTCTATGCCGGGGTGACGGCGCAATGGTAGGGCGGCTCGGCCTTGCCGCCTGCCTGCTGGCCGGCCTGGCCCTGCCCGGCTTCCTGCAGCCCGCCGCGGCCGATCCGCCGCGCCGGGTGCTGTCGATGAACCTCTGCACCGACCAGCTGGCCATGCTGCTGGCGGCGCCGGGGCAACTGGTCTCGGTCTCGTATCTGGCGCGGGATCCGACCGCCTCGGCCATGGCCGAGGAGGCCGCGCGCCTGCCCGTCAATCACGGCCTGGCCGAAGAGATCGTCCTGATGCGGCCCGATCTGGTGCTGGCCGGCGGCTGGACCGCATCGGGGACGATCCGGCTGTTGCAGCGGCTGGACGTCCCGGTCGAGGTCTTCCCGGTCGAGACCGACATTGCCGGCATCCGCGCCAATATCCGCCGCATGGGCGAGGTGCTGGGCCGCGAGGCGGCGGCCGAGGCGCTGCTGGCGCGTTTCGACGCCGATCTGGCGCGGCTGGCCGATGCCCCGCCCGCCCCCCGCCCGCGCGCCGCGCTTTACGCGGTGAACGGCTACAGCTCTGGCTCGGCCACCCTGGCCGGTCAGATCGTGGCGCTGGCCGGCTTCGACAATGTCGCGGACGAGCTGGGCCTGCCCGCGGGCGGGGTGCTGGCGCTGGAAACCCTGCTGCTTTCCGACCCCGACCTGCTGGTCGAGGGCCGCCGCTACCCGGGCCACGCCCGCGGGCAGGAGGTGCTGGACCACCCGGCGCTGAAGGCGCTGACCGCCGACAGGCCCGCCGAGGTCATGGCCGATCCCGACTGGGTCTGCGGCACCCCCTTCATCCTGCGCGCCGTGGCCCAGCTGCGCGCCGCGCGCCTGGCCCTGCGAGAGGCGCGATGAGCGGGCCGCGCTATCCGCTGCTGATCGCCGCGCTTTCGGCGCTGGTGGCAGTGCTGTTTCTGGCATCGCTGCTGACCGGCCCGGCCGGGATCGGCGTGGGCCGGAGCCTCGCCGCGCTGTTCGGCGGGGGCGACGGGACGCTTGCCCTGATCATGCGCGAGCTGCGGCTGCCCCGCGCCATTCTCGGCCTGCTGGTCGGCGCGGCGCTGGGAATGTCGGGCGCGGTGCTGCAGGGCTTCTTGCGCAACCCGCTGGCCGAGCCGGGGCTGATCGGCACCAGCGCCTCGGCGGCGCTGGGGGCGGTGCTGGCGATCCAGACCGGGCTGTCGGCGGCCTTTCCGCTGGGCCTGCCGCTGGCGGCGCTGGCGGGCGCGGCGCTGTCGGTGCTGCTGGTGCTGGCGCTGGCCGGGCCGCGCGGCGGCACGCTGGCGCTGATCCTGGCCGGCATCGCCATCTCGGCGCTGGCCGGTGCCGGGACCTCGCTGGTGCTGAACCTGTCGCCCAATCCCTTCGCCGCCAACGAGATCGTGTTCTGGATGATGGGCTCGCTGGCGGATCGCTCGATGCTGCATGTCTGGATCGCGGCGCCGTTCATGGGCTTGGGCTTCGCGGTGCTCTGGCCCACGCGCGGGGCGCTTCAGGCGCTGACGCTGGGCGAGGATGCGGCGGCCTCCAGCGGCGTGCATCTGGGGCGGCTGCGGCTGATGCTGGTCGCGGGCATCGCCGCGCTGATCGGCAGCGCCACGGCGGTCGCGGGCACCGTGGGCTTCGTCGGGTTGGTGGTGCCGCATGTGCTGCGCCGCGCCGTCGGCGCCAGCCCGGCGCGGCTGGTCCCCGCCGCGGCGCTGGGGGGCGCGGCCACGGTGCTGGCCGCCGACATCGCCGTGCGGCTGATTGCCCCGGGCCGCGACCTGAAGCTTGGGGTGCTGACGGCGCTGGTCGGCGCGCCCTTCTTCCTGCACCTGATCCTGAAAACCCGGCGCGAGGGGCTGTGACCATGCTGGAGCTGCGCGCCCTGTCCCTGCACCGCGCCGGCCGTCCGGTGCTGGACGGCATCGACCTGCGCCTTGGCGGCGGCGAGTTCGTCGGCCTGCTGGGTCCGAACGGTGCCGGCAAGACCACGCTCTTGCGCGCGGCGCTGGGGCTCTTGCCGGCGCGGGGCCACAGCTCGCTGGCCGCGCTGCCGGTGCGCGAGCGCGCCCGCGCCGCCGCCTATATGCCGCAGGGCCGCGAGATCGCCTGGCCGATGCCGGTCGAGGCGCTGGTGGCGCTTGGCCGCATCGCCCATCCGCATTCCGCAGGCAGCGCCGACCGCGCCGCCATCGAACGCGCCATCGCCGCGCTGCATCTGGACCCGCTGCGCCACCGCCGCGCCACCGAGCTGTCGGGGGGCGAGCAGGCCCGCACGCTGATCGCCCGCGCGCTGGCACAGGAAACACCGCTGCTGATCGCCGATGAACCGATCGCCGGGCTGGACCCGGCGGCGCAGATCGAGGTGATGCGGCTGTTTCGCCGGCTTGCCGACCAGGGCCATGCCGTCCTGGCCTCACTGCACGACCTGGGGCTGGCGGCGCGGCATTGCACGCGGCTGGTCATGCTGGACCAGGGCAAGATCGCCGCCGACGGCCCGCCCGGGACGGTGCTGACGGCGGAAAACCTCGCCCGCGTCTTCGGCATCACCGCCCATCTGGCGCAGGGCCCCGGCGGCATCCTGTTCCAGCCGCTCGGCACCATTCCGTCAGAGGCACGGTGACCGGCATGTTGCCCGCCCATCCGGGTCGGCCGGCATATCAACCGCAGGACCGCCAGGCTTGGCTTGCAGAAGCGCGCGCCGTGCCATTCCGCCATCCCCTTCCGGCCGGCAGAATGGCGGCCCTCGCCCGACCGCGACGCTGCGGCGGCTGAAGGACCGCAGCGCCAAGACAGATGCGCAGGCATGTCCGCGCTGACGAGTCGCGCAACCTCCCTGCCGACCGGATGCTGCTCATCGCGCAGAGGCCATAGCGCCGGCGTGGTCTCGGGGAAGGAAACCGGCACGAAGCAGCCCCATCCGTCCGACGGGCCGGGACAAAGGACGTCTTGCAAGATCCGCCGGGGGAAGGAAGAGTTCGTGAAAATGGCAGCCCGTAGGGGAGTCGAACCCCTCTTTTCAGGTTGAAAACCTGACGTCCTAACCGATAGACGAACGGGCCATGCCGGCAAGCCCGCTCTTAAGCCAGGCCCGCCTCCGCTGCAAGGGGCCGGGCGCATTCCGCTGTGGGTAACTCGCCCGGGCTCGCCCTGCCTCAGGCCTCGCGCACCAGGCGCATCAGCAGCAGCGCCAGGCCCGAGCAGACCAGCGTCGCCAGCACGATGGGCCGCGCCGTGCCGTCGTAAAGCAGCCCCACGGGCGCCGCGATCAGCACCGCCCCCAGGGTCGAGACCGCCCCCACGACCGAGGCGGCCATTCCCGCCACATGGCCCATCCGCTGCAGCGCCAGCGCGTTCAGATTGCCGAAGGTCACCCCGGCCATGAAGAACACGCTGACCGCCCAGAAGAAGAAGGCCGGGAACCGCAGCGCCTCGGGCAGCAGGTCGCAGAAGACCAGCAGCGTCATCACCCCGGAGACCACCACCTGCATGCCATAGGCCATGCGCACGATGCGCCGCATGCCCAGCCGCACCACATAGCGCGCGTTCAGCACCGTGCCGGTGCCCGACAGCAGCGCCATGGCCGCGAACCACAGCGGAAAGGACTCGCCCTTGCCATAGGTGTCGACGAACAGCTGCTGGGCCGAACTCAGCAGCGCGAACATCTGCCCGAAGCCCAGCGTCATCACCACCGTCACCAGCTGCACCTGGCCATTGACCAGCACCTCGCGCGCCGCGCCGCCCAGGCTGCCCGGGTTCAGCGGCCGGCGCGCGGTCTCGGCCAGGGTCTCGGGGCGGCGCAGGTTCAGCCACAGGCTGCCGATCAGCGCCAGCACCACGAAGGAGCCGAAGACCCCGCGCCAGCCGACGAAATGGATCACCACCGCGCCGATCGAGGGCGCCACCGCCGGCACCAGGATGAAGATCATCATCACGAAGCTGGTGATCCGCGCCATCTCGCGGCCCTGATACAGGTCGCGCACCATCGCCAGCGCCACGATGCGCGGCGCGGCGGCGCCGAGGCCCTGCACGAAACGCGCCGCCAGCAGCATGTCGAGCGAATCGGCGAAGATCGCCGCCACGGCGGCGGCCGCGTAAAGCGCGAAGCCGGCGGTGATCACCGGCTTGCGGCCCAGCGTGTCCGAAAGCGGCCCGCTGACCAGAAGGCCCAACCCCATGCCCCCGACAAAGGCGGTCAGCACCAGCTGGGCGCGGTTGACATTGCCGGGGGTCAGGGCTGCGGCGATCTCGGGCAGCGCAGGCAGCATCGCGTCGATCGAAAAGGCGATGACGGCAAAGATCAGCGCCAGCATGGCGATGAATTCCGGCAGGGGCTGCCTGGGTATCGGTCGAGCGGCGGGATCGGGCATGGTGGCTTCCACGTCAGGGCACCCCCCGGGGCGTAACGCCGCAGGCCCGGGGGTGCAAGCCCCCGGCCCCGGACGCCCGGTTGCGCCCGCCGGCAGCCGGGCTATATCTGGCGCATGACCGCATCCCTGAACCTGATGAAACTCTGCGTCGGCTGCGACGACCCGGCCGAGCTGGCCGCCTGGCAGAAGCACCGCTTCCAGGGCGGCCCGGCGCGCCATGTCACCCGCATGTGGCCCAAGCGCGCGGCCGAGATCCTGGACGGCGGCTCGATCTACTGGGTGTTCAAGGGCGTGATGCAGGCCCGCCAGCGCATCCTGGACCTGCAGGAGGTGCAGGGCGAGGATGGCATCCGCCGTTGCGCGCTGATCCTCGATCCGGTTCTGGTGCGCGTGGCCGCCGTGCCGCGCCGTCCCTTCCAGGGCTGGCGCTACCTGCCCGGCACCGAGGCGCCGCCAGACCTTCCCGCAAGCCGCGAGGCCGAGCCGGACCTGCCGCCCGACATCGCCCGCGCCCTGGCCGACATGGGCCTGCGCTGAACCGGAATCGCGGCGTTTCGGGGAAAGCTGGAGCGGGTGAAGGGAATCGAACCCTCGTCTTCAGCTTGGGAAGCTGCGGCTCTACCATTGAGCTACACCCGCGGGCCCGGATTGCTTACTGTCTCGCGCCCGCCGCCGCAAGGCCAATTTGCGCCGGCGGCTCTTCCTCGGCCGAAGAGCGCGGGGCCGGGACCGGCCAGCCCGGGCCCCGGCCTTTCCGACAGCCGCAGGGCGGCGGCGTCAGCCAAGCGCCCGCGCCCGCTCGCGCAGCAGGAACTTCTGGATCTTGCCGGTCGAGGTCTTGGGCAGCTCGCCGAACACCACCGTCCTCGGGGCCTTGAAATGCGCCATGTTCTGACGGCAGAAGGCGATCAGATCGGCCTCGGCCAGCACGCGTCCCGGCTTCAGCGCCACGAAGGCGCAGGGGGTCTCGCCCCATTTTTCGTCCGGTCGGGCGACCACGGCGGCCTCCATCACGTCGGGATGCTTGTAGAGCACGTCCTCGACCTCGATCGAGGAGATGTTCTCGCCGCCCGAGATGATGATGTCCTTGGAGCGGTCCTTGAGCTCGACATAGCCGTCCGGATGCATCACCCCCAGATCGCCCGAGGCGAACCAGCCGCCGCGAAAGCTCCTTTCCGTGGCCGAGGGGTTCTTCAGGTAGCCCTTCATCACATTGTTGCCGCGCATGAAGATCTCGCCCATGGTCCGCCCGTCGGCGGGGACCGGCTCCAGCGTCGCGGGATCGGCGACCATCAGCCCGCCAAGCGCCTGGTTCTTCACGCCCTGGCGCGATTTCAGCCGCGCCCGCTCCTCGGCGGGGCGGGCGTCCCATTCCCCCTTCCAGGCGCAGACCACCGAGGGGCCGTAGGTCTCGGTCAGGCCGTAGACATGGGTGACCGAGATGCCCATGGCCTCCATCGCCGCGATCACCGCGGCGGGCGGCGCGGCGCCGGCGGTCATCACCTTGATCTCGTGGTCGAAGTCCTTCAACTCGTCCGGGGCGTTCGCCAGCATGTTCAGCACGATCGGCGCGCCGCAGAAATGCGTCACCTTCTCGTCGCGGATCAGCCGCCAGATCGGCTCGGCCCGGACGGCGCGCAGGCAGATGCAGACCCCGGCATTGGCGGCGATGCTCCAGGGAAAGCACCAGCCGTTGCAGTGGAACATCGGCAGCGTCCACAGGTAGCGCGCATGGTGCGGCATGCCCCAGGACACGATGTTGGCCATGGCGTTCAGCGCCGCGCCGCGATGGTGATAGACCACGCCCTTGGGATCGCCCGTCGTGCCCGAGGTATAGTTCAGCGAGATGGCGTCCCATTCGTCCTCCGGCATCTGCCAGTCGTATTCCGGATCGCCCTCGGCCAGCAGCTCGTCATAGGTCAGGCTGCCGACCCGGTATCCGCCCGCGAAGGACGGGTCGAGGATGTCGACGACCAGGATCTCGCGGCCGCGCGCGATCTTGACGGCGCGGTCGGCGAGCTCGGCGAATTCGGGATCCACCAGCAGCACCTTCGCCTCGCCATGCATCAGGATGAAGGCCACCGCCTCGGCGTCCAGCCGGGTGTTGATGGCGTTCAGCACCGCGCCGGTCATCGGCACGCTGAAATGGCTCTCGAACATCTCGGGGATGTTGGCGGCCAGGATCGCGACCGTGTCGCCCTTGCCGATGCCGCGGCCGGCCAGCGCGCCGGCCACGCGGCGGCAGCGGGCATAGGTCTCGGCCCAGCTGCGGCGCACGCCCTCGTGCACCACGGCCAGCGCGTCGGGATAGACATGCGCCGTCCGCTCCAGATAGCGCAGCGGCGACAGCTGCTCGTAATTGGCCGGGCAGATGTCCAGCCCCTGGCTGTAGATGTCATAGCTGGGCATGATCGGTTCCCCCTTTTCGTCCGGCGCGGGTCCCCACGCCACTCCGCGGGCGAGACTATGCAGTCATCCGGCGCTTTGCCATGGCTATCGGCCGCGATGCGACGATGGGGCGCGAAGCGATTTGGGGATTGATCATCCGGACCTAAACTGTTCGTTATGCTTCGTCAGCACATCTCCGGAGCACAACGATGTTCGCGCTATCGCGCCGCTTGGCGATTACCGTGATCCTCCCGCTCGCGGCGGGGCTCTGTCCCGCGGCCGCGATGGCGCAGGACCCGTCGCAGATGCCGCCCCCGCCCGTGACCGTGGTGACGCTGCACGCGCAGGACGTGGCCCTGACCACCACCCTGCCCGGCCGGGTCACTGCCTCGGCCGAGGCCGAGGTGCGGCCGCAGGTCAACGGCATCGTCACCGAGCGCCTGTTCGAGGAAGGCAGCCACGTGCAGATCGGCGCCCCGCTGTTCCGCATCGACGCGACCACCTATCAGGCGGCGGTGGCACAGGCCGAGGCCGCCGTGGCCCAGGCCCGCGCCCAGGCCGAGGCGGCGCGCCGCGAAGCCGAGCGCGTCGGCGCCCTGCGCGACCGCCGCGTCGCCAGCGAAAGCTCGACCGACAATGCCATCGCGGCGCGCGACGCCGCCGAGGCCGCGGTCAAGGTCGCCGAGGCGCAGCTGCAGACCGCCCGCATCGAACTGGACCGCACCACGATCCGCGCCGAGCTGGACGGCGAGATCGGCCTGGCGCAGACCAGCCAGGGCGCGCTGGTGACCGCAAGCCAGCAGACGCCGCTTGCCGTGATCCGCAAGCTCGACCCGGTGCATGTGGACGTGACGCAATCGGCGGCCGAGCTCATCCGCTTTCGCCGCGAGATGGCGGCGCAGGACGCCGCGGGCCAGCCGGACCGCAAGGTGACGCTGCGCCTGGCCGACGGCACCGAATTCGACCAGGAGGGGACGCTGACCGCCGCCGAGCCCTATGTGAACGAGACGACCGGCGTGGTGACGCTGCGGCTGTCCTTCGCCAATCCCGACCGCACCCTGCTGCCGGGCATGTATGTGCAGGCGGTGGTGCAGCAGGCGACGGCGCGCAACGTGGTGCTGGCCCCGCAAGAGGGCGTCACCCGCGACCGGCGCGGCCAGCCCATCGCGCTGGTGGTCAATGCCGAGAACGTGGTCGAAAGCCGCGCGCTGACCATCCTGCAGGATCTGGGCAACAAATGGGTGGTCAGCGACGGGCTGGCCGACGGCGACCGCATCGTCGTCGAGGGCCTGCAGAAGATCGGCCCCGGCATGACCGTCGCCCCCGAAGAACGCCAGGCCGGCGCAGAGGCCCCCGCAGAGGGCGCCGCAGCAGAGGGTGAAGCCGCCGCGGACGCGGCAGCCACCGCCGAGGCAGGGGCCGAGCCGGGCGCAGAAGGCGCCGATGCGCCGCCGGCGGCGCAAGCCGGGGATGCGGGACGGGCCGCCACGCAACCGGAAGCCGAATCCGCGGCCCCGCCGCCGGCCTCCGGGACCGAAGCCGAATCCGCGACCGGCGCGCCGGGCGAACAGGCCGAAACCGGGCAGCCGGCGGACTGACCCCGAACGCCGCGAGGGAACAGCACAGGAACAGCACATGGCCCGCTTCTTCATCGACCGTCCGGTCTTTGCCTGGGTGATCTCGATCCTCATCATGGGGCTCGGGCTCCTGTCGATTGCGTCCCTGCCGGTGGCGCAATATCCGCAGATCGCGCCGCCCTCGGTCACCATCCGCGCCACCTATCCGGGCGCCTCGGCCGACACGGTGGCCAATACCGTCACCCAGATCATCGAGCAGCAGATGACCGGGCTGGACGGGCTGCGCTATTTCTCGTCCAGCTCGACCTCGGCCGGGACCTCGACCACGACTCTGACCTTCGAGACCGGCACCGATCCCGACATCGCCCAGGTGCAGGTGCAGAACAAGCTGGCCCAGGCCACCGCGCTTCTGCCCGAGCCGGTGCAGCGCCAGGGCATCACGGTCGAGAAATCCGCCTCGGGCTTCCTGATGGTCATCGGCCTGACCTCGACCGACAACCGCTACGAGCAGGTGGACCTGGCCGACTATCTGATCTCGAACCTCGTGAACGACCTTTCGCGGGTCGAAGGCGTGGGCTCGGTGCAGGTCTTTGGCGCGCAATACGCCATGCGCATCTGGCTCGATCCCTCGAAGCTCGCCGCCTACGAGCTGACGCCCTCGGACGTGGTGGCGGCGGTCTCGTCCGAGAACGCGCAGATCTCGGCCGGCTCCTTCGGCAGCCAGCCGGCGCCGCAGGGGCAGATGCTGAACGCCACCATCACCGCGCAATCGCTGCTGTCCACGCCCGAGGATTTCGAGCAGATCGTGCTGCGCGCCGAACAGGACGGCGGGCTGATCCTGCTCAAGGACGTGGCCCGGGTCGAGATCGGCGCCGAGGACTACATGACCAATGCCCGCTACAACGGCCAGCCGGCCTCGGGCCTGGCGATCAGCCTGGCCTCGGGCGCGAACGCGCTGGACACGGCGGAGCGGGTCAAGGACCGGATGGAGGAATTCGCCCGCTTCTTCCCCGATGGTATGGATTACGTGATCCCCTTCGACACCACGCCCTTCGTGCTGATCTCGATCGAAGAGGTGGTCAAGACGCTGATCGAGGCCATCGTGCTGGTGTTCTTCGTCATGCTGCTGTTCCTGCAGAACTGGCGCGCGACGCTGATCCCGACGCTGGCGGTGCCGGTGGTGCTGCTGGGCACCTTCGGCGTGCTAGGGGCGCTTGGCTTCACCATCAACACGCTGACCATGCTGGCCATGGTGCTGGCCATCGGCCTGCTGGTGGACGACGCCATCGTCGTGGTCGAGAACGTCGAGCGCATCATGGAGGAGGAAGGGCTGGAGCCGCGCGAGGCGACGCGCAAGTCCATGGGCCAGATCACCGGCGCGCTGATCGGCATCGCGCTGGTGCTTTCGGCGGTCTTCGTGCCGATGGCCTTCTTCGGCGGCTCGACCGGGGTGATCTACAAGCAGTTCGCCATCACCATCGCCTCGGCCATGGGCCTGTCGGTGCTGGTGGCGCTGACGCTGACGCCGGCGCTTTGCGCCACGCTGCTGAAGAACGAGCACGGCCACAAGACCCGCGGCTTCTTCGGCCTGTTCAACCGCGGCTTCGACCGCACCATGCAGGGCTATGGCAATTCGGTGAACTGGCTGATCCGCCGGCCGCTGCGGATGATGCTGATCTATCTGTGCATCGGCGCGGCCATGGTCTTCCTGTTCCTGCGCACCCCCACCGGCTTCCTGCCCGACGAGGACCAGGGCATCATGTTCGTGCTGGTGCAGGGCCCGACCGGCGCCACGACCGAGCGCACCGATGCGGTGATCGACCAGATCCAGCAGTATTTCGCGGCAAACGAATCCGAGAACGTCGAGTCCTTCTTCGGCGTCTCGGGCTTCAGCTTCGCCGGATCGGGCCAGAACATGGGCATCGCCTTCCTGCGGCTCAAGGACTGGGACGAGCGGCCGCGCGCCGACCAGTCGGTGCAGGCCATCGCCGGGCGCGCCTTCCCGGCGCTGATGGGCATCCGCGACGCCATGGTCTTTCCCATCGTCCCGCCCTCGGTGATCGAGCTGGGCAACGTCTCGGGCTTCGACTTCTACCTGCAGGCCCGCGCCGGGCAGGCGCATGAGCAATTGCTGGACGCCCGCAACCAGTTGCTGGGCATGTCCGGTCAGGACGACCGCATCGCCTCGGCGCGTCCGAACGGGCTGGAGGACGCGGCGCAATACAATCTCGACGTCGACTGGCGCAAGGCGGGCGCGATGGGGGTCTCGGCCACCGATGTGGGCAGCCTGCTCTCGGTCGCCTGGGCGGGGCGCTACGTGAACGACTTCATCGACCGCGGTCGCATCAAGCGCGTCTATGTGCAGGGCGAATCCGAATCCCGCGCCGTGCCGACCGATATCGACAAGTGGCGGGTGCGGAACAGTTCGGGCGGGCTGGTGCCCTTCTCGAACTTCGCCGAGGGACGCTGGAGCTACGGGCCGCAGGGCCTGGACCGCTATAACGGCGTGCCGGCCATGCAGATCCAGGGCAGCCCGGCGCCGGGCGTCTCCTCCGGCCAGGCCATGGCGGCGGTCGAGGAACTGGCGGCGCAGCTGCCGGCGGGCTTCGCCGTGGCCTGGACCGGGCTCTCGCTCGAGGAACAGCAGGCCGGCAACCAGACCATGCTGCTCTATGGCCTGTCGCTGGCGGTGGTGTTCCTGTGCCTGGCGGCGCTTTACGAAAGCTGGTCGATCCCCTTCGCGGTGATGCTGGCCATGCCCATCGGCGTGCTGGGCGCGCTGGTCGGGGCCTGGCTGGGCGGCTTCGACAACGGCGTGTTCTTCCAGGTCGGCCTGCTGACGGTGATCGGCCTGACCGGCAAGAACGCCATCCTGATCGTCGAATTCGCCCGCGAACAGGCCGAGATGGGCAAGCCGCTTTATGCCGCGGTGGTCGAGGCGGCGCGGCAGCGGTTCCGGCCGATCATCATGACCTCGGTCGCCTTCTCGCTGGGCGTGCTGCCGCTGGTGCTGTCGACCGGCGCCGGCGCCAATGGCCGCAACACCATCGGCGCCACGGTGCTGGGCGGCACGGTCGCGGCCACGGTGCTGGGGGTGCTGTTCGTGCCGCTGTTCTTCGTGCTGGTGCGGCGCGCGCTCGGCCGGCCCGAGGCGCCCGAGCCCGCCGGCTCGCGCGCCTGAACCGGAAGGGGGCGGGATGCCGCGCCCCGCCCCTTTCGCATGGCGCATCGCGCCCGCTTGCCCCGCCCCCATCCGCGTCCTAGTCTTTCCCCGAGGGGCCGCCGCGGCGGCAGGGAGGATCATGGACGCAACCGGCCATATCGCGGCTGTGGGGGACGCGCCGGCCCGACGCGGGCGCGGCGTGGCGCTGCGGTCGCTGGCGCTTGGCGGCTCGGCGCTGGCCTGGCTTGCCATGGTCGCCATCGTCGCCTCGGTGCTGATCCTGAACGCCCGCGGCTCGGTCCGGGACGAGACCGGATCGGCCTTCCGGCTGGCCAATGCCTTCGCCACCCTGCACCTGCCCACCGCCTTCGAGCGGCGCGACATGATGGCCGAGGCCGCCCGCATCGCCGCCGAGATCGAGGCGCAGCGCCACCTGTCCGCCGAGCTGCGCGATGCCGGGGGCCGGCCGGTCGCGCTGGCCCTGCCGCCGCGCCTGCCGCCCGAGCGGGTGCCGGAATGGTTCGCGGGGCTGATCCGCCCCGAGCCGCTGCGCGAGATGATCGCCGTCGCGCAATATCCCAACGTGCTGGGCGTGCTGGAGATCCGCACCGACCCGCAGGACGAGATCGCCGAGGCCTGGGAGAATTTCCGGCTGATCCTGCCGCTGCTGGCCGCGACGGCGCTGGCGGCGATCGGCGTGACCATGGCCATCACCGCGCTGGTGCTGCGCCGGCTCGGCCTGCTGGGCGCGGCGCTGGACCGGATGCGGGCGGGCGATCTGGACCACCCCGCGCCGCAGACCGGGCTGGCAGAGCTGGCGGTGCTGACCGACGGCGTGAACGCGCTGGCCGCGCATCTGGCCGAGGAACGGGCCCGCAACCGCCAACTGCAGGGCCGGATGCTGACCCTGGCCCAGGCCGAGCGCGCCCGCATCGCCAGCGACCTGCATGACGGCATCGGCCCGCAGCTTTTCGCACTGCAGGCGGCGGCGGGCCAGGCCGGCCGCGCCGCCGGGGCCGCGCGCGACCCGGTGCTGGCCGAGGCGCTTTCCGCCGTCGCCCGCCATGCGCAGGCGATCCGGCAAAGCGCCCGCGCCGCCATCGACGACCTGCGCCTGGCCCCGGCCGAGGACACCAGCCTGCCCGAGATGCTGCAGGAATTGCTGGTCGAGTTCGCCGAGATCGCGCCCGATACCGCCATCGCGCTGGACTGCCCGCCCGATCTGCCCGAGCCGGGCGAGGCCGGACGGATCGCGCTTTACCGCTTCGTGCGGGAAAGCGTGCTCAACGCGTTGCGCCATGCCGCGCCCGGCGCGATCCGGGTCCGGCTTGCATGCGAGGACGGGGGCATCGCCGCCCGGATCGGCGACGATGGCGGCGGCCCCGCCGCCGCGGGCCGCCCCGGGCTGGGCCAGACCGGGATGCGCGACCGCGCCAGCGCGCTTGGCGGGCGCTACCTGCCGCCCCGGCGCGAAGGGGGCTGGACCCTCACCGAATTCCACCTGCCCTGCCCGCCCGACCAAGGAACAGCCCGATGACCGCCACCGCCCCCAGCCCGACCCCGCCGCTGCGCGTGCTGATCGTGGACGACCACCCGGTGGTGGCAGAAGGCTGGGAATGGATCACCCGCGGCCGGCTGGATTGCGAGGTGATCGCCGCCGCCACGCCCTCGCAGGGCTGGCGGGCCTGGCGGCGCCAGGCGCCGGACGTGATCGTCGTGGACCTGACCATGGGCGAGGCCAGGCTGGCCGGGCTGCGGCTGATCGAGCGTCTGCGCGCCGCCGGGGCCAGCCAGCCGATCCTGGTCTTCACCATGCATCGCAGCCCGATCATCGCGCGGCGGGCGCTGCAGGCCGGCTGCAACGGCATCACCATGAAGGACTCGCCCTCGGAGGAGATCTGCGAGGCGCTGCGCGCGGTGGCGGGCGGCGGCGACTACGTCCCGGCCGATCTGGCGCGCCGCATCGCCCTGCTGGAGCGGCCCGGCGCCGCGCCGCCGCGCCCGCGCCTGACCCCGCGCGAGCTCGACATCCTGCGCGCCATCGCCGAGGGGCTCAGCTATCGCGAGATCGCCGAGCGGGCGAATATCAGCTACAAGACGGTGTCGAACGTCAGCCAGACGCTGAAGGACAAGCTGTCGGCGCAAAGCTTCGCCGATCTGGTCGTCAAGGCGATCCGCCATCTGGAGGAGACCCGCGACGGGATCTGAGCCATGCCACGTTCCTTGCCCCGCCACCCCGTCGCCCGGCCGCTGATCGGCACCCGCATCCGCGAGCGCCGGCTGTCGCTCGGCCGGCGCCAGACCGAGGTGGCGCGGCGGGCCGAAATCTCGGCCGCCTATCTGAACCTCATCGAGCACAACCGCCGCCCGGTCGGAGAAGAGCTGCTGTCGCGGCTGGCCGAGGCGCTGGAGATCGACGCGACCGAACTCGCCTCGGACCGCGAGGAGGCGCTGATCGGCACGCTACGCGAGGCGGCGGCGCGCGCCGCCGAACAGCCCGGCGCCCCGGTCGAGCTGGACCAGATCGCCGAATTCGCCGCCCGGTTTCCCGGCTGGGCCTCGGCCCTGGCCGGGACGACGCGCCGCGCCGACGCGCTGGAGCGGCGGCTGGTCGCGCTGTCGGACCGCATGACCCGCGACCCCTATCTGCTGGCGACGCTGCACGAGGTGCAATCGGCGGTGACGGCGCTGCGCTCGACCGCCTCGATCCTGGCCGAGACGCCCGAGATCGAGCCGGAATGGCGCGACCGCTTCCACGCCAACCTGGACACGGACAGCCAGCGCCTGTCGCGCACGGCGCAGTCGCTGGTCGCCTATCTCGACAGTTTCGAGGACGAGGCGGTGCCGATGTCGCCGCAGGAGGAGGTCGAGGCCTGGATCGCCGCCGGCCAGCCGGAGCCCGGCGAGGCGGCGGAACTCGTCTCGGACGCGGCGCGGGTCATCGCGCAGGAGCTCTTGGCGGCGCAGGCGCGCGACCGCGCCGCCCTGCCCAACGCGGCGCTGGCGGCGGTGGTGGACGAGGCGGGCGAGGCGGCCTGCGACCCGGCGCTGGTCGCCGCGCGGCTGGGCCGGCCGCTGGATCTGGTGCTGCGCCGGCTGGGCATGCTGCGCCCCGGCCCCTGGGCGCAGGCCGGGCTGATCGTCTGCGACGGTTCGGGCGCGCCGCTGTTCCGCCAGGCCGCGCCGGGCTTCGAACTGCCGCGCCCGGGCGAGGGCTGCGCGCTCTGGCCGCTGTTCGAGGCGCTGGCCCAGCCGCAGCTGCCGGTGGCCCGGCTGATCGAGACCACGAACGGCAACCGTTTCGCCGCCTGGGCCGTGGCCGAACGCCTGCTGCCGATGGGCTTCGACGGCCCGGCGCTCAGCCGCGCGCAGATGCTGGTCCGCCCCGCCGCCAGCCGCGACCCCCGCCCGGCGCTGGGGGTGGGGCCGGCCTGCCGGATCTGCCCGCGACCGGCCTGCGCGGCCCGGCACGAGCCCTCGATCCTGGGGCCGGTCTGATTTTGACAACGCCCCCGCCCCCCGCCATGATCGCCGCAAAGCTTCAGGAGTGCCGCCCGTGACCGCGACCGTCGATGTGCTGCTGATCGAGGACGAACCCAGCATTGCCGAAGCGGTCCGCTTCATCCTGTCGCGCGAGGGCTGGCGATGCGAGCAATGGCCCGAAGGCAACGGCGCCCTTCAGCGCATCCGCGCCCTGGCGCCGCGGCTGGTGATCCTGGACCTGATGCTGCCCGGCCGCAGTGGCGCCGAGGTGCTGGCCGATCTGCGCGCCGATCCCGGGCTGGCGGCGCTGCCGGTGCTGCTGCTGACGGCGCGCGGCATCGCCAACCTGCCCGAGGGTGCCGACCGCATCCTGGCCAAGCCCTTCGCCAATGCCGATCTGCGCGCCGCCGTGCGCGAGCTGCTCGGCCCGGAATGAGAGCGCGGATGCGCCGCCTGTTCCTGGGCCGGGACGCCTATCGCAAGCGGCGGCTGGGCGATGCCACCCGCGTCCTGCCGGTGCTGTTCGCGCTGCTGGCCGTGCTGCCGCCGATGTGGCTGCCGCAATATTTCAGCTATGCCCGCGGTGCGGTCTGGCTGGCCGCCAGCTGGGCGCTGACCATCGCCGTCACCGCCGCGCTGCATGGCGCGATCAGGGGCGGAGGGGCGGAGGACGAGGATGACGCCTGAAACCCTCGGCGCCGCCTCGGTCGCCTATGTCGCGCTGATGTTCCTTCTGGCCCATGCCGCCGACCGCGCCGCCGCGGCCGGCCGCTGGCGCTGGATGAACCGCCCGGCGATCTATACGCTGTCGCTGTCGGTCTATTGCTCGGCCTGGACCTTCTACGGCGCCGTGGGCTACGCCACCCGCTCGGGTCTGGAATTCCTGACCATCTACCTGGGCCCCGGCATCGTCTTCGCCGGCGCCTGGTGGGGCCTGCGGCGGCTGGTCAGCGTGGCGCGGCTGCATCGCGTGACCTCGATCGCCGACCTGATCTCCAGCCGGTTCGGCAAATCCGCCGGGCTGGCGGCGCTGGTGACGCTGATCGGGGTGCTGGCCTCGACCCCCTATATCGCGCTGCAGCTGCAGTCGGTCTCGATGGCGCTCTCGGCCTTTGCCGTGCCGGGCCATCCGCTGCCCGGCAACGTCGCGCTGTGGGTGGCGCTGGGGCTGGCCGCCTTCGCCATCCTGTTCGGCACCCGCCACCTGGCCGCCAACGAGCGCCATCACGGCGTCATCATGGCCATCGCGGTCGAGGCGGTGGTGAAGCTCGCCGCCTTCGTCGCGGTCGGGGCCTATGTGCTCTGGGGCATCGCCGACGGGCCTGCCGACGTGCTGGCGCGCATCGACCGCATGGCGGTCTCGGCCGGGGGAGAGGGCTGGCTGATCCGGCCCGACCGCTGGTTCGCGCTGATCATGCTTTCGGGCGCGGCGGTCATGGTGCTGCCGCGCATGTTCCACGTCCTGGTGGTCGAGGCCAGCGACGAGGACCGGCTGCGCCAGGCCGGCTGGGCCTTTCCCGCCTATCTGGCCGCGATGTCCTTTCTGGTGCTGCCCATCGCGGTGGTCGGCGCGGACCTGCTGCCCCGGGGCTCGAATCCCGATCTCTACGTGCTCGCCCTGCCGCTGTCGCAGGGGCGCGACACCTTGGCGGCGCTGGTGTTCCTGGGCGGCTTTTCCTCGGCCATGTCCATGGTGGTGGTCAGCGCCATCGCGCTGTCGACGATGATGGCGAACCACTGGCTGGTGCCGCTGTGGCTGTGGCTGCGCCAGACGGCGCTGTCCGAGCCGGCCGCGGCGCGCGAGGATCTGGGCGCGCTGATGCTGAACGCGCGGCGGCTGGCCATCGTCTCGGTGATCGGCGCCGGCTGGCTCTATCACCGCAGCACCGGCGGCACCACCGCGCTGGCGGCGATGGGCACGGTCGCCTTCTCGGGCATGGCGCAGGTGCTGCCGGCCATGGTGGCGGGGCTGATCTGGCGCGGCGCCACCCGGCGCGGCGCCATCGCCGGCATCCTCGCCGGGGCGCTGATCTGGGGGCGGATGATCTTCCTGCCCTCGCTGGGGCTGGCCGCGCCGCCGGCGATGCCGGCCGGGATCGACCCTTTCGCCGGGGCGGTGCTGCTGGCGCTGGCGGTCAACCTTCTGCTCATGACCCTGATTTCGCTGATGGATTTCCCCGATCCGACCGAGCGGCTGCAGGCGCTGTCCTTCGTCCATGCCATCGCGCCCGACGCCTCGGCCAGCGAGGCCGGCGCCGCCGTGCAGGCCGAGGCGCTGCTGACGCTGGCCGGGCGGATCTGGGGCAACGAACATGCGCTCGACGTGTTCCGCCGGGCGGCCGAGGACCAGGGGAAATCCGGCTATCTTCCCGACCTGACCCCGCGCTTCCTCGCCGATTACGAACGCCATCTGGCCGGCACGGTCGGCGCGGCGACGGCCTCGGCCCTGATGACCCGCGTGGGCGGGCGCGGCGGCGTCACCGTGGCCGAACTCATGGAGGTCGCGGACGAGGCGAGCCGGGCGCGCGAGGACAACCGCCGCCTGGAGCAGACCTCGTCAGAACTGACAAGAACCGCCGCCATGCTGCGGGAAAGCAACGAAAAGCTGACCGCGCTGTCCGAGCAGAAGGATGCGTTCCTCGGCCAGATCAGCCATGAGCTTCGCACGCCGATGACCTCGATCCGCGCCTTTTCCGAGATCCTGATGGAGCCGGACCTGCCGGCCGAGGATCGCGCCCGCTTCGCCGGCATCATCCAGGACGAGGCCGGGCGCATGACCCGGCTGCTGGACGATCTGCTGGACATCTCGGTGCTGGAATCCGGCCGCGCGCAGCTCAAGCCCGGCGTCGCCAACCTGCACGACCTGATCGAGCGGGCGCTGGCCGCGGCCGGGGCGAACGCCGCGGGGCGCGATTTCGCCATCCGCCGCAACCCCCTGGCCGAGCATCTGCCGGTCATCACCGACCCGGACCGGCTGTTGCAGGTGCTGATCAACGTCATCGCGAACGCGCGGAAATATTGCGACGCCGCAGAGCCGGCCATCCGCATCGACGCCCGCCGCACGGCGAGCGGCGGGACCGAGATCGACATTCACGACAACGGATCGGGCATCGGCCCGGAAGACCGGGCGCTGATCTTCGAGAAATTCGCCCGGCTGGACGATCCGTCGCGCGCCGGAGGCGCCGGGCTGGGCCTGGCGATCTGCAAGGAAATCATGGGTTTCCTGGGCGGTTCGATCAGCTATCTGCCGGGCCAGGGCGGCGCCTGTTTCCGCATCGCCCTGCCGCCGCGACCGCCGCGCCGGGCGGAAAATCCGGAAAATGCCGCGGGTTAAACCTTTCCGCAACCAGTCCGTGCCATCCTGCGCCAAAGGCAGTATCGATTCGGTCGGGTATGGAAAGCGCAGCAACGGAACAGGCGGGCGGCCCGGAACATGCCGGGACGGGACGGAACGGACCCGCGACGGCGGCATCCGGCCGGGTCCTGCGCCGCTGGATCGCGGAACGGGAAAGAATGCGCGACGTCCCGGCCGGGCAGCCGCAGGCCAGCGCCGGATTCCGGCTGGAACGTGCCGCCGCCACCGCCCTCGCCCGCGCGGCCGAGAAACAGGCACGCCTACCGGTCTTTGTCGAAAGGATCGAACTGGCGCGCATGACCCTCTCCGAATTGCCCGAGCTTTTGCCGGAACGCGCCCTGCTTGCGGTGGTGCAGGGGCGCGGCGACGCCCTGGGCGTGGTCGCCATCTGCCCCGGCCTGCTGGCATCGCTGATCGAGATGCAGGCCATCGGCCGCGTGACGTCGCGCCCGGCGCCGCAGCGAAAGCCCACGCGGACCGATGCGACGATCTCGGCCGATTTCGTGAATGCGCTGCTGGTCGAACTGGCCCGGGAATGCGCAGCGCGGGACGGCTGCCCCGATTTCGGCGCCTTTCGCTATGCCACCTATATGGACGACCCGCGCCCGCTGGCGCTGATGCTGGAGGATGGCGAGATGACGCGCCTGACCTTCCGGTTCCGCATCGGTCCCGGCGGGCAGCGCGACGGCACGGTGACCATCGCCCTGCCGGCCGAAGCGGGAATGCTGGCGGGACCGCCGCCCTCTTCCGGGATGGACCCGATACAGCCGCCGGAGCGGGCCGCCGGGCCGCATCCCGCCAAGGCGTCGCTGGCCGAGGCGGTGCAGGCCGCGCCGATCCGGCTGGCCGGCATCCTCTGCCGCCGCAGGCTCAGCCTGCACCAGCTGCGCGGCCTGACGCCCGGATCGCTGCTGCCCCTGCCGCAGAACGTGCTGGACGAGGCCAGGGTGGAAACGGTTCGGGGCCAATTGCTCGCCCGCGGGCGGCTGGGGGAAAAGGACGGCTTCCACGCCATCCGGCTGCGCGATATCGGCAGCGGGCCGGCGGCCGCCGCGCCCTCCGGGACGCCCGGCGAGGCGGGCTTCGCCTCGCCGCCCGCCGGCCCGCTGCCGATCTTGCCGATCCTGCCGGACCAGGCCGAACCGCCGCTCGCCGATCTTGGCCATCCGGATGCCTTTCGCGCGCTGGACCCTTCCGCGCCGGCGGCCAGGGCGGGCTGAATGTCCTGCCTTGCCCACGCGCGGACCGTCGCAATCCCGCAACTTTTCCACGATATTAGCCGCCGCAATGCGCCATCAAGCCGCAGAAACCCCTGCCAAGTCCAGATTCCCCTTGAAAAACGCCCCGTCTGGACGCATGTAGCTTGCGCCCGCTGCAGCGCGGGTCACCCCTACAGGAGAGAACATGGCCAAGGAAGAAATGCTCGAATTTCCCGGCGTCGTGAAGGAACTCCTGCCGAATGCGACATTCCGGGTCGAGCTAGAAAACGGCCATGAGATCATCGCACATATGGCAGGAAAGATGCGCAAGAACCGCATCCGCGTCCTCGCCGGCGACAAGGTTCAGGTGGAAATGAACACCTACGACCTCACGAAGGGGCGGATCAATTACCGCTTCAAGTAAGACCGCCGGCAATCCGGACCGCGACCTGACGGCGCCGGATGTCATGCCGGATGCGACAGGACGCCCCGCATCCCTGGCGGCAGAGAGGGAGAGGGTGCCGGCCTTGGTCCTCGGCTCGGCCAGTCCGCGCCGGCTTGAGCTGCTGGCCCAGATCGGCATCGTACCCGACCGCATCCTGCCGGCCGAAATCGACGAAACCCCGCTGCGCGGCGAAAGCCCGCGCGACTATGCCCGGCGCATGGCACGCGAAAAGGCAGCGGCCCTGGCCGGCCGCGCCGAGGGGGCGATTCTCTGCGCCGACACGGTGGTGGTCGCGGGCCGCAGAATCCTGGACAAGCCCGCCGATGCGGCCGAGGCGCGGCGGCATCTGCGGCTGCTCTCCGGGCGTCGGCACCGGGTGCTGACCGCGGTCGCGCTGGCCCATGGCGGCCGGCTGCGCGAGCGCCTGGTGGAAACCGTCATCCGCTTCCGCCCGCTGACCACCACACAGATCGAATATTACATCGCCACCGGCGAATGGCAGGGCAAGGCGGGCGCCTATGCCATCCAGGGCCATGCCTCGGCCTTCGCGGCCTGGATGCAGGGCTCTTACAGCGGGGTGGTCGGCCTGCCACTGGCCGAAACCGCAGCCCTGCTCGAGGCGGTGGGAATTCGGGGGAAACCGGCATGAGGGGACGCCAGATCGTCCTGGGGCAGCTGGCTGGCCGCGCTGCTGCGGCACTGATGCAGGACGGCAGGCTCGAGGATCTGATCATCGATCCGGCCGGCGCCACGCCCTTCGCACCGGGCGCGATCTGCCGCGCGCGGGTCGACCGGCTGGTCAAGGGACAGGGCGGCGTCTTCCTGCGCCTGCCCGAAGGCGCGCGCGGCTTCCTGCGCGACCGCGGCGGGCTGCGCGAGGGGCAGGCCCTGCTCGTGCAGGTCAGCGGCAGCGCCGAGGAGGGCAAGGCCGTTCCGGTTTCCGCCCGGCTGAACTTCCGCGGCCGGCATGTCATCGTGACGCCTGGCGCGCCCGGCGTGAACGTCTCGCGCCGGATTCGCGACGATGCGCTGCGCGACCTGCTGGTGCGGCTGGGCGAAACCGCGCTGGCCGGCCGGAGCGATCCGCCCGGCATCGTCTTCCGCAGCATTGCGGCCACTGCCCCGGACGACGAGATCGCCGCCGAGCTGGGGCAGATTCTGGACCTGGCGCAGGCGATCCTGGCGGATCGCGAAGGCGGGCCGGAACTTCTGCTCGACGCGCCCGAACCTGCCGACCAGGCCTGGCAGGACTGGGCCGATCCGCCGCCGGACAGCATCGAGGACGGCGCCGATGCCTTCGAGGCGACCGGCGCGGAGGCGGCGGTGCAGCAGATGCTGCAGCCGCGGGTCGAGCTGGGCGGCGGCGCCTGGGCCGAGATCGAGGCGCTGCGCGCGCTGGTGGCCGTCGACGTCAATACCGGCAGCGACCATTCGCCGGCGGCGGGGCTCAAGGCCAATATCGCCCTGGCCCGCGATCTGCCGCGCCAGTTGCGGCTGCGCGGCCTGGGCGGCCAGATCGTGGTGGATTTCGCCCCGATGCCCAAGCGCGACCGCGGCACGCTGGAACAGACCCTGCGCGCCGCCTTCCGCTCGGAATCGGCCGAAACGGTGCTGATCGGCTGGACGGCGATGGGGCTTTACGAGATCAGCCGCAAGCGTGACCGCATGCCGCTGGCGCGGCTGCTGACGGCGGAGGACCGGCGATGAAATGCCCGATCTGCGGAAAACCCGCTTCGGATCGCTACCGGCCGTTTTGCTCGCGCCGCTGCGCGGATGTCGACCTGGCACGCTGGTTTCGCGGCGATTACCGCATTCCCGGCGAGCCGGTTCCCGAGAGTGACGGGGAAGAGTGAAAATTTCATTTTTGGCTCTGGACACCGGCCCGGAGCTGCCATAACAACGCGCCAGTCCGAAGCAAGATGCTCCGGCGCCCGGATAGCTCAGTTGGTAGAGCAGCGGATTGAAAATCCGCGTGTCGGTGGTTCGAATCCGCCTCCGGGCACCATTTCCCCAGAATATCGCAACAGTCCGTTGGGCCGGTGATGGCCTCCGGCGTCGTCCATCGGCAGACGTCACCCGTCGCCCAGCTCTGCTGCTGGCCCTCCTGTGCGACTGGGCCCAAACAACCGGGCCCAAGCAACCGGGAAGGCGGTTGCCGCGCGCCGGATACGCTGCCCGGCGGGCGGCGCCCCGTCCCCGCGGCGGTCGGGACGGTGCGAAAAGCGGTAGAAGGTGCTTCGTGAAAGGCGCAATTCGAAGCGCGGGCACACCCCTGCCCAGGCCGGTCTTACAGGCCGCAACCCGCCATCGCCGCGCGGATCGCCGCGCCGGAACCGGACAGCGAAAAGCGGACGCGCCCGCGGTCGTCCGAAATCTCGACCGCATTTCCGGACAGCAGGGCGCGGAGCAAGGCAGAATCCCTGGCCGCACTGGTATAGCGCATGCCGCCCCTGCTGATGAATTGCGGCCGGAACGAGGTTCCGTCGACGCGAATGGCAAGCGAGCGGCCCGAGCCGGTCATTCCCTCGACGGCCAGGATGCCGCTCTCGCCGCGCTTGCACATGTAGCTCAGCGAATGGCGCCCGGATTCGATGCCGGCGTACCGCCCCTGGCCGCCGCCGGCCACGCCGCTGACCCAGACCGGGCCGGCCGGCCGCTGGCGGGAGGGTGCGGCCTGTCCGCCGGAGACCTGCCCCTTGCCCTCGCAGATCTCGGCCACGCAGGCGTGATAGGCAGGGCTTGAGGCGGGGCCATGGTGGAACAGGCATTGGTTGACGCAAAGCTGCCCGGCATCCATCTGCGCCCGGGCGGGGCCGCCATGCAGGAGCGCCGCAGCGCCGATCGTCGAAAAGGCTAGCAAACAGAACCGGCGCAACATCGACCCTTCCTTTCCGTTCAGGGGGTTGCCTCCATTCTGCTGGCGCCCGGCGCCCTGTCAATCGGGCACGCGCGCCGGGCGGTCCGGCACGGGCCGCGGCATATGCCGCGGCCCGTCCTGGTTCAGTGCTGCACCAGCGGCCGGCCATGCTGGGCATGGCGGACGGCCAGCTTGCGCGATTGCCGGCCCGAAGGCAGATGCCGCGCCGTTTCCGGCGTGAAACCGGCATCGCGCAGCATCGGGAACAGGGTGAAGATCTCCTCCCGGGCCGCGCGGCCCACCGATTTCAGCGCCTGCGCCCCGGTATACAGCGATTCGGTCGCCGCACCGTTCGAGTTCACGACCTCATGCCGGTCGAAGAGGATGTGGAAATACTCGATCTCGGTCAGGTCTTCGGCGATATCGACGCCTTCGACCTGCAGAAGCTGCTTGGCCGCCACCAGAACCTCCATGGCACCGAACATCTTCATCGCGATCTTCGAACGCACCAGCACGCGATGCTGCGGCGACACCAGCAGGTCGGTCGAGGGGGTGTTGCGGCCCAGGGCGCCGGCCCGGATGCGGATCGCGCGCAATTTGGGCTGCGCCCGCAGACTGGCCACGTTCAGCCTGACCGAACCGATCCAGCGGACGGGCTGCAAGCCGTTGTCGCGGGTCACCACCATGTCGCCCAGCTTCAGCTCCTCGACCGGCACGAAGCCCCTGTCGGTCTCGATCAGGGTGCCGGCGACGAAGCAGAACACCTCGTCATCGGTCAGCGTCAGCGTGCCGTTGACGTCGTGATTCATGGTCACGACAACACCGTTGGCGGTGGTCTGGAGCAGGTCGGCCGACTGAAGAACCAACGGCCCGAGCAGCGGCCCGACGGCTTCGGCAAGCTGATCGGCGATCCCCGAGATCGGCCCGGTCACCGAGATCGGCCCGACCAGCGGAAGGGTAAGGCTGGCGGTCACCGCAAGATGGTCGTCGTCCAGCGGCTCTTCGCTGATGAAGTAATAGGTGCCATCGGCCTCCATCAGGTGGCCGCTGATCGGATTGACCTGCAGGCTGACGGTGGCCACGCCGGGGATGCCCACGCTGGCCGCGGCATTCGCCACCGTGGCCGAACCCTGATAGGTGCCGGGAGCGGTCAGCGGATTGCCGGTATCGTCCACCGGGGTCAGGTTGTCGCCGGCGCTGAGCGTCGTCGCGCTGGTGGCATCGACGTCATATTGCGCGAATTCCTGCGAGCTCTCGAAGGCGTTGAGCAGCGAGGTGTTCGGCACGAAGGCGATCACGCCATCGAGCCCCACCGTGATCAAACTGGAGGGAATTTCCGTGAAATAGGGCATAGGATAAACCTTGTTACAGACCTGCAGCAATTGCGGTCGATTGGGTTGACGAGTTCGCGCCACCCCTGCGGTGGGGAATGGCGTGACTGCGGCACAAGGAAATAGGAAACCAGGCAACCCGCTATCAACTTATGCGCGATTCGATCTTTTCACGCAAACGTTAACCCATCGCGGCGCGCATTTTTTCTGCCCGCCCGTTCAGCCGGTTCTTAGGGTATTTTTCACGGATATCGAGGACCCGGGCCTAGGGCCGGCGGAGAGCGATCGACTCTGCTATGCAACCATTGCGCGAGGGCGATGACTGCAGGGGCGCGGTTGTGGGCCGTGGCGGAAACGCGCGGCGGCGCATCGCGGTCAGCGATCCGTCATCCGGCCTCGACTGGCCTCACCATCCGGTTCCGGGGATTGGGAAAATGGTGGGCGACCCTGGAATCCCATTCTCTCATTTCCCTCAGTGATTGTTGCCCTATGTGTCCCGCAAATCCATGCTGCGGGACACTCACCAGTCTAGCGCGGCCAGCACCTTAACGCCATCCGCCGCAAGAATTTGTCGCTCAGCACCCTTGGTGTAGATTTCGCTGGTCTTGGCCTGGGTATGAGCCATGACCGCCATGACCTGATACTGCGAGCACCCGTTCTGGGCCATCAGTTCGCCTACCGCCTTGCGAATGCCGTGGGACGAGCGATCCGGTATCCCTGCCGCGCTGCACCAACGCTGGACACGCACGCGCAGCGCCTCGACGCTGGCGAAGGGTTTACCCTTTTCGTTCAGAAGGTATGCCGGGCCGTCGGCTGCACGAGTTGCCGCGATCAGGGGCGGCATCATGGGGATGGAAACGAAGGCCGATCCGCGTTTTCTGGGTTGCCAATTCAGCCAGAGCTGCCCGTCGCGCATCACTTCCTGTGCGCGCCCCAACCAGATCGCATCGCCGATCCTGCAAGCAGTAAAGGCGTGCAGCGTGAGCCACAGATGCGCGGCCGTTCCCTTAGGATGATGTTCGCGGAATTTCTTCAGTTCGGCAACGGACCAGGGGACGGCGCCACCAGCAGGATTGACGTTGATGGCCTTTATCCCCGCCGCCGGATTGTGCGCGATGTACTCGCGCTCCTGCGCCCATGCATAGACCGCTCGGACAGTCTTGATGAGATTGTCCGCAGCGCCCGGATGGGTGGCCCAGGCATCCCGGATTTCGATGAAAGCGGCAGCGGGGGCATCCATGTCGAAATCGCCATAGCGCACGCTGCCCTCACCCGAATAGTCGCAGAGGCGGCGCAAGACGCTGCGCCGCTGCTTCAGCGTTGCAGGCGACATCTGCCCGGCCTCGACCATCCGCGCGACAAAGGACAGGTATTCCGCACAGAGCCAGTCAATCGAGCCCTTGACCGCCTTCGGCTCAGATGGAAGCCATCTCTCGCCTGCTCGCGCCGCGTAATAGTAGTTGGCAAAGTCCTTGTCCTCCGGTCCGACCGGAAGGTGAATACGAACATGCTTCCGGCCCTCGACGCGGACGCGATAGCGAGGAGAGCCGTTGCGATGGCTCTCGATCAACAATCCGGGGAAGTCCACTCTCACGATCTACCTCGTTGCCCAGGATTTCGGGGCGATCTGGCGGGGCGCGGGGCGTGCATGCTGTCCGGCCTCGGCCCCGGCTAACGTCACAGAAATCGTACCGTCTTTCGCCACAGTATAGCCAGCGACGTTCAGCCCGATATCTTTAGCCGCCTCAAGCGCCCGGCGGATCGCAGCCTGAGTAGTAGTTGGTGCCGGCATGTCATCCCCCCTTCGAACCGCTGTTGTGCTGAAGCTCAGCAAAGCGCGATGTGCGGTCGGCTTCCCGCAGCAGGATCTCATCCATCTGATCGGGGGTGATAAAGATGGCGCGCCCGATGGAAAAATACTGTCCGTGTTCCCGCGCCTTGGACCTTAGCGTCCGTGGCGACAGCTCGACACCGCGCGGGCGAAGCTTTGCCGACCACTCCTCGGGGGTGCGGCCCAGATCGAAAATTTTCGACATGGCAGGTCTCCTTTCCTGTAAGCTGGAGACCACGCAAGGTTCGCTTTGGTCAAGACTCTGGAAAATGGTCCTTATTTTAGTGCAGGAACTTGCACCTTTTGCAGGGAGATGTCGCGAGATGGACGGAAAACTGCCAGAAGCAGCCGTGGATTTCAGCTTTGACGATGATGATCTCGACTGGGATGATTGGATAACCGCCGATTTTGATTCGCCGGACGTGCAGAGTGAGCGCGCACCTGTCGCGCCGGTCGGCACTATCCTCAAGCAAGTACGTCAGCAGATCGGCCCTAAAGGTATCTCGCAACAAGAGATGGCGAAACGGCTGGGTATCCCGAAGCGCACGTACATATCCTACGAAACGCAGGAAACAGCCAAGGTGCCCGCCGAAGTGCTGAGACGAATCGCGGCAACAACCGACGTTGATGCCGAGTTCATCCTAACCGGGCGGGCACGTTACATCGACCATGGGCCGATCCTTGATGACGCATTTCGTCTGGCAGAGCACCTTGCGAAGCATATCCACGCCGGTGAGGAACGGCTCTCCTACGACGACATCCAGGCAGTTGTCATCAGGGTGCTTGCCGAGCGTGAAGAAAGACGGCAGCTTACCGGAAATCCCTCTGCCCAGTACACACGAGGGGATATTGCCGATGCGGTCTGGGAGCACACGGAGTACAGCCTGCGTTATCGGCGTGCTCTCGCTGAAGAGCCCGATGACGGTCGGTAGACCGCCACCCGAAGGGACTGCTGCTGCTCAGCCTCGTAGCGAGCGCGAACAATCCCGGCCCATTGCTGCCCTACGGCCCCGGCCTGGCGCCGCCTTGCAGCATCCCTATACCAGACGTTCGTGCTTGGCGCGGCGAGATCGTCGGGTCACGGTCTGCTCTGCGGGACGGAGCGGACATTGTAGAAGGTGACGCGCGCCGCTATTGCCCTCATGGTTTTGACTGCTAACGGCGGGACTGACGTGCCAAGAATATACTTGATCGGAGCATCATGTTCGGGCGTCTCGACGCTTGGCGCGACACTGTCGGCGCGGATGGGCGTTCCCGTGCTGGACGTCGACGACTTCTATTGGATGCCGACAGACCCGCCATTCACGACAAAGCGCCTGCCAGAAGATCGGGTCCGCTTGATCCGACAGCGGCAATCCCGGACGGAGGGCTGGGTTCTGTCAGGCTCGTTCATGGGGTGGGGAGATATCCTAATTCAGGATGTCGAGATCATCGCCTTCCTGTATGCACCGACCTCGATACGGCTGCAGCGTCTGGAGCGCCGAGAGGCACAAAGACATGGTGGTCGTATCCTGCCGGGTGGCGACATGCATGACAGCCATCTGGCATTCCGTGACTGGGCCTCTCGCTATGATGACCCCTCGTTCACGGGACGCAATCTCGCCCAGCATGAACGCTGGCTCGAAGTACAAACCGCTCCGGTTCTGAAGCTTGACGGCACAGAGCCTGCTGACGTGTTGGCCGAGACAGTCACAACCGCGCTGGACCGGCTCTGAAAGGTCACGAAGAGCCCGATCCCGACCGTCGACAACATGGTCTGGCAGGGAGTGGCCCTGCCAGACTTGTTCTCAGGTCATTATACAGAGTGAGGCATTCGGGAACGGGAAGCCGAAATCATCGACCGCGCGCCGGGACACCTCCTGAAATCCTAGCCGCCTGTAGAACCGGACGGCTTGTTCATTCTCGGTATAGACCTCGAGGGACAGTTCGCCCTTCCGGGCCAGGGCATCGGCGATGAGCGTGCGCCCGACACCGTGACCTTGCCACTCCGGAGCGATGAATATCCCGCCTATGAAGCAGTCGAGAAGGCTGATGAAGCCGACGGCTTTTCCCTCGAGGAAGGCCACGGAAGTCTCCGCCTTCGGCAGATACACCTCCTCGATCAGCTTGCGCTGTTCGATCAGCCTTTCTTCACCGATGAAGGGGTGCGCCTTTAGCGAGGCTTCGAACCAGATGGTCGACAGTCTTTTCAAATCCGATACCGCGTCAAAGGGCCGGATCACCACGTTTTCGTTCTTCAAGAGAACTCCACAGAAATCATGCAAAAAGGGTCGGCACCCAAGTGCCGAGCGATGCCGCTATATGCGGGTCAATCGAAGCCTCTGTGCATAAATCTCCGTCTGTGGCGGGCCGAACATAGGCCGCCCCGCCACCAGTTTCAATGACGGCAGAGGGCTCTTCACGTCGATCTGCCGCTCTTTGCACCAGGGGCGGCGCCAGTCAGCCTCTGGCCCGCGCACTCGGCCCTTCGCGGTCATTCGCTGGCCTAATCTGCTGCCGCGCAGCGTTCCCGGTGCGGTCGCTCGTGGGTAGCGCAGAAAATCGGAGAGCAGAGCGGCGCAAGGGCGCAGCAAGGGGAAATTGGAGGCCAAGCTACCGCTCGCATACTCACGTCTCCCCCGATTACGGCGACCAGGAATGGAAGCCTGCCGTCCATTGGGCGGCAGGCCGATCCATGTTCCTGCCGGGCTCAATCCGGGCGGGATGCTGCGGTTACCGTGGGGACATAAAGCGCGCCGCCCTGATCGCGGAAGCGTTCGGCCATGGCGTCCATGCCGTTCCGGCGCTCGGCCTCGGCGCGGATGTCGTGGCTGATCCGCATCGAGCAGAATTTCGGCCCGCACATCGAACAGAAATGCGCCAGCTTGTGCGCCTCCTTCGGCATGGTCTCGTCATGCATGGCGCGCGCCGTGTCCGGATCGAGACCGAGGTTGAACTGATCCTCCCAGCGGAAATCGAAGCGGGCGCGCGACAGCGCGTCGTCGCGCAACCGCGCGCCGGGATGGCCCTTGGCCAGGTTCGCCGCATGGGCGGCCAGCTTGTAGGTGATCACGCCGGTCTTGACGTCGTCGCGGTCCGGCAGGCCCAGATGTTCCTTGGGCGTGACATAGCACAGCATCGCCGTCCCGAACCAGCCGATCATCGCCGCGCCGATGGCGCTGGTGATATGGTCATAGCCCGGCGCGATATCAGTGGTCAGCGGCCCCAGCGTATAGAACGGCGCCTCGTGGCAATGCGCCAGCTGCTTGTCCATATTGGCCTTGATCTTGTGCATGGGAACATGCCCCGGCCCCTCGATCATCACTTGGCAGTCATGCGCCCAGGCGATCTTTGTCAGCTCGCCCAGGGTTTCCAGCTCGGCAAACTGCGCCGCGTCATTGGCATCCGCGATCGAGCCGGGCCGCAGCCCGTCGCCCAGGCTGAAGCTGATGTCATAGGCGCGCATGATCTCGCAGATCTCGGCGAAATGCTCGTAGAGAAAGCTCTCGCGGTGATGATGCAGGCACCATTTCGCCATGATCGAGCCACCGCGCGACACGATCCCGGTCACCCGGCTCGCCGTCAGCGGGATCATGTGCAGCCGCACCCCGGCATGGATGGTGAAATAGTCCACCCCCTGTTCGGCCTGCTCGATCAGCGTGTCGCGGAAGATCTCCCAGGTCAGGTCCTCGGCCACGCCGCCGACCTTTTCCAGCGCCTGATACAGCGGCACCGTGCCGATCGGCACCGGCGAATTGCGGATGATCCAGTCTCGGATATTGTGGATATTGCGCCCTGTGGACAGGTCCATGACCGTGTCGGCGCCCCAGCGGATCGCCCAGACCATCTTGTCCACTTCGTCCTCCATCGAGGAGGTGACGGCCGAGTTGCCGATATTGGCGTTGATCTTGACCAGGAAATTGCGGCCGATGATCATCGGCTCAAGTTCGGGATGGTTGATGTTTGCGGGAATGATGGCGCGGCCTGCGGCGATTTCGTCGCGGACGAATTCGGGCGTGACCAAATCGGGGATCTGGGCACCGAAATCCTCACCGTCGCGGACATAGGCGGTGATGCGGCCCTCGTTCTCGCGGATGGCGACATATTCCATTTCCGGGGTGATGATGCCGGCCCGGGCATAGGCAAGCTGGGTTACCGCCCCATGGGCGGCACGCAGAGGCGCATGACGGACCGGAAAGGCCGGGGTCAGGCGCGCGCCCTCGGCAAAGCCGTTATCGGCGGCGGTCACCGGCCGCGCGGCGACCGGCGTGACATCGCCGCGCATCTGCTGCCATTGCCCGCGCCACCGCGGCAAGCCGCGCGTGATCGCGATATCGGCCTGCGGGTCGGTATAGGGCCCGGAACTGTCATAGACGGTCAGCGCCGGCTCGCCGGTCAGGGCAATGCGGCGCATCGGCACGCGGATGTCGTGCAATACGCCGGGCAGATGGATCTTGTCCGAGGCGGGCATGGCGCCGGTGGTAATCCGGGGCTGGGGGTGGTCCTTCATTGCGGTCTCCCTGTTTGGGGACCCGGCTGACAGGGGCTTCGAAAGGGGCCACGCGGCCAATGGGCCAACGCGGCCCGAAAGGACCGCGCCCCGAGATAACGGAGGTTGATTGCCCTTCGGTCTTCCTACGCCAGTGTCAACTGGGTCAGGTTCAAAGGGTCGCGTCACCGGGGTTGCCCCCTGTCAGCCTCTCAGTCCCCGTGGCGGGACTCCCCTGACGAAGCGCAAAGGTTGGACATTTTCCCCGTCGTGTCAATATCGGAGGCGATGGATCTTGATGGCCTGCCGGAGATATATCAGCCCTGCAACCAGGCGCGGCGAGGTCGCAGGGCGCTCCTGGTGCGAGGGGAAAATCTCGTCCTAAATCAGTGGCAGCCGCAGCACTGCGGATGAACGACCGCTATGCCAAAGTTTTTGCGGCTGCCATACCGCATCGCAGCCGGCAGCTTTCCGTCCTTACCACCGACTACTCGGCCTTCAGCAATGTCCAACTCTCCACCCCTAAACCCTGTGCCACGCGATATAGGTTGTCGATGGAGATGTTCTGCTCCGACCGCTCCACCGCGCTGAGATAGGTCCGGTTCAACCCGCATTCATGCGCCAGATACTCCTGCGACCAGCCGCGCTCGGCCCGCAGCCTGCGCATGTTGCGCGCCACGATGTCTCGCAGAGGACTCTTGGGGGTCGTCTTCATGCACAATGCTATTGTGCGTCGACGCTTTTAACTCTACCTGTTTTAACATTCATTCGACATCCAGGAGCCCTTCATGCCCCACCAATGTCCGCATTGCATGACCGAGATTCATGCCGAGGCCTCCACCTGCCCCGCCTGCGGGGCGATCCGCGGGGTGTGGGGCCGCTCGGTCGAAAGCTGGCGCCAGGCATCGACCTTCATGCTCGGCGTGGCCGCATTCTTCGTTCTTGCCGGCATAGTCTTTGGCACTTGGGTTGCATCGGTCGATGACCAAACGACGGCATTCGACGGCTTGATCGCCTTCCTGTTCCTTTCGCCGTTCATGCTGTTCGCTGGCGGTGTCGGCCTGTTCCTGCGCTACGTGATCCCCCGCATGCAGGAGGGCTGGTACCGATGAGGGCCGCGAAGCGGAAACCGACCGTCGGCCCGAAGCGCACCTCGATCTGCCTCAGTGCCGAGGCGCACAAATCCCTGCGGATCGAGGCCCTGCGGCGCGACATCACCATGAGCCAGTTGATCGCACAGGCGCTGGCCGATGCCGGCATCGACATTCCTCCGGAGGATCTGGAAGCATGAAGCATCTGATCACCGCCGCGCTGATCAGCCTCGCCAGCCCGGCCCTTGCCGCCGGCTGGTATTTCGAGGCCTCCATCGAGGGCGGCGCCGAATACTGGACTTTCACCAACGAGACCGGTGAGGTCAGCCCGCGCCGGGTGCGCGGCAACGAGATCTGTATCACCCGCACCGACCAGATGAACGAATTCGACGCCAACGGCACCTGTGACTTCAACAACTGCCGCGTCAGCGTGACGCTGAACGGCCGCAACGCCGAGGCGGGCGAACGGGTCAGCATCCGGTTCTCGAATGGTGAGAAGCTGGATTTCGTGGCAGACGGTGGTGACATTCTGCTGAGCAATTTCGACACGGCCGGGATGGGCGCGACCAACCTCTTCGTCCACAATGTCCGGCTAGCGGAATGGGTCGAGATCGGCTTCGGTGGCAAGCGCCACCGCTTCAGCCTCGCTGGATCGGCGGCGGCTCTGGACGCGATCCGGCCATGGATGACGGGAGGCAAGTGATGACCTCCCACGGGACCATGCACGCAACCAACGGATATCGGCGCAAAGGGCCTGACTACCTGAACAACCCGGACATGGTTGCGTTCACCATCGGGCGGGTCGTGATGGCAAAGATGACGACCGGCCGCCCCCTCAGCTGGAATACGCTACGGGCACGGCTGATGCATATCGCTGAGGGAGATACCGTCGATCTGCCGGCAGGCGTGAATGCGGAGATGGCATTGGCAGCCCTGCGATATCTCCCGGAACCTCCAGACGCTTCCCGTTACAAGGGCTGAGGGCAGGAACCTCACGCGCTGATCGGGGGGCTCCCGCCCAGGAAATGGGCCAGGCGAGGCACGGGCCACCGCCACCGCCTCGCCGGATCAGCGGCAGCGCTGGATATGACCCAGCGACAAATGACAGGAGACAAATAATGCCCCCGCAACCGTTCAAAGGCGAACTGCCCGCATCGATCTTCGAGCCGGATGAGGTCAAAGCACGCAATTGGTGGGCCGCGCTGACCGAGCCGGAACAGGAAGAGCGCATCTACGACCTGACCCAGGTGCTGGAATTCTACGGCATCGACCTGCCCGACAGCGATGAGCGCTGGATGATGGCCTGCTGGGAAAACGAATTCGCCTGACCCCGTCCCTACGGCCCGTCGTGAAGCGAGCGGGCCGGGGTCAGGCTGCGCGCAAACCGCATTCCGACCGCCCCCACGAGGCTGGGGCGGAATGCGGTTTGCGGCCGCCCATCGGGCGGCATCCTTCAAGCTGCCGCCGGTCAAGATACCCTACATCTCCATCGCGCTTTGACTGTGCATGCGCCGCACTGTTGGTTGTCATGCACAAGCCCGAAGACATGCCGTGTGCCTTCCGACAACTGGACTCATTGAAGTCAGCCCGACAGCAAATGGAAATATCCCCCTATTAACCTTGCAAATCGGGAATCAATCTCCATAATTGCAAGGATGTTGATCGAGCGCCGCATCACCGACACCGTGAAGTCCCTGCTGGACGACAGTCCCGCCGTTGCCCTGCTGGGGCCGCGCCAGGTCGGCAAGACCACGCTGGCCCAAGAACTGGGGGAAGAGCGGCCGTCGCTCTATCTCGACCTCGAATCCAGCGCCGACCAGGCGAAGCTCTCCGATCCCGAGCTCTACCTTTCGGCGCATGAGGACAAGCTGGTCATCCTTGATGAGGTCCAGCGGGTGCCGGACCTGTTCCAGAACCTGCGCGGCCTGATCGACCGGGGACGGCGCAAGGGGCTGCGGGCGGGGCGCTTCCTGCTGCTCGGCTCGGCCTCCATCGACCTGCTGCGGCAGTCGGGTGAGACGCTGGCGGGCCGGATCGCCTATGCCGAGCTTGCTCCCCTTGATGCGCTGGAGGTTCCCGCCGCCGATCTGGATCGGCTCTGGCTGCGCGGCGGCTTTCCCGACAGCTTCCTCGCCCGCGACGATCAGGCCAGCCTGCGCTGGCGGCGCGACTTCATCCGCACCTATCTGGAACGCGACATTCCCGCACTCGGCCCCCGCATCGCGGCCGAGACGCTGCGGCGCTTCTGGACCATGCTGGCGCATCGGCAGTCCGGCCTGTCGAACGCCGCCGAGCTTGCCCGCGCGCTCGGGGTCGATGCCAAGACCGTCGCCTCCTATCTCGACCTGCTGGTCGATCTGATGCTGGTGCGCCGGCTGGAGCCCTGGCACGCGAATATCGGCAAGCGGCTGGTCAAGTCCCCGCGCATCTATGTGCGCGACACCGGCATCCTGCATGCCCTGCTGGGACTGACGACGCTGGACGACGTTCTCGGCCACCCCGTCGCGGGCGCCAGTTGGGAAGGTCTGATCATCGAGACCGCCCATGCCCTGATGCCGGATGGGACGCAGGCCCGGTTCTATCGCAGCGGTGCGGGGGCCGAGGTCGATCTGGTGCTGACCCTGCCGGGCGGCGCGGTCTGGGCCGTCGAGGTCAAGCGCAATCTGGCGCCGAAGGTCGAGCGCGGCTTTCACTCGGCCTGCGAAGACCTGCAACCTGCGCGGCGGATCGTGGTTTATCCGGGGGACGAGGCTTTCCCGCTGCCGAACGGCATCGAGGTCATGTCGCTGCACCAGTTCGGGCAGGATCTGCTGGCGCTTCATCCGTAAGCAATGCGGCCGCCCATCGGGCGGCGTCGGGGATCGATCTTCTTCCTGGGCGGAGAAAGCGGGGTACCGGGGCGCAGCGCCTGGTCCGACATTTTGCGGGTGGTGCTTTGCACCGGGCCCCGCAAAATAATAGTCGGTCACTAATATTTGGCGAAATCGCAAAAAGTAGGCCACTCTGGGCTACGGCCTGCAGCCGGCGCAGGACAGCTTTGCACCGCCCGGATCAGGCAAGATCCAGGACCTCGAAACTATCGGGTTGGCACGACAGGATGCGCCCATAGCCGAGAAACCCCATCGAATCGGCACTGACATTCCCGCATGCACAACTGGCCACGCCGATCCTTGCCTTTGCAGGAGCAGGAAAGTCCCGATGCCAGCTCTCAGCGACGCTATTGCAAAGCAGGCATTTCACCCTGAAGGGACCGGGGATCATGTCCGGCTCGCCGGACAGATCGTCCAGGAAGGCCTTTTCGTCGGCAATGCGCCGGAAACCATCGGCCCTGACCTGCGCCTGAATCGCTGCAATCGGCCCGCCGGAGCCCGGCACCGGCTCGCTCGTGGCCAAGCTGTCGTAAAACCCGCGCTCTTTCGGCCCCATCGCGCCCAGATCGTCGGCCGTCGCCAGCGCGTAGAGCCGGCGGCAGGCGCGGACGTCAAGCCGCGTAGCCATGGTTCTGCCGGCCGCGAGCCGCGCCAGGACCGGATATTCGCTGAGCCGATAGGTCATCGCCAAGCCCTCCATGCCCACAGACGCATATGCCAATATTGCAATCCGCTCATCGGCGCATGTCCCGTCACAGATGCCGTGCGTGACCTCGGCCCCGAGGCCACCATTCGACTTCCGTATAATTGCAGATATCCTCCAGATCGACCGTTGCCGCGACGGTGAAGGCCAGTGCCTTCATGCGTTGCGACCGGCCATCTTGCGAGCAATGAACCGGTCGAGGTCGAAGCCTTCCGCCCGGCCGGAGTCCTCTCCGGCGATCAGGGCGTCCTGGAGGGCCTTTACCTTGGCCTCGTGCTCCTCCAGGAGCCGCAGCCCCGCCCGCACCACGTCGCTCGCCGAGCCATAGCGGCCGCCCTTCACCTGCGCGTCGATGAAGCTGACGAAGTGATCGCCGAGCGAAACCGAAGTGTTGCGGGACATGCGGGCCTCCTGTGCGTTGATACCGAATATTACCAAGAAATCGTATCAATCGCAATTGTCGGCTCTCCGCCGCCGGATGTGCATATTGGTATAGGCGCATGTTGTCATACGCCCCTCTGCGATGAAGCATCTGGCCGAGAGTCGCGCGGATGCGCCAGAGCCTGCACCGCGCGTGCCTGATCCAGCCTGGGTTTGGTCCCGCGCGTTCTCCAGGCACCCCGCCTGCACCGCGCGTGCCTGATCCAGCCGCGCTTGTGCCTCACGGGTGAAGAACTGCCATACCGGCGAGGCTTCGATGACCCCGGCTAGGGTCGAGGCCGAGTATGTCGTGCCGAACGCCTGCTTCGCCCCTTGCGCCACATAGGCCACGGTCTCCGGCCATTTCAGCCAGCGCGGACTGGCATCTGCGAGGCGATTGACCCAGCCAGCCAAGCCGCGCAGGAAACCGGAGAGCCCTTCGAACAACCCCGGTCCTGCCGGTGGCTGGCGCAAGGCTTCCAACCCGTCGCTGAGCACAGGCGCCAGCGCGAGGGACATCTCGCGGTTGCGATCCGCGTCGTGGTTCGTCCAGCTGCCCATCTGTCCGGGGGTCTCCAGCCGCTCCAGCAGCACCGGATCAGGATCGACCTGCCGGATGGCGGCAATCAGCCCGCCGGTGGCGATGGCATGCACCGCCTCGGCCTCCCGAAGCCGTCTGGCGACCGTGTCCCACGAGACCGCGCTGAGGCGGCGCTCCTCCTCGTCGGCGAGACGGCGGGCTTCTGCGGCTCGCTCAGTCGCGATCTCTGCCGCCTTCTGCGCCTTCAGCCGTTCCTGTTCGGCCTTCCACGCCGCCCGGTCCAGACGGCGGCGGCGCGGCCCCGTACGGGCTTGACCATGCTTCGCGCCGACCTCGGCGTGATAGCGGTCCTGCCAGTCGCGCATCGCCTGCTTGTAGCTGCGCGATGGCGAGCCGGACCAATGCTGCGCCGCATGCCGGTCCTGCTCGCGATGGCCCTCGTGGCAGCGCTTGGCGTCCATGCGCATATTACCATCTGCACATAGGGGCACGGCCAGCACATGCACATGCGGGTGGGCTTCGTCGAGATGCTCAACGATGCTCAGCACCTCGGCGCCGTTTCGCACGGCATCGTCCCTGGCGAAGGCGATCACGTCCCTGCGCCAGCGCAGATAATCGGCCTCGTCCATGTCCTCGACCGGATCGGGGAAACTGAAAACGCTGCCGATCAGCACATGCGTGTCCGAGCGGATGGTCCGCAAGGCGTCCTTTCGATCCGGCTGCTCCTTGCGCAACCGACGCAACTGCTTGTTCTGCTCGGCGATACGCTGCTCGATCAACGCAACCACCTCCGAGGGCAGGATGCCTTCCAGGATGGTGGGCGGCTGCGGATTCCCAACATGCGGGCAAGCCCCGTCCAGCCGCTCCGCCTCATCAGCGATATCGCTGACCGACCGACTCTTGCTGTTGCCCTTGCGCGAATAGGTTTGCTTGTGCGCGAAGATGGATTTCCCGCTGCGATCAGACATAACGCAATCCCTCGCTGAAGCCTGCGGCGCGCACTTCGCTGCGGGAAACCAGTTCCAGGTCCAGCGCCATGCGGACCTGTCCAACGCTCAGGGTTCGGCACAGGGGATGATGGGATTTGATCCAGTCGGCAGTTTTTGCCGCATGCGCCGGGGTCGGGTCAGGAGGTGATCCCGGCTCGTCCTCGATATAATCGCGCCAGCGGCCCGTCCTGAACCAGTTATCCGAGAAACAGACCTTTGAGCGCGTATAGCCTGCGGTCTCCAGCGCATAGCGCTTTACAGCCGAGAGAAGCTTTTCATACCCGACCTCCTGCATGGCAGCCTCAACGTGGTGCAGGCAGGCCGCTTCGTTGCGACATCGGTCGGTTGGATAGGCCTTCAATATCTCAAGAGATTCAGCCGCCGCCTCGCGCGCGCCTGCGCGCGAAGGTGGTTTATGGATGGTTTCAGGATGGTTTGGGGTCCGCTGTGGACGGGGTACCGGGTCCGCAGCGGACCCCGTTCCGGGTTCACGGTAGACCCCGTCCTCTGCGGACCCCGTCTCGTCGTCGGGTTCGGCAATGCCCTCCAGGGTGCGGACGGCGGCAAGGGAAATGCGATAAACAACGGTGAAACCGTTCTTGCAGGCACGGCGGCCGGTCTCGATCAGGATGCCTTCGCTCAGGAACTCATTGATCGTGCGCTTGACGGTGGTTTCGCCAAGCTCGGTGTGGCGCTGGATCGTCCCCTTGGAGCACCAGATGCCCGACCCGTCATCACTGGCCTTGTCGGCCAGAAACATGATGATCTGCTTTCGCACCGGACTGCCGAAGCGCCGCCCGGCGCAAAGATTCGCGACCTTCCAACTCATGCCGCACCTCCCCACGGGGTTGCACGGCGGGAAGCTGTGACATATTCTTTTGCCAGAAGACTTTTGACAGTGCCGTCGGATGGAGTGCCAGCTCCTCCGACGGTTTTCTTTTGCGCAGAGGTCAAGCCGCAAAACTGCGGGACACCTGCGTCATAACCCATTGATTTGCATGCTGCCGCATTGCACGAATGCGGGACACCACTTCGTTGATATCGTTCGATTTTCAGAAGAAGTGGTGGGCGACCCTGGAATCGAACCAGGCATGGGTCTCCCCGGCGGAGTTACAGTCCGCTGCCGCACCTTGCAGCACGTCGCCCGCCGAACGCTCTCGGCGTGGAGGGGTGATTATCCCGCCCGCTCGGGGGCGTCAAGCGGGATGCGGCCAGAATCTTGCGCTTTCTCGGCCGGGCGGCGCGGCGGCCGGAAAACTTGCATTCGGCCGCGATTTCTGCGCAGTCGGAACCATAACCGGGAATCCGACATGGCCGAAAAACCGCAGAAGACCAAGAAGCCCGCCTGGGTCATCGACAAGGAACGCGCCCGCCGCGCCGCCGCGGCCGAAACCGTCTGGCTGTTCGGCCTGCACGCCGTGCGCGACGCGCTGGCCAATCCGCGGCGCGAGAAGCTGCGGCTGGTCGTGACCCGCAACGCGCTGGACCGCCTCGGCCCCCTGCCCGAGGGGCTTGAAGCCGAGATCGCGGATGCCCGCAGCTTCGACCGAACCGTGCCGCTGCCGCCGGAAAGCGTGCATCAGGGCGCGGCGCTGGAGGTGAAGCCGCTGAAATGGGACAGCCTGGCCGATCTGGCGCTGTCGGGCCCGGGGCGGCCGCTGCTGGTGGCGCTGGACCGGGTGACCGACCCGCATAATGTCGGCGCCATCCTGCGCTCGGCCGAGGTCTTCGGCGCGCGCGCGGTCATCGCCCCGGCGCGCCACTCGGCGCCCGAGACCGGGGCGCTGGCCAAGACCGCCTCGGGCGCGCTGGAGCGGCAGCCCTATCTGCGGGTTACCAATCTGGCCGAGGCGCTGATCGAACTGCAGGCCATGGGCTATGTGGTGCTGGGGCTGGACGGCACCGGCACCGAGGCCCTGCCCGGGGCGCTGCGCGAACTGGCGGGCCGGCCGCTCTGCCTGGTGCTGGGGGCCGAGGGCCCCGGCCTGCGCGAGCGCACCCGAGAAACCTGCGATCGCATCCTGCGGATTCCCTTCGCCGCGGATTTCGGCTCGCTCAACGTCTCGAACGCGGCGGCGGTGGCGCTCTATGCCGCTTCACAGAGCTGAGCGCGGCCATCACATCGGCGCTAGAAATCGCCCGGCCGGGTTGAGAATCGGCCATGGCTTTGCCAGATCGAAGGCATCGCCCCTCACCCCAGCGCCGCCATGATTCGACCGTTTCTCGCCAGCCTGCTGCTCGCCTTGCCCGTTTCCGGGGCAATGGCACAGAATTGGGCGCTCGACGGCATGGATCCGGTCTCCTACGGGACCGAGAACGCCGCGGTGCCGGGGCGCACCGATCTGGTCACGGTCTGGCGCGGCCAGGCCTGGCACTTCGCCAGCGAGCATAACCGCAATCTTTTCGAAGCCAATCCAAAGGCTTACGCCCCAGGCTTGGGCGGCCTTTGCGTGGTCGCCCTGTCCGAGGGCCGGTCAGAGCCGGGCAATCCGCGCCATTTCGTGGTGATCGGCCAGCGCACCTATCTGCTGCGTTCGGAACAGGCACGTGAGCGACTTCTTGCCGATCCGCAGCAAATCCTGATGCGCGCCAAGGCCGTCTGGTCGCGCATGAACCCCTGAAACTCACTTTTTTGCGATGGGGGTGGAACTTTTTGGCCACGGTTCCCATTTATTTACCGGACATGACCACGGAACGGTCATGTTCAGATCACTGTCCCTCGTTCCGCGACTTGCGCCCGGCCAGACTACTGGACCGGGCGCTTTTTCCATGCCACTTTCGGTTGAGATCTGGGGGAGGATCATATGAGCCTGGCAATACTTCGCGATATCGGCACCTCGCCGGTCGATGACGACATTGCGCGCATCGCCCGCACGGCGCGCTGCATCGCCATCGTCGGCCTGTCGCCGAACGAGGCCCGACCATCCTGGGGCGTCGCCCGTTACCTGAAATCGCAGGGCTACCGCATCATCCCGGTCAATCCGGGCCATGCCGGCAGCACCATCCTGGACGAAAGGGTCTATCCCGACCTGCGGGCGATTCCGCCCGAAACCGGGGTGGACATGGTGGACATCTTCCGCCGCCCCGAGGCGGTGCCGGCCATCGTCGAGCAAGCCATGGGCCACCTGCCCCGGCTGGGCACGATCTGGATGCAGCTTGGCATCCGCCACCCGATTGCCGCCAGCCGCGCCCGCGCCCGCGGCCTGACGGTGATCGAGGACCGTTGCCCCAAGATCGAGTTCCCGCGCTTTCTCTAGCGCGGCCCGAAGCGCATGAAAAAGGCCCCGGGACCTTTGGGATCCGGGGCCTTGCCTTGTCCGGGTTGCGGTCAGACGCCGGAATAGAGCCCTTCGTAGATCGGCCCCAGCGTATCGACCTCGAAAAGCGAGCTGACCGAGGTGCCGTTCCAGATGTTCAGGATCGCCTGGGCGAACATCGGCGCGGTCGGCACGATGCGGATGTTCGAGGCGGATCTCACCTTCTCGGTCGGCTCGATGGAATCGGTGATCACCAGCGATTTCATCACCGAGCCCTGCACCCGCTCGACCGCCGGGCCGGAAAGGACGCCGTGGGTGATATAGGCATGCACCTCGGTCGCGCCGTGCTCGGTCAGCACCTGCGCCGCCTTGCACAGCGTGCCGGCGGTATCGCAGATGTCGTCGACGATGATGCAGGTCTTGCCGGTCACGTCGCCGATCACCGTCATCTCGGCCACCTCGCCCGGCTTCTCGCGGCGCTTGTCGACGATGGCCAAGGGCGCGCCGATGCGCTGCGCCAGTTCCCGCGCCCGCGCCACGCCGCCCACATCGGGCGAGATCACCATCAGATCGGACAGCCGCTCGCGGAAATGATGCTTGATGTCCAGGGCAAAGACCGGCGCGGCATAGAGGTTGTCCACCGGAATATCGAAAAAGCCCTGGATCTGCGCCGCGTGCAGGTCCAGCGTCAGCACCCGGTCCACCCCCGCCTCGGTCAGCAGGTTGGCGACCAGCTTGGCGCTGATCGGCGTGCGGGCCTTGGCGCGGCGGTCCTGGCGGGCATAGCCGAAATAGGGGATCACCGCGGTGATGCGCGCCGCCGACGAACGCTTCAGCGCGTCGGTCATGATCAGCAGCTCCATCAGGTTGTCATTGGCCGGGTTCGAGGTCGGCTGGATGATGAACATGTCCTCGCCGCGGACGTTCTCATAGACCTCGACGAAGATCTCCTGATCGTTGAAACGCTCGACCCGCGCCTCGACGGGGGCGACATTCATCCCGCGATGCATCGACATGCGGCGGGCGATGGCATTGGCCAGAGGCCGGTTCGCATTCCCCGCGATGAGCTTCGGTTCGGTCATGGCCGGCATGGGCTTTCCCTGTCTGGATTCGTGCGATTGCACCCCGCTTAGCACCGGGCTAGCCTGCCCGCAAACCCCGGAGGCTCACCCATGGCGCATATCGACTATTACTTCGGCACACCCAGCCCCTGGGCCTATCTGGCCGGCGACCGGCTCGAACGGATCGCCGCGGGCCACGGCGCGACGATCACCTACAAGCCGGTGGATCTGCTGCAGCTTTTCGACCGCACCGGCGGCGTGCGGCCCGCGAACCGCCACCCCTCGCGGATGGAATACCGCGCGCAGGAGTTGCGGCGCTGGTCCGAGCATCTGGGCATGCCCCTGAAGCTGAAGCCCGCCTTCTGGCCGGTGAACCCGGCGCCCTCCTCCTATGCCATCATCGCCGCGCAAGAGGCCGGCGGCGGCGACCTGCCGGGGCTGGTGCAGGGCTTCCTGCGCGCGGTCTGGGCCGAGGATGCCGACATCGCCGACGACGCGGTGATCCGCGACAGGCTCGCCGCCGCCGGCTTCGATCCCGAGCTTGCCAACAAGGGCCTGTTTGTCGGGGCCGAGACCTTCGGCCGCAACCTCGAAGAGGCGGTCGAGGCCGGCGTCTTCGGCTCGCCCTTCTATGTGGTGCGCGAAAGCGGCGAGCGTTTCTGGGGCCAGGACCGGCTGGATTTTCTCGACCGGCACCTGGAAAGCCTGTGAGCGCGCTGCATCTGAGGCGCTGGCCGGGGCACGAGGACCGCCCGGCCCTGGCGCTGCATTGCATGATGGGCAATGCCCGCTATTGGCGGCCCATCGCCGCGGATCTGCACGACCGCGTGCAGATCGCCGCGCCCGACCTGCCCGGCCATGGCCAGAGCCCCGACTGGGCCGGCCGGCCGCCCGATTACCATACCTTCGTGACCCGCGAGGCGGCGTCGCTGATCGACCGGCCGCTGGACCTGATCGGGCACAGCATGGGCGCCACCGTCGCGCTGCGCATCGCCGTGGCGGCGCCCGAGGCAGTGCGCAGCCTGACCCTGATCGAGCCGGTGCTGTTCGCCGCCGCGCCCGAGGCCATGAACGACGCGCTGCTGGACGATATCGCGGCGCGGCTTGCCGCCGGCGCGGATGCCGAGGCGGCCGAGGCTTTCCTGGCCATCTGGGGCGGGCTCGACTGGCAATCGCAGACCCCCGCGGGCAAGGCGCGCCTGGCGCGGCAGATCCATCTGGTCCAGGCCAGCAACGAGGCGCTGCGCCAGGATACCGCCAATATCCTGCGCGAGGGCGGGCTGGAGGCCATCGACGCGCCGGTGCTGATCGTCATGGGCGAGGAATCCCCGCCGGTGATCCCGGCAATCGCCGACGCGCTGGCGGCCCGCCTGCCGGATGTCGGGCGCGCCCGCGTTCCGGGGGCCGGCCACATGCTGCCGATCACCCATCCCCGGCAGGTCGCCGAGCTGATCGGGCTGAATCTGGACCGCGCCTGAGCGGCGGATCATTCCAGATCCCAGTCCTCCTCATGCCGGACCGGGCCGACGGCCAACCAGCTGGCCCGCACCCGCGCCACGCGGGTGTCGCCCCAGGTGCGGAACTGCAGCGCGAAACCCTGCCGGGTGATGTTCACCGCCTGGATGTCGGCGCGCTGGTTGGCGTTGCGGTCGATGTCCCACATGCTCAGCGAGACATGCACCACCGGCGGCTCGGCGAAGCTTTCGTCAAAGCGCACGTCCTGGGTTTCGACCCGCGGGCCGTGGCCGGTCCACATCGGCCCGCCGCTCTCGAAGGCCGAAAACATCTCGGCCGAGCCCTGGGCGACGCCCACGGCGAAATGTCCAAAACGTCTCAAGGCGCGCTCCTCCCTTCGCACCATGAAATTCCACGGCAGCGGATAAATAAAGCCCCGGGAAAACCGGGGCTTATTATCCTTTTAGTCAATATCCAGCTAATGCGGGAAATTGGCCTGGTTCGGGTCCAGCCCGATATGGGTGCCAAGCGCCTCCATGTCGGCCAGCAGCTTGACCGCGGCGGCGACCAGCTCCTCTCCGGCAGATTCGCGTTCCTTGGCGGCCTGAACGCGACGATGGGCCTGGGCCATCATCTCGTTGAAGACCTCCTGGGTCATCTCGGCCCGGGGATGCCCGCGTTCGGCCAGCAGGGTGACGGAGTCGTTGTTGATCTCGGCGAAGCCGCCGGTCACCGCGAATTCCGTCTCGGACCCGTCGCCTGCCACCACGGTCACCAGACCGGGGCGCAGGTTGACGATGGCCGGCGCATGGCCGGGCATCGCCGTCAGGTCGCCCTCGGCGCCGGGCAGGCGCACCTCGCGCACCGGGACGGAAACCAGGTTCCGTTCCGGCGAGACGAGGTCGAACTGCATCGTGTCGGCCATGTCGCCTCCTTACGCCGCGTCAGCGGCGAGACGCTGAGCCTTGGCTTTCACTTCCTCGATGCCGCCGACCATGTAGAAGGCCGCTTCCGGCAGGTGGTCGTATTCGCCGGCCACCACCGCCTTGAACGAGCGGATCGTGTCCTCCAGCGGCACCTGCACGCCATCAGAGCCGGTGAAGACCTTGGCCACGTCGAAGGGCTGCGACAGGAAACGCTGGATCTTGCGGGCGCGGGCCACGGTCAGCTTGTCCTCTTCCGACAGCTCGTCCATGCCGAGAATGGCGATGATGTCCTGCAGCGACTTGTATTTCTGCAGGATGCCCTGGACGTCGCGGGCGACCTGGTAATGCTCTTCGCCGACGATGGCCGGATCGAGGATCCGCGAGGTCGAGTCGAGCGGGTCAACCGCCGGATAGATGCCAAGCTCCGAGATCGCGCGCGACAGCACGGTCGTGGCGTCGAGATGCGCGAAGGAGGTCGCCGGCGCGGGGTCGGTCAGGTCGTCGGCCGGAACGTAGATTGCCTGCACCGAGGTGATCGAGCCGGCCTTGGTCGAGGTGATGCGTTCCTGCAGCGCGCCCATGTCGGTGGCCAGCGTCGGCTGGTAGCCCACGGCCGAGGGGATGCGGCCCAGAAGCGCCGACACCTCGGAACCCGCCTGGGTGAAGCGGAAGATGTTGTCCACGAAGAACAGCACATCGGTGCCCGACTGGTCGCGGAACTGTTCGGCCAGGGTCAGGCCGGTCAGCGCCACGCGCATCCGCGCCCCCGGAGGCTCGTTCATCTGGCCATAGACCAGCGCCACCTGCGATTGCGACAGGCTGTCGGGCTTGATGACGCCCGATTCCACCATCTCGTGGTAAAGGTCGTTGCCTTCGCGGGTCCGCTCGCCCACGCCCGCGAACACCGAATAGCCCGAATGCACCTTGGCGATGTTGTTGATCAGTTCCATGATCAGAACCGTCTTGCCCACGCCGGCGCCGCCGAACAGGCCGATCTTGCCGCCCTTGGAATAGGGGGCCAGCAGGTCGATGACCTTGATGCCGGTGACGAGGATCTCGGACGCGGTCGCCTGGGCGGCGAAATCCGGGGCCGGCTGGTGGATGGCGCGGGTCTCGGACGCCTCGACCGGGCCGCCTTCATCGACCGGCTCGCCGACGACGTTCAGGATGCGGCCCAGGGTCGCATCGCCGACCGGAACCATGATCGGGCCGCCGGTATCCTTCACCGGCAGGCCGCGGACCAGACCTTCGGTCGCGTCCATGGCGATGGTGCGGACGGTGTTCTCGCCCAGGTGCTGGGCCACTTCCAGCACCAGGCGCTTGCCGTTGTTCTCGGTTTCCAGAGCGTTCAGAATCGCGGGAAGCTGGCCGTCGAACTGCACGTCGACGACGGCGCCGATCACCTGCGTGATTTTTCCATTGGCCTCTGCCATGTCTCTACCTCTACGTGTCAGAGCGCCTCTGCGCCCGAGATGATTTCAATCAGTTCCTTGGTGATCGCGGCCTGACGCGAGCGGTTGTATTCCGTCGTCAGCCTGTCGATCATGTCGCCGGCATTGCGCGTGGCGTTGTCCATGGCGGTCATCCGCGCGCCCTGTTCCGAGGCCGCGTTCTCCAGCAGCGCCGCAAAGACCTGCGTCGCCACCGAGCGCGGCAGCAGGTCGTTCAGGATCGCGTGCTCGTCCGGTTCGTAGTCATAGAGCGCCGAAGCCTCGGCCTCGCCCTCCTCGACCACGGCGGGGATGATCTGCCGGGCGGTCGGAACCTGGCTGATGACGGATTCGAAGCGGTTGTAGAACAGCGTCGCCACGTCGAACCCGCCGGCGTCGAACCGGTCGAGAATCTCGTCGGCGATGGCGCGCGCATTGTCATAGCCGATGCGCTTGACCTCGCTCATGTCGACGTGATGGACGAAGAGCTCGCCATATTCGCGCTTGAGCTGCTCGCGGCCCTTCTTGCCGACGGTCAGGATCGACACCTGCTTGCCCTGCGCCTGCAGGTCCTGCAGGCGCTGGCGGGCGAGCTTGACGATGGACGAGTTGAACCCGCCCGCAAGCCCGCGCTCCGAGGTCATCACCACCAGCAGGTGACGGCGATCCTCGCCGGTCCCCGCCAGCAGCCGCGGCGCCAGGTCCGAGCCCGCCGCCGCAGCGGTCAGCCCGGCCATCACCGAGGCCATCCGGTCGGCATAGGGGCGCGCGGCTTCCGCCGCTTCCTGCGCGCGGCGCAGTTTCGCGGCGGCGACCATCTGCATCGCCTTGGTGATCTTGCGCGTGTTCTTGACGCTGCCGATCCGGTTCTTGAGATCCTTGAGGCTGGGCATCTATCCCTCCCCTCAGGCGTAGGTCTTGGCGTAGCCGTCCAGCGCTGCCTTGATCGCATCCTCAAGCTCGCCCGCCACCTTGCGGTCGTTCCTGGTCATGTCCTCAAGCAGATCGGCCTTCTGGTTGCGCAGATACTGGATCAGCCCCTGCTCCCATTTGGTCACGTCGCGGACCGGGATGCCGTCCAGATAGCCCTTGGTGCCGGCATAGATGACGATGACGATCTCGGCATTGGTCAGCGGCGAGTATTGCGGCTGCTTCATCAGCTCGGTCAGGCGGGCGCCGCGGTTCAGGAGCTTCTGCGTCGCGGCGTCGAGGTCCGAGCCGAACTGCGCGAAGGCCGCCATCTCGCGATACTGCGCCAGTTCCAGCTTGACCGGGCCGGCGACGGATTTCATCGCCTTGGTCTGGGCGGCCGAGCCGACGCGCGACACCGAAAGGCCGGTGTTCACGGCCGGGCGGATGCCCTGGAAGAACAGCTCGGTTTCCAGGAAGATCTGGCCGTCGGTGATCGAGATCACGTTGGTCGGGATATAGGCCGACACGTCGCCCGCCTGGGTCTCGATGATCGGCAGCGCGGTCAGCGAGCCGCCGCCATTGGCCTCGTTCAGCTTGGCCGAACGCTCCAGCAGGCGCGAATGCAGGTAGAACACGTCGCCCGGATAGGCCTCGCGCCCCGGCGGGCGGCGCAGCAGCAGCGACATCTGGCGATAGGCCACGGCCTGCTTCGACAGGTCGTCATAGATGATCAGCGCATCCATGCCGTTGTCGCGGAAATACTCGCCCATGGCGGTGGCCGAATAGGGCGCCAGATACTGCATCGGCGCCGGGTCCGAGGCGGTCGCGGCCACGACGGTGGTGTAGGCCATGGCGCCGGTCTCTTCCAGCTTCTTCACCAGCTGGGCCACGGTCGAGCGCTTCTGGCCGACGGCGACATAGATGCAGTGCAGGGTCTTCATGCCATCGGCCTCGCGGCCGTTGTAGTTCGCCTGGTTCAGGATGGTGTCCAGCGCGATGGCGGTCTTGCCGGTCTGGCGGTCGCCGATGATCAGCTCGCGCTGGCCGCGGCCGACCGGGATCATGGCGTCCACCGATTTCAGGCCGGTCGCCATCGGCTCGTGCACCGATTTGCGCGGCATGATGCCGGGGGCCTTGACGTCGGCGATGCGGCGCTCCGAGGCGTTCAGCGGGCCCTTGCCGTCGATCGGGTTGCCGAGCGCGTCCACGACGCGGCCCAGCAGCTCCTTGCCGGCGGGAACCTCCACGATGGCGCCGGTCCGCTTGACGGTGTCGCCTTCCTTGATGTCGCGGTCGTCGCCGAAGATCACGACGCCGACGTTGTCGGTTTCAAGGTTCAGCACCATGCCGCGGATGCCGCCCGGGAACTCGACCATCTCGCCGGCCTGAACCTTGTCCAGGCCATAGACGCGGGCGATGCCGTCACCGACGGACAGCACCTGCCCGACCTCGGCCACCTCGGCGTCCTGACCGAAATTCTTGATCTGATCCTTGAGGATGGCCGAGATTTCGGCTGCCTGGATTCCCATTATCCGACCTCTTTCATAGCATTCTGGAGGGAGGCGAGCTTCGAGCGGATCGAGCTGTCGATCATCTGCGAGCCCAGTTTGACGATCATGCCGCCGATGAGGCTTTCATCGACGCGCGCGTTCAGTTTGACCTTCTTGCCCGATTTCGCGGCCAGCGTGTCCGCAAGGCGGGTCTTCTGTTCGTCGCTCAGCGCCTGGGCGCTGACCACGTCGGCGGTGACTTCGCCCTTGGCGTCGGCGATCAGGCCGCGCAGCTTGGCCGCGAACTGCGGCAGGGCGAACAGCCGGCGGTTCCGGGCCATCAGGCGCAGCGTGTTGGCCAGCTCGGCCGACAGGCCCATGCGCCCGGCCAGTGCGCCGATCGCGGCCTCCTGCTGCTGACGGTCGTAAAGGGGCGAGACGGTCAGAGCGCGCAGATCCTCGCTGGCGTCAAAGGCCGAGGCCAGATCGTCGATCTGGGCGGAGAGGGCGTCGAGGCCGCCCGAGTCCCGAACCAGATCGAACAGGGCCTGCGCGTAACGCCCGGCGATATCAGCGGAAATCGAAGCGGAATTGGCCACGGTCATCCTTCCGGTTAGCGCAAGCTCCGCTGGCGGGCCGGCTGGCGGGCCGGTCTGTCGCGGAGCGCGGGTCAAGGGTCGGCCCTGGCATGGATCGGGCTGAGGCCTTCCCGAAATCTGCGGCGTCTCTAGCAGGTGATTTTCCCTGCCGCAACCGCCTTGAACACGGAAATATGAGGCTTTGCGACCCTTGGCGGAGCGGCGCGGCGACCGATTGCGCAAACATGCGGCCCACCCCGCCCTTCGCGCGCGCGAACAGATTCCCTTTTTCCCATCCCGTCGTGTCCGAAAGGCACCGAGGCGGGCCCGCGCAGCTGCGCCTCGGCGCGCCGCAGCCGCCGGAACCAAGCCCGCGGCCCGGCCGGCGCGCGAACAGGATTCGCCGCCCCCTGCCCAACCCCCGGGATTCGCCCGGAACCCGAGCGGCGCCGGCCCCGTCAGCCGGGATCCCGGGCCGTGCGTCCTGCGCCCTGCCCCGCCGGCCGCGGCCGGGCGATCCCCTCCAGAACGTCGAGCGGGCTCGGCACGCTGACACGCCGTCCGGGCCCGACCGGCGCCTGCACCTGCTTGGAAAACTCGGTCAGCACCACCCCCGCCACCAGCACCTGGCTGATGCGCAGGCCGGCCCGCTCCCACATCTGCGCGCTTTTCAGCCAGAAGCGGCGGTCCGAGGGCGGGATGTAGAGCGCCGCGCCCGTGCGTTCGGTGACGAAGCCGGCGGCGCGGGCCTGCACCTCGAGCTGGCCCGCCGTATAGCTGCGGCCAAGGCCGAAGGGCGTGGACTCGGACCGCGCCCAGAGCCCGGCCCGGTTCGGCACCATGGCCAGCATCCGCCCCCCCGGCCCCAAGACACGCCAGGCCTCGTCCAGCAGCACCGCCGGATGGTCCGCCGTCTCCAGCGCATGCAGCAGCACCAGCCGGTCGACGCTGCCGGTATCCAGCGGCCAGGCCGTCTCCTCGCACAGCACCGAGCAGTTCGACATCCCGGCCGGCCAGGCCATCACCCCCTGCGGCCCCGGCATCAGCGAAACCACCCGCCGCGCCCGCGCCAGATAGGGCCGCATCAGCGGCGCGGCGAAGCCGAAGCCGGCGACCGTCATGCCCTGCGTCTGCTCCGGCGGCCACAGCGCCGTCAGCCGGTCGCGCAGCACGCGCTGCACCACCCGGCCCAGGGCGCGGGTGTAGTAGAATTTCCGCAGCTCGAACACGTCGTGATGCATTGCGCCTCCGGCCTCCCGGGGCCAGACTGCGGCAAAGAGAGGAGTTTGCCAATGCCGCTGGAGCTGGTTCCCGTCCGCTGCCTGACCGACAACTATGCCTGGCTGCTGCACGGAAACGGGCAGACGGCGCTGGTCGATGCGCCCGAGGCCGCGCCCATCCTGCAGGAGCTGCAGGCGCGCGGCTGGTCGCTGGACCAGATCGCGCTGACCCATCACCATGCCGACCACATCCAGGCCGTGCCCGAGCTGGTCGGGAAAACCGGCGCGCAGGTGATCGGCAATGCCGATGACGCCGCCCGCCTGCCGCCGCTGGACCGCCCGGTCCGCCCCGGCGAGCGTTTCGCCCTGTGCGGCGAGACGGCGGAGGTCCTCGACGTCTCCGGCCATACCGTCGGCCATGTCGCCTTCCACCTTCCGGGCTCGGCCATGGTCTTCACCGCCGACAGCCTGATGGCGCTCGGCTGCGGCCGGCTGTTCGAGGGCGATGCGGAAATGATGTGGGCCTCGCTGTCGCGGCTGAATGCGCTGCCGGCCGAGACGCTGGTCTGCTCGGGCCACGATTATTGCCGCGGCAATGGCGCCTTCGCCCTTTCGGTCGATCCCGACAATGCCGCGTTGCAGAAAAGACTGGCCGAAACCGCCTCGGGCGCCCGGCCCTGCGCGCCCTCGACCCTGGCCGAGGAACGGGCGACGAATCCCTTCCTGCGGGTCGCGGAACTTGCTGATTCCCTTGGATTGTCCGGGGAAACCGATGCCCGGGTCTTTGCCGAGCTGCGCGCCAGGAAGGACCGATTCTGAACCATTTCTGCAACGCGGCAAGATTATTCGGCGGCAGGCCGGCCCCGCGCGCGGCCGGTCGCCTGCGCCGGACCATCTGCTTGAAATCTGGCCACCGGGATATCACTTCTGCCTCAACCGCGGGAAAATCCGCAGGCGTAAAAGCAAATACCGCTTGAATTGCGGCCAAATCCACCAAATCTTAACTGTATCGTGACAGTCTGGTCAGGTGGACCGCTAAATCTGGCGGCCCATACCGCCAGCCGACTGACAGGAGCTTGAAGTGCCGTCCTTTTCGACCTCGTTGGAACAGGCCATCCATGCCGCGCTTGCGCTGGCCAACGAACATCGCCATGAGCTTGCCACGCTCGAGCACCTGCTGCTCGCGCTGACGGAGGAGCCCGATGCCGTGAAGGTAATGCGGGCCTGCAATGTCGATCTGGACGAGTTGCGCCGGATGCTGGTCGAGTTCATCGAAGACGACCTTTCGACCCTCATCACCGATGTCGAGGGTTCCGAGGCTGTCCCCACCGCCGCATTCCAGCGCGTGATCCAGCGCGCCGCGATCCATGTCCAAAGCTCGGGCCGGACCGAGGTGACGGGGGCCAATGTCCTTGTCGCCATCTTCGCCGAGCGGGAATCGAACGCCGCCTTCTTCCTGCAAGAGCTGGACATGACCCGCTACGACGCGGTGAACTTCATCGCCCATGGCGTCGCCAAGAACCCGTCCTTCTCGGAAAACCGCCCGGTGCAGGGCTCCGAGCAGCAGGGCGAACAGGCCCAGGCCGAACAGGTGCAGGCCAAGGACGAATCCGCGCTGGCGAAATATTGCGTGAACCTGAACAAGAAGGCCTCCAAGGGCGATGTCGATCCGCTGATCGGCCGCGCCGACGAGGTCGAGCGCTGCATCCAGGTGCTCTGCCGCCGGCGCAAGAACAACCCGCTGCTGGTCGGCGATCCGGGGGTCGGCAAGACCGCCATCGCCGAGGGCCTTGCGCTCAAGATCACCCGCGGCGAGACGCCGGACGTGCTGGCCGGCTCGACCATCTTCTCGCTCGACATGGGCGCGCTGCTGGCCGGCACCCGCTATCGCGGCGATTTCGAGGAGCGGCTGAAGGCCGTGGTCAAGGAGTTGGAAGAGCATCCCGACGCCATCCTCTTCATCGACGAGATCCATACCGTGATCGGCGCCGGCGCCACCTCGGGCGGCGCGATGGACGCGTCGAACCTGCTGAAGCCGGCGCTGGCCGGCGGCAAGCTGCGCTGCATGGGCTCGACCACCTACAAGGAGTTCCGCCAGCATTTCGAAAAGGACCGCGCGCTGTCGCGCCGCTTCCAGAAGATCGACGTGAACGAGCCGACCGTGCCCGACACGATCAAGATCCTGATGGGGCTGAAGCCCAGCTTCGAAAAGCATCACGATCTGCGCTATACCAATGACGCGATCAAGATGGCGGTCGAGCTCTCGGCCCGCTACATCCACGACCGCAAGCTGCCCGACAAGGCCATCGACGTGATCGACGAGGCCGGCGCGGCGCAGCATCTGGTCAGCGAAAGCAAGCGCCGCAAGACCATCGGCCCGAAGGAGATCGAGGCCGTGGTGGCCAAGATCGCCCGCATCCCGCCGAAAAGCGTCTCCAAGGACGATGCGGCGGTGCTCAAGGACCTCGACGCGACGCTCAAGCGCCTGGTCTTCGGCCAGGATGCGGCGATCGAGGCGTTGTCCTCGGCGATCAAGCTGGCCCGGGCCGGACTGCGCGAGCCGGAAAAGCCGATCGGCAACTATCTCTTCGCCGGCCCCACCGGCGTCGGCAAGACCGAGGTCGCCAAGCAGCTGGCCGCGACCCTCGGCGTCGAGCTGCTGCGTTTCGACATGTCCGAATACATGGAGAAACATGCGGTCAGCCGGCTGATCGGCGCGCCTCCGGGCTATGTGGGCTTCGACCAGGGCGGGCTTCTGACCGACGGGGTGGACCAGCATCCGCATTGCGTGCTGCTGCTGGACGAGATCGAAAAGGCGCATCCGGATGTCTACAACATCCTGCTGCAGGTCATGGACCACGGCAAGCTCACCGACCATAACGGCCGCCAAGTGGATTTCCGCAACGTGATCCTGATCATGACCTCGAACGCGGGGGCGGCGGACCAGGCCAAGGCCGCCTTCGGCTTCGGCCGCGAGCGCCGCGAGGGCGAGGATACCGCCGCCATCGAGCGCACCTTCACGCCGGAATTCCGCAACCGGCTGGATGCGGTGATCAGCTTCGCGCCGCTCTCGCGCGAGATCATCGTCCAGGTGGTCGAGAAGTTCGTCCTCCAGCTCGAGGCGCAGCTGATCGACCGCGGCGTGCATATCGAGCTGACGCCGGAAGCCGCCGACTGGCTGGCCGAACGCGGCTATGACGAGAAGATGGGCGCCCGCCCGCTGGGCCGGGTGATCCAGGAATCGATCAAGAAACCGCTGGCCGAGGAACTGCTGTTCGGCCGCCTGACCAAGGGCGGCGTGGTCCGGGTGAGGATCGAGGACGACAAGCCCGTCTTCGACATCACCGGACCCGAAACGCCCAGGATCAGCAATTCCAAGCCGCCGCTGCTGACGGCGGACTGATACCGCCCAAAGCCTTTGGGGCGGCGCCTCGCGCGCCGCCTTTTTCTTGCGCATCCCGGCCGACCGCCTGCTTCTTTCTTGCCGAAATATCCCGGGGGTCCGGGGGCGGCGCCCCCGGTGCGGCGGAAAAAGCCCGCGCGGTCCGCAAAAGCCAGGCCGGCCTCAGCCCTTCGCCTTGCCTTCCTTGATCTTCGCCGCCAGTTCCTTGGCGATGGCGAAACTGCCCTTGATGCGGTCGGCATCCGTCGGCCAGTCGCGCAGGACGACGATCCGGTTGTCGGTGACCTTGGCCTGGCCGCGCTGGTCGTGGATGAACTCGACCAGCCCGGCCGGATTGGGGAACTTGTCGCCGTGGAACTGGATGGTCGCGCCCTTCGGCCCCGCGTCCAGCTTGGCGATGTTCGCGCGCTTGGCCATGGCCTTGATGCGGATGACCAGCAGAAGCGTGTTGACCTCGCGCGGCAGGGGACCGAACCGGTCGATCAGTTCGGCGGCGAAGCCTTCCAGCTCCACCTTTGTGGTCAGTTCGGCCAGCCGGCGATAAAGGCCCAGCCGCACGTCCAGGTCGGGCACATAGCTTTCGGGAATCGTCACCGGCACGCCCAGGTTCAGCTGCGGCGCCCATTCGTCCTCGGGCGTGCCCTCGATCTCGCCGGATTTCAGCTTGGCGATGGTCTCCTCCAGCATCTGCTGGTAAAGCTCGAAGCCCACCTCCTTGATATGGCCGGACTGTTCCTCGCCCAGCAGGTTCCCGGCGCCGCGCAAGTCCAGGTCCTGCGAGGCGAGGTTGAAGCCGGCGCCGAGGCTGTCGATGGAACCCAGGAACTTCAGCCGCCGCATCGCCTGGGGCGTCAGCGGCACGCGCGGCTTGGTGGTCAGGTAGCAATAGGCCCGGGTCTTGGAACGCCCCACCCGGCCGCGGATCTGGTAAAGCTGCGCCAGGCCGAACATGTCGGCGCGCCAGACCACCATGGTGTTCGCGGTCGGAATATCCAGCCCCGATTCCACGATGGTCGTCGCCAGCAGCACATCCGCCCCCCGGTCGTAAAAGGCGTTCATGCGCCGGTCCAGGTCGCCCGCCGCCAGCTGGCCATGGGCGACGATGGTGCTGACCTCGGGGACGTGTTCCTTCAGCCACTCCTCGACCTCGGGCAGGTCAGCCAGGCGCGGGACGACGAAGAAGCTCTGCCCGCCGCGATATTTCTCGCGCAGCAGCGCCTCGCGGATGGTCACGCTGTCGAACTCCGATACGTAGGTGCGGATCGACAGCCGGTCCACCGGCGGCGTGCCGATGATCGACAGGTCCCGCACCCCGGTCAGCGACAGTTGCAAGGTGCGCGGGATCGGCGTCGCGGTCAGGGTCAGGACGTGGATGTCGCTGCGCAGCTCCTTCAGCCGCTCCTTGTGGGCGACGCCGAAATGCTGCTCCTCATCGACGATCAGCAACCCGAGATTCTTGAACCGCACCTGCTTCGACAGCACGGCATGGGTGCCGACGACGATGTCGACCGTGCCCTCGGCCAAGCCCTTGCGGGTCTCGGCCGCGTCTTTCGCCGAGACGAAGCGCGACAACGGCCGGACATTGATCGCGGTGCCGCGGAAACGTTCGGCGAAGGTGCGGAAATGCTGGCGCGCCAGCAGCGTGGTCGGCGCCACCACCGCGGCCTGCCGGCCCTGCGAGGCGGCGATGAAGGCGGCGCGCATGGCGACCTCGGTCTTGCCGAAGCCCACGTCGCCCACCACCAGCCGGTCCATCGGCCGGCCGGCGGCCAGATCCTCGGCCACGTCGGCGATGGCGCTGGCCTGGTCCTCGGTCTCGGCATAGGGAAAGCGGGCGGCGAAGCTTTCGATCTCGTGATGCTCGGGTTCCAGCACCGGGGCGGGCCGCAGCAGACGCTCGGCCGCGACGCGCATCAGCCGGTCGGCGATCAGCTTGATCCGTTCCTTCAGCCGCGCCTTGCGCGCCTGCCAGGCGCCGCCGCCCAGCTTGTCGAGCAGCCCCTCCTCATGCCCGTAGCGGCTGAGCAGCTCGATATTCTCGACCGGCAGGTAAAGCCGGTCGCCGCCGGCATATTCCAGCGCCACGCAATCATGCGGCACGCCAAGCGCCTTGACGGTTTCCAGCCCGGTATAGCGGCCGATGCCGTGCTCGACATGCACGACCAGGTCGCCGGGGGTCAGCGTGGTGGTGTCGCGCAGGAAATTCTCGGCCTTGCGGCGCCGTTTCGCGCCCCGGATCAGCCGGTCGCCCAGCACGTCCTGTTCCGAGATCACCGCAAGCGCGCCGGTCGCCGCGCCGTCCGAGGTGAAGCCCTCCTCCAGCGGCCAGACTGCCAGACCCAGCGCGCCGGGCTGGCCGGGCAGGTCGCGCAGGTCGGCGATGGGCTTGGCGCCCTTGATGCCCTCGTCCGCGATCAGCCCGGCAAGCCGTTCGCGCGCGCCTTCCGAGAAACTGGCGATCACCACCCGGCGCGAAGCTTGAAGGCTTCGAATATGATCGGCGAGCGCCTTGAAAAGGTTTCCCTTCTCGGCCTGCCGCTCGGGCGCGAAGCTGCGGCCGACCCGGCCGCCGGCATCCAGCACCCCGGGGCCGGGGGGCTGCGGCAGCACCGACAGGCGCAGCACCCGATGCGCGGCCAGCCAGCGCGACCATTCGGCCTCGTCCGGGAACATCTCGGCGGGCGGGACCGGGCGATAGACCGTGTCGGTGCCCCCCTTGCGGGCCAGCGCCTCGCGCCGGGCCTCGAACTGTTCCGAGATCGTGTGCCAGCGCGCGTCGCGGACCTGGTCCAGATGGTCGTCGGCCACCACCGAGGCGTCGGGAAGGTAGTCGAACAGGCTTTCCAGCCGGGCATGGAACCAGGGCAGCCAATGCTCCATGCCCGCCATCTTGCGGCCGGCGCTGATGCCTTCGTAAAGCGGATCGTTGGCGGCGGCGCCGTATTCCACGCGGTAGTTCTGGCGAAAACGGGTGATGGCGGCTTCGTCCAGGATCACCTCGGACATGGGCGCAAGCTCGATCCGGTCGAGCTTTTCGATGGAACGCTGTGTTTCCGCGTCGAATCTGCGCGCGCCCTCCAGCACGTCGCCGAACATGTCCAGCCGGATCGGCCCGGATTCGCCGGGCGGGAAGATGTCGATGATGCCGCCCCGGACCGCGAAATCGCCGGGCTCGGTCACGGTCGGGGCCTGGGAAAATCCCATGCGGGCAAGGAAGGCGCGCAACGCGGCCTCATCCATGCGGTCGCCCACGGCGGCCGAGAAGCCGGCGTCGCGCAGCGCCTCGCGCGCGGGCACGCGCTGCATCGCGGCCGACAGCGTGGTCAGCAGCACGAAGGGCCCCTTCAGCGCGCCATGCACCAGCGCCGTCAGCACCGCCATGCGCGCCGCCATCACCCCGGCGGCGGGCGAGACCCGGTCATAGGGCGTGGTGTCCCAGGCCGGAAACTCCAGCACCGCGGCCGTAGGCGCGAAGAATCCCAGCGCCGCCCGCATCGCGGCCATGCGCCGGTCGTCGCGGGCGATGTGGATGACGGGATTGCCGCGGGCCAGTTCGCGCGCGACCAGCGCGGCGTCCATGCCTTCGGGCGCGCCGGACAGGATCAGGTGTTCGGGATGCGGTGCCATGCGCCCCGAGGTAAAGCCGGCACGGGCGAAGTCAAGACCGGTTCAGAACCCGAAGGGATGCGCGATCATCCAGACCGCGCCGTAGAAGGCGGTCAGCGCCACGGCCAGGATCGACATCGCCACGATCACCGCCTTGTGGCGGCGCATCAGCCGCGCGGCCTCGGCCCCGGCCTCGTTCACCGGCTGGCCGACCTCGGCGCGGGCCAGCACCGCGCGCAGCCGCCGCGCCAGCCGCAGTTCCAGCGCGAAAAGCAGGGCGAAGGGCAGGACCAGCAGCACCAGCGCCTGCGCCATCTCAAGCCCGTAGCCGAAGCCCAGGATGGCCAGCGTCGTCAGCAGGAACGAGCCCAGCCCCAGCAGGATCGCGCCTTCGCGCCGGTCGACGCGCCAGCGCGGCAGGGTCAGCGACAGCCAGTCGAGCAGCGTCAGCGCCGCCGGGTCGTCCTCGGGGCCCGGCTCGGCCCCGATGGCCCCCGCGATCACGTCCGAGGGCACGCCGAGAATGCGTCGCCCCGCCATGGTCCAGGCCAGAGTCAGGATCACCCAGAACCAGATCGAGCCGAAGGACCGGCTGTCCAGCAGGGCGAGGATTCCCTCGGGTCGGAGCACGTCTTCTCCTTGCATCGGTTGCGACAGGCAAACTAACCGGGCGTGACGCAAAGGAAAACCACGATTTTCCGCCGCCGGCAGAAGGCGGCGCCACGGGGGTTGCACGCTGCCGGCCCAGGGTGCAGTTTCGGGTCCAGATCCCCGCAGCCACAGGCCCCGCCATGTCCCCGACCCCGATCGCCGCCCCCTTCCCCGCCGCCCGCCTGCGCCGGCTGCGCCGCACGCCGGCGCTGCGCGCCATGGTGACCGAGGTGAACCTGACCCCCGCCAACCTGATCTGGCCGATCTTCGTGACCGAGATCGCCGGCGGCGAGGGCGAGATCCCCTCGATGCCCGGGGTCGAGCGGCTGACGCTGGAGGGCGCGAAACGCGCCGCGGAAACCGCGATGCGGCTGGGCATCCCGGCGATCTGCATCTTTCCGCATTCCGATCCGGACCTGAAGACCGAGAGCTGCGAGCGCGCCTGGGACCCCGAGAACATCGGCAACCGCGCCATCCGCGCCATCAAGGAGGTCGCGCCCGAGCTGGCGGTGATGACCGATATCGCGCTGGACCCCTATAACGCCAACGGCCATGACGGGCTGGTGCGCGACGGCGTGATCCTGAACGACGAGACGGTCGAGGCGCTCGGCCGCATGGCGCTGGTCCAGGCCGAGGCGGGGGCGGATATCCTGGGTCCCTCGGACATGATGGACGGGCGCATCGGCGCCTTGCGCGGCCTGCTGGAGGCGAACGGCCACAAGGACGTGGCGATCCTGTCCTATGCGGCGAAATTCGCCAGCGGCTTCTATGGCCCGTTCCGCGACGCGGTGGGCGCCTCGGGGCGGCTGGTGGGCGACAAGAAGACCTATCAGGTGAACCCGGCGAACCGCGAGGAGGCGATGCGCTGCGTCGCCCGCGACCTCTCCGAGGGCGCCGACATGGTCATGGTCAAGCCCGGCATGCCCTATCTGGACATCTGCCGCATGGTCAGGGACCAGTTCGCGGCGCCGACCTTCGCCTATCAGGTCAGCGGCGAATACGCGATGATCGAGGGCGCGATCCGCAACGGCTGGCTGTCGCGCGATGTGGTGGCCGAAAGCCTGCTCGCCTTCCGCCGCGCCGGCTGCGACGGCATCCTGACCTATTACGCGCCGCAGGTCGCCGAAAGGCTGGCATGAGGGCGGGCGGTCCTTTATCATCGCCGCCTTGACAGGCGGGCCAGCCGCCGAACAGGAACGAGGGCGAAAGATGATGAATTCCAGAGGGATGAGCCGGCGCCTTGTGCTGCGGGGCGGCCTGCTGCTGGGCGGCGCGGCGCTGGGGCTTGCGGGCTGCTCGAACGCGGTCGGGCAGGACGCGCCCTCGCGGCTGGACGCGCGGGTGGATGCGACGCGGGACTTCCTGCTGCGCAGCTATCCCAATGTCGCGCCCATGGTGCAGAACGCCAAGGGCGTGCTTTACATGCCGCTGATGACCGAGGCGGGATTCGGCGTCGGCGGCGCCTACGGCCAGGGCGCGCTGCGCATCAACAACGTGACGGTGGACTATTATTCGGCGACCCAGGCCAGCGTCGGCCTGCAGATCGGCGCCCAGCAATATGCGCATGTGCTGATCTTCCAGACCGATGCGGCGCTGGCCGATTTCCGCAAGGCGCCCGGCTGGGTGGCCGAGGCCGGGGCCTATTACGCCCTGCCCGCCGGCGGCGTCTCGATGGGCACCGACACCATCACCTCGCAGCAGCCGGTGGTGGCGATGGTCTTCGGCCAGTCCGGGCTGATGGCCGGCGCCTCGATCGCCGGGACGAAATACACCCGCATCATCCCCTCGACCTTCTGAGGCCGCGGCCCCGCGACCGGAACCGGAAAGGCCGGGCGCCCTGCCCGGCCTTTTGTGCTTCAGCTGCCGTGGATGATGCGCACGTAGTTGCGCGTCTCGCGATAGGGCGGCACGCCGCCGTATTTCGCCACCGCCGCCGGCCCGGCGTTATAGGCCGCCAGGGCCAGCCGCCAGTTGCCGAAGGTGTTGTACATCATGCGCAGATAGCGCGCGCCGCCTTCCAGGTTCTGGATCGGGTCGTTCGGATCGACGCCCAGCTTGGCGGCGGTGCCCGGCATCAGCTGCGCCAGCCCCCGCGCGCCCTTGTGCGAGCGCGCCGAGGGGTTCCAGCCCGATTCCTGCTGCACCAGCCGCAGGAACAGGTCCTCGGGGATGCCGTGCTTGCGGGCCATGGCGCGGGCATGGGGCAGATACTGGCTGCGCCGGTTGCCGTTATAGGCGGGAACTGCGGTCGGCAAGTCCAGCTCGACCACGCTCTTGGTCGAGGTGCCGCCGGGGCGCAGCCGCGCCGATTGCTGGTATTGCCCGGCCAGGCGCGAATCCATCAGCCGGGTCTGGCGCTCGAACTGCGCCAGCCGCGACTTGCCGCTTTTCGCCTGCAGCCGCAGCCCATCGGCCGCGGCGGGAACGGCCAGCCCGGCCGAAATCGTCAGGGCCATCGCGGCCCGGCCAAACTGGCGCAGCATCGCCCGATTGCGTGAAAGCATCTCTGGTCCCTCATGCATGCCGTCGTCTTTTTTTGTGCGGCACTATAGCGCAAAGCCGGGCGGGCGCCGCAAGAGGATTCCTTGACGCGGCCGACGCCGGAATCTTCGGCGGATTTCCGCCGATATCCTCTTCCGCTCGCCGGCGCGCTACCTTAAGCAGGGCCTCCGCGCTACACCTCCGCGCAAGACAACCCCAACAAAAAGGACCCGCAGCATGGCAGGCAGCGTGAACAAGGTGATCCTGGTCGGCAATCTGGGTCAGGACCCGGAAGTCCGCACCTTCCCCAGCGGCGGCAAGGTTGCCAACCTGCGCATCGCGACGTCCGAAACCTGGAAGGACCGCAATACCGGCGAGCGGCGCGAGCGCACCGAATGGCATACGGTGGCGATCTATTCCGAGCCGCTGGTCCGCGTGGCCGAGCAATATCTGAAAAAGGGCTCCAAGGTTTATGTCGAGGGCCAGCTGGAAACCCGCAAATGGCAGGACCAGAGCGGCAACGACCGCTATTCGACCGAGGTCGCCCTGCGCCCCTTCCGCAGCGAGCTGCACATGCTTGACGGCCGCGGCGCCGGCGGCGGTGGCCGCGACGAGGGCTATGGCGGCGGCAGCTACGGGGGCGGCGGCTATGGCGGCGGCGCCTCCTCGGGCGGCAGCGCGTCCGGCGGCGGGCAGTCGCAGAACCGTCCCGAATTCGACGACGACATCCCGTTCTGATCGCGGATGCCAAATCCGGCCCCAAGAATCCCGGCCCCTCGCGGCCGGGATTTTCCGTTTCAGAACCGGCTCAGCAGGTCCGAGCGGAACGAGGCATCCAGCCGGCGCATGTAGCTTTCGGCGCAGCACATGTGATCGTGCATGATCCGGCCGGCGGCATCGCCGTCCTCGGCGCGGAAGGCGGCCAGCAGCTGCCGGTGGCTTTCGATATTCGCCTCGCCGAAGATCTCGTGCTCGCGCATGCTTTCGCTGCGATAGCTGACCAGATCGCGCAGCATGCTGTTCAGGAAGCGGCACATGAAGACCAGGATCACGTTGTCCGAGGCCTCGCAGAGAATGTCGTGGAACTCGGTCTCGGCCCGGCGCACCACGGCGCGGTCCTGCGCCGCGTTCGCCGCTTCGCAGATGCGGATGTTCTCTTCCAGGCGGCGGAAATGCGCCTCGGTCAGCTTGCCGATGACGTTGCGGGCCAGGCTGACCTCCAGCGACTGGCGCAGCTCGTAGACCTGGGCGAAGTCGATCTTCTGGAAATGCAGGTATTGCCGCAGCTGCTGGGTGACGATGTCGATCGAGGCGGGCTGGATCTCGGGCCCGCCGTTCGGACCCGAGAGCATGCGCACCAGCCCCTCGACCTCCAGCGCCTTCAGCGCCTCGCGGATGGTGCCTTTCGAGCAGCCGTAATGCTCCATCAGCGCGCGCTCGTGCGGCAGGCGGTCGCCGGGCAGCAACCCGTCGCGGGCGATGCGGCGGCGGATGTCCTCGGCCACCTGGTCCGACAGCTTGATGCGGGTAAGCCTGCGTTCCTTGCCTGCCGGCGCGTCCTGATCCATGCGGTCCTTCAGCCTTGCCAGATTGTCCCGGGGTCCAGCGGATATATGGGCCGGGCGAGTTTTTTGAAAGCGAACAGATCGTAATCCGAAGCGGTTACGCCCGAGCTTGCGCATTCCACCACGGCTTGCGCAAGCGGCTCGAAGACCGGGCGGCAATACATGCGCGATTTCAGGTGCAGGAAGCGCGCCTGCGCGGCGTCAAGGCCGACACAGGAAAAACAGCCCAGGTCCAGCGGCTCGTGCGGCTGCTCGCAGATGACGATGCGCGCGGCGCCGGTATCGAAGGCGGCGGCGCGGCCCATCGACAGCTCCTGCCCGTGATAGATCGGCCCGGAGACGCGATAGCGCCCGTCCGACAGCGCCGCGACCCGGCCCGTCAGCCGCAGCGGCGGGCGCGGCGCGGGCAGGCCCTCGGCCGGGGTCTTGTTGCCCAGCCGGATCTCGGCCTCGGCCCCCTCGCCCGCCGCGAAAAGCCGGGCTACGGTCTCGGGATCGGCAATCGGGCCGACCATGATCCCGTCATGATCGGCGGCCAGCAGCGCCTCCAGCACGTCCATCACGTCGCAGCTGCCGCCCGACATGCAATTGTCGCCATGATCCAGCAGCAGCACCGGCGCCGAACCGTCCGCCAGTGCGGCGGCGCGGGCAATGGATTGCGCAAGGGGCTCCTCGGCATAGACATATTCGGCGCGCCGCCGCCATGCCTCGCGGCCCAGTTCCCGCGCGACCTCGCGGGCAAGCTCGGGCGTGTCCGCGACGGTGACGATGGACAGGCCGGTCTCGGCCAGGTCGGCGATGGGAAAGCCGCCGAAGACCGTCACCGCCTGCACGCCCGGCCGCGCCTCGGCCTGCCGCGCCAGCGCGATCAGGTCGGTCATGGCGCAATCGGTGGTGGTGTTCATGCACAGCGTCGCCGCCAGCATCGGCGGATGGCACAGCGCCATGGCCGGGCGCGCTGCGCCGGAGAGGAGCGGCTGGAACAGGCGCAGCACGTGCTCGCCCGTCTCGACCATGTCCACATGCGGGTAGGTCTTGAAGCCGACGATCACGTCGCAATGCTCCAGCATCGCTTGGGTAATGTTGCCATGCAGGTCCAGCGCCACGCCGATGGGCACGCCCGGCGCGGCGGCGCGGACCCGGCGCAGAAGCTCGCCCTCGCCATCGTCATGGCTGCGGGTGACCATGGCGCCGTGCAGGTCCAGCAGGATGCCGTCGCAGCCCTTCTCGACCGCCGCGAGGATCGCCTGCGCCATGGCCTCGAAGGCCTCGTCCTCGACGGGCCCCGAGGGCATGGCATGGGCGATCAACGGCACCTCCACCGCGGCGCCGATGCGGCGGGCGAAGGCGTGGAAGGCGCCGATGGCGGCCGGATAGTTCCCGGCCGCCGCCAGCGCCTCCTCGCCCCATTTCGGGGCGAAGGCGGCCAGCGGCGTCTTGACGGGCGAGAAGCTGTTGGTCTCGTGGTTCAGCCGGGCCAGGACAAGGCGGGTCATGCGGCGGCCTCCTTGCGGGCCTCGGCCATGCGGCGGTCATAGTCCAGAACCGCCTCCAGCAGCACCTGCGCGCCGGCGGCGCATTCCTCGGGCTGGGTCGATTCCGCGGGATTGTGGCTCAGCCCGTCCTTGCAGGGCACGAAGATCATCGTCGTCGGCGCCACCGCCGCGGCATGGGCGGCGTCATGGCCGGCGCCCGAGATGATGTCGCGCGTCGCATAGCCCGCCGCCTGCGCCCCCGCCCTGACCGAGGCGATGCATTCGGCGTCGAAGACCACCGGCGCGGTGCGCGAGATCTGCTCCAGCCGGCTTTCCAGCCCGACCGCTTGGGCGGCATCCCCCACCAGTTCCTCGACCTCGGCCTGCATCCGATCCAGCACCGCGTCCGAAGGATGGCGCAGGTCGATGGTGGCGCGCACCTGGCCGGGGATCACGTTATGCGAATTCGGGGCGATTTCCAGAAAGCCGATGCTGCCCACCGCGTTCTCATGCGCCTTGGCGATGCGGTCGATGCCCTCGATCACCCGCGCCATGCCCAGCAGCGCGTTGCGGCGCATCGCCATGGGGGTCGAGCCGGTATGCGCCGCCGTGCCGGTCAGCGTGAGTTCGAACCAGCGCATCCCCTGGATGCCCTGCACCACGCCGATCTGCGCGCCCTCGGCCTCGAGGATCGGACCCTGCTCGATATGCAGCTCGAACATGGCGCCGAAGCGGATCGACCCTGCCTTGGCCTCGCCGCGATAGCCGATGCGGTCGAGGCTGGCGCCGAAGCTGTCGCCGCGGGCGTCCACCCGCCCGTCGCCATAGTCGCGGCTGTAGACCCCGGCCCAGATGCCCGAACCGAGCATGGCCGGCGAAAAGCGCGAGCCCTCCTCATTGGTCCAGTTGACCAGCATCAGCGGCGCCTCGGTCTGGTAGCCGGCGGCGTCGAGCGTGCGCAGCACCTCAAGCCCGGCCAACACCCCCAGCACGCCGTCGAACTTGCCGCCCGTGGGCTGGGTATCCAGATGGCTGCCCATGGCGATGGCGGGCAGGTCCGCGCGGGCGCCGGGACGGGTGGCAAACATGTTGCCGGCCTCGTCCACCACCATCTCCAGCCCCAGCGCGTCGCATTGGGCGCGCAGCCAGTCGCGCACGCGGCGATCCTCGTCCGAAAGCGTCAGCCGGGCGATGCCGCCGTCGGGCGTGGCCCCGATCTGCGCTGTCTCCATCAGGCTGTCCCACAGCCGGGCAGCGTCTATATTCAGGTTGGACATGGGTTTTCCTTACGCCTTGACGCCCAGATAGCGGTCGATGGTCTCGGGGTCGCTGCGGAACTGCCCGGCCGTGGCGCAATGCACGATGCGACCCAGTTCCAGGATGTAATGCCGGTCGGCAAGCTGGCTGCAGACGGCAAGGTTCTGCTCGACCAGCAGGATCGGCACGCCGGCCTCGCGGATCAGGCGGATCTGGGCGACGATCTCCTCGACGATGATCGGGGCGAGGCCCTCGACCGGCTCGTCCAGCATCAGCACCTTGGGGCCATTGAGCAGCGCCCGGGCGATCGAGAGCATCTGCTGCTCGCCGCCCGAAAGCTGGCCGCCACCGTTCTTCCTGCGCTCCTCCAGCCGCGGGAAGATGCGATAGATGTCGGCCAGAGCCCAAGGCGAGCCGCGGCGCGCGGCGATGCGCAGGTTCTCCTCGACGGTCAGCAGCTGGAAGATGCCGCGATCCTCGGGCACCAGCGACAGCCCCGCCGCGGCGATGCGATGCGCCGGCTGGCCGGTGACGTCGCGGCCGGCCAGTTCGACCCGGCCCTGACGCGGCGCGATCAGGCCGACGGCGGTCTTCAGCGTCGTGCTTTTGCCGGCGCCGTTGCGGCCCAGCAGGGTGACGATCTCGCCCGGCCCGACCTCCAGCGTGACGCCCTGCAGGATGTGGCTCTTGCCATAATAGGCGTGCAGGTCGGTCAGTTTCAGCGCGGCGGTCATGCGATGTCCCCCGTGATCATGTTGCCCAGATAGGCGCGCTGCACCTCGGGGTCGTCGCGGACCTGCGCGGGCGGACCCTCGACCAGCTTGCGGCCCAGCCGCATCACCGTGACCATGTCCGAGATGTTCATCACGATGCCCATGTTATGCTCGATGAACAGCACGGTATGGTCGCGGCCGAGGTCGCGGATCAGCTGTTTCATCGCCTCGATATCGTCGATGCCCATGCCGGAGGTCGGTTCGTCCAGCAGGATGACGCGCGGCCGCGCGGCCATGGCCATGCCCACCTCCAGCCGGCGCTGCTGGCCATGCGACAGCTCGCCCGCCAGCCGGCCTGCCACGGGGGCAAGCGCCAGACGCTCGATCACCTCGTCGGCGATGGCCAGCGCCTCGGCATTGGCTTCCGCCCGCCGCCAGGGCGCCAGCGCCTGCCAGGGCGTGCGGCCCTGGGCGGCAAGGCGCAGGTTCTCGCGCAGGGCCAGGTTCGGAAACAGGCTGGTCACCTGGAACGAGCGCGCGATGCCAAGCCGCACCCGGTCGTCGTCCGAGGTGTCGGTGATGTCGCGCCCGTCCAGCTCGATCCGGCCCGAGGATGCCCGCACCCGCCCGGTCAGCGCGTGGAACAGCGTGGTCTTTCCCGCCCCGTTCGGCCCGATGATGGAATGGACCGAGTTGCGGCGGATCTGCAGGTCCACCTCGGCCAGCGCGTGGAAGGTGCCGTATTTGACCCCAAGGCCGCGGGTCTGCAAGGCGATGTCGGTCATCTCAATGCTCCTCGGCCGGGGTTTCGGGCGCGCGCTCGCGGCGGAAGGCCAGGTCGTAGCCCCGCTCGACCAGCCCCCAGAGCCCGCGTTGCAGGAACAGCGCCACCGTGACCAGCACCAGGCCCAGAAGCAGCAGCCAGCGCGGCCAGACGGTGGACAGCGCATCGGCCAGCAGCAGGTAGAACCCCGCCCCCAGCACCGAGCCGAACAGGCTGGAACTGCCGCCGATGATGGTCATGATCAGGATCAGCTCGCTGGTGTGGTATTCGATGTTCGACAAGGGCGCGACGCCGATCAGCATCGCGTGCAGCGCGCCCCCGAAGGCCGTGACCGCGCCCGAGATGGCGAAAGCCTCAAGCTTGAACAGCTTGGTCGGGAAGCCGATGGCGGCCGCCCGCCCCTCGTTCTCGCGGATCGCCAGCAGGGTGCGACCGAAGGTCGATTGCGTGACCATGACCAGGATCGCAAAGACCGCCACGAAGCAGATGGCGACGAAGGTGTAATAGGACCAGGGCGCGTTCAGCGCCGTGCCGCCGACCGAGGGGCGCGGCACGCCCAGCAGCCCGTTGTCGCCGCCGGTCACGCCGCTGAACGTATAGGCGACGAAATAGAACAGCTGCGAAAAGGCCAGCGTCAGCATGACGAAATAGACCCCCTGCCGGCGGATCGACAGCCAGCCGACCAGCGTGGCCGTGGCCGCGCCCAGCACCGCCGCGCCGGCCAGCACCAGGGGCACCGGGACCTGCCAGCGCGTCAGGCAGATGCCCGCGACATAGGTGCCGATGCCGAAGAAGATGCCCTGCCCGAAGGACAGCAAGCCCGTATAGCCCAGCAGCAGGTTGCAGGCAGCGACGACCATGGCGAAGATCAGGATCTCGGTCGCGAGGATGCCGGATTTCAGGAACAGCGGCAGGACCAGCACGGTCAGCAGCGCCAGCGCCAGCTGCGCATAGGGTTTGTCCAGCGGGTTCATGCTCATGCCCTCCCCAAGAGGCCGCGGGGCATCAGCGCGATGACCAGCGCCATGCCGACATAGATCATCAGCCGCGCGCCCTCGGGCCAGAGCGTGGTCATGACGCTTTGCACCACCCCGACCAGCAGGCCCGCGACCAGCGCGCCGGTATAGCTGCCCATGCCGCCGATCACGACGACGACGAAGGCCACCGACAGCGCCTCGATCCCCATGAAGGGCTCGACGCCGCGGATCGGCGCGGCCAGCGCGCCCGCAAGCCCCGCCAGCCCGGCGCCGAAACCGAAGACGGCGGTGTTGATGCGCAGCGTGTTGTAGCCCAGCAGCGCCATGTTCGCCGGCGACTCGGACCCGCCGCGCACGATGGCGCCCAGCCGCGTGCCCTCCAGCAGCCACCACAGCAGCCCGGCCAGCACGACGGTGAGGCCGATGGTGAACAGCCGGTATTGCGGATAGATGAAATCGCCCAGGATCACGACGCCCTGCAGCCCCTCGGGCGCCGGCACCGAGCCGCCCAGCGGCCCCCAGGCGATGATGACCAGTTCCTGCACGACCAGCGCCAGGCCGACCGTCACCAGGATGTGGAAGGTATGCGGCAGCTTGTAGATGCGATGCAGCAGCACCGCCTCGATCAGCGCGGCAAGGCCGGCGACGATCAGCGTGGCCAGCGGCATGGCGGCCCAGAAGCTGAAGCCGCGCATGGTCAGGTCATAGGTCAGATAGGCGCCCAGCAGGTAGAAGGCGCCATGGGCGAAGTTCACGAACTGCAACAGGCCGAAGATGACGCTGAGGCCGACGGCGAGGAGGAAATACAGCATCCCCAGACCGATGCCGTTCAGAACCTGGAAAAGGTAGATCACGGGCTTCTCCCTGAAACCGGGCGAAAAGGCCCCGCGCGACCGCAATCGCGCGGGGAGGCGGGGGATCACGCGGGCATGGCGCAGCCGGCATCCTCGGGCGCAAGGAAGGATTTGCCGGCGCTGATGATCTCGGCGTAATCGTCCTTGTCGGCCATGTCGGCCTTGGCCTTGCCCTTGAGCAGGTAGTAGTCCTTGATGACCTGATGGTCGGCGGCGCGGATCTCTTCCTCGCCGGTCAGGCCCTGATATTTCAGCCCGTTCAGCGCCGCGGCGACGCCCGCCCCATCCGGCGAGCCGGCCTTGACCGCCGCCTCCAGCAGCAGTTTCGCGCAGATATAGGAACCGGCAAAGGAATAGTTCGGGTTGAAGCCGTGCTTTTCCTGCACCTTGGCGACCAGCTCGCGGTTCAGCGCCGAATCGGCGCCGTGCCAGTATTGCGCGCCGAAATAGACGCCTTCGCAGATATCCGGCCCCAGCGCCTCGAACTGCTCCAGCCCCGAGGCCCAGGCGACGACGATGGTCATGCGTTGCTTGAGGCCAAAGCTGACCGCCTGCCGCAGCGTGTCCGAGCTTTGCGCGCCGAAGTTCAGCAGCAAGAGCACGTCGGGCTGCGCGGCGATGGCATTGGTCAGGTAGCCGGAAAATTCCTTGTCGGTCAGCGAATGGTAGCTGTTGCCGACATGCTCGATGCCCTTTTCCGCGAACACATCCTTGGCGGCGTTCAGCAGCCCGTCGCCAAAGACATATTGCGGGGTGATCGTATACCATTTCTTGGCATCGGGCAGCGCGTCGATGATCGGGCGCACGGTTTCGTTGATGGCGCCATAGGTCGGCACCGACCAGCGGAAAGTGGCCTTGTTGCAATCGACGCCGGTGATCTCGTCGGCGCCGGCGGTGGTCATGAAGGCGCCGCCGCCGCGCTCGACCTCCTTGCCCATGGCCAGCGATTCCGACGAGAGGATGCCGCCCGCGAACAGCTTCACCCCGTCCTGTGCCAGCGCATCCTGCACCTTGCGCACTGCGGTCGCGGGCTTGCCCTCGGTATCGAGGTCGAGGGTCGAGACCTGCACGCCATGCGCGGCCGCGACCTCTTCGGCGGCCATCACCGCGCCGATGGTGGCGAATTTGCCGTTGGCGGCGAAGGCGCCCGAGATCGGCACCGGCACGCCGATCTTCAGCGCCTCGCCCTGGGCAAGGGCGCGGGTGACAAGCCCCGGCGCGGCGAGCGAGGCCGCGGCCAGCGTGGATGTGGTCAGGAAACGGCGACGATTGAGCATGAGCAAACCCTGTTGTTGGCGTTGCATTGGTTCTTGGGAGGCAACTTTCAAAACTATACGTATAGATATGATTATCTGTCTATAAGCGGTCTCGCCTTGCGCTCCAAATATTTCAGTTTTAAATCAATCTGTTAACTGTTTCTGCGACGCAGCAATACTTTCGCATCCGCAAAAGCGGCCGCGTGGAAATGCGCGACAAGGGCATGCCACCGGATCCGATTCGGCCCAGGCTCGCCAAACTGGCCCCATATATTGGCACAATCTGGCTCTATCGCTTTGCCGCGTTCGGGCGCAGTCAGGAGAAAACCCCTTTGCGCAGGAGTCCGGCCATGACGCTCGATCTGAACCCCAACGACATGTCGCATGTGGTCGCCGCCGACCGCGCCCATGTCTGGCACCACCTGAGCCAGCACAAGCAGTATGAGACCATCGACCCGCGCGTCTTTGTCGAGGGCAAGGGCATGCGGCTGTGGGACGCCACCGGGCGCGAGTTCCTCGATGCCGTCTCGGGCGGCGTCTGGACCGTGAACGTGGGCTATGGCCGCGAAAGCATCGCCGATGCGATCCGCGACCAGCTGGTCAAGCTGAACTATTACGCAGGCGCGGCGGGCACCGTGCCGGGCGCCGTCTTCGCCCGAAAGCTGATCGAGAAGATGCCGGGCATGACCCGGGTCTATTACTCGAACTCGGGCTCCGAGGCGAACGAGAAGGTCTACAAGATGGTGCGCCAGATCGCGGCGCGCCACCATGGCGGCAAGAAATGGAAGATCCTCTATCGCGACCGCGACTATCACGGCACCACCATCGGCACGCTGGCGACCAGCGGCCAGGACCAGCGCGCCATCGCCTACGGCCCCTTCCCCGACGGCTTCGTGCGCGTGCCGCATTGCCTTGAATACCGCAAGCAATGGGACGTGGAAAACTATGGCGAGCGCGCCGCCGACGCCATCGAGGAGGTGATCCTGCGCGAAGGCCCCGATACCGTGGGTTGCCTCGTACTGGAGCCGGTGACGGCGGGCGGCGGCGTCATCACCCCGCCCGAAGGCTATTGGCAGCGCGTGCAGGAGATCTGCCGCAAATACGACATCCTGCTGCATATCGACGAGGTGGTCTGCGGGCTTGGCCGCACCGGCACCTGGTTCGGCTATCAGCAATACGGGATTCAGCCGGATTTCGTCACCATGGCCAAGGGCGTCGCCTCGGGCTATGCGGCGATCTCCTGCACCGTCACCACCGAACGCGTCTTCGAGATGTTCAAGGACGCGCCCGAGGACGGCATGAGCTTCTTCCGCGACATCTCGACCTTCGGCGGCTGCACCTCGGGGCCGGTGGCGGCGATCGAGAACATGCGCATCATCGAGGACGAGGGCCTGCTGGCCAACACCGTCGCCATGGGCGAAAGGACGCTGGCGAACCTCAACGCGCTGATGGAAAAGCACAAGGTCATCGGCGACGTGCGCGGCAAGGGCCTGTTCTGCGGCGCCGAGCTGGTCTCGGACCGCGCCACGAAAGAGCCGATGGACGAGAAGAAGGTGCAGGCCGTCGTGGCTGACTGCCTTGCGCAGGGCGTCATCATCGGCGCGACCAACCGCTCGCTGCCCGGCTTCAACAACACGCTTTGCCTGTCGCCGGCGCTGGTCGCCACGGCCGACGACATCGACCGCATCACCGATGCCATCGACAACGCCCTGACCAAGGTCTTTGCCTGACCCTTGATCCGCGGCGGCATTCGGGGAACTGATGGACCCCGTCAGCCGCCGCGGATCACCCCATGCCGATTCCCCCCGACGCCTTCTTCCTGGACCATGCCGCCGGCCTGCCCCTGCAGGTGCAGCTGCGCCGCCAGATCATCGCCGCGGTAACCGCCGGCCGCTTCCGCGCGGGCGAGAAACTGCCCTCGACCCGGGCGCTGGCCCGGCATCTGGGCGTGGCGCGGGTGACGGTGGCCCAGGCCTTCGCGGAACTCGTCTCGACCGATTACCTGGCCAGCCGCGACCGTTCGGGCCATTACATCTCGGACGGCATCGAGCGGCGGCTGGAGGCCGAGCCCCCCGCCCCGGACACGCCGCGCTTCGACTGGGACAGCCAGCTGGAAGGCCGTTTCGCCCGCGCGGCCCGCACGGATCGCGAGCGCGACTGGCGCCGCTTCGCCTATCCCTTCGTCTATGGCCAAGCCGATCCGGCGCTGGTCGACCATGCCGCCTGGCGCGACTGCGCCATGCGCACCTTGGGCCGGCGCGAATTCGATTCCGTCACCGGCGATCTCTACGATGCCGACGACCCGGAGCTGGTCGATCACATCGCCCGCCAGATCCTGCCCCGGCGCGGCATCAGCGCCGGGCGCGACGAGATCCTGCTGACCATGGGGGCGCAGAACGCGCTGTGGCTGGTGGCGCAGCTGCTCTTGCGCCCCGGCACCTCCTGCGCGGTCGAGGATCCCTCCTATCCCGGCCAGCGCGAGATCCTGCTGGCCAGCCGCGCCCGCATCCTGCCGGTCCCGGTCGATGCGCGCGGCCTGCCGCCCGACGCCATCCCGCCCGGCATCGCCGCGGTCTTCACCACCGCCAGCCACCAATGCCCGACCAACTCCACCATGCCGCTGGCCCGGCGCAAGGAACTGCTGGCCCGCGCCCAGGCGCAGGGCTTCGCGGTCGTCGAGGACGATTACGAATTCGAAATGTCCTTCGCCGGTGCGCCTTCGCCCGCGCTCAAGGCCATCGACCGGGCCGGGGCGGTGATCTATATCGGCTCCTTCTCGAAATCGGTGTTTCCGGGCGTGCGGCTGGGCTATGTCGTGGCCGATCCCCGTTTCATCGCCGAGGCGCGGGCGCTGCGCGGCATGGTGCTGCGCCACCCGCCCGGCCACATGCAGCGCACGCTGGCGCATTTCCTGTCGCTGGGCCATTACGACGCGCAGGCCAACCGCATGCGCCGCGCCTATGCCCGGCGGCGCGAGGTGATGCTGGCCGCCATCGCGCGCGAGAGGCTGCGCCTCGCCTCGCCCGGGGCGACCGGCGGGTCGAGTTTCTGGCTGGCGACGCCCGAGGGGGTGGATTCGGCCGCGCTTGCGGCCCGGCTCAAGGCGCGCGAGGTGCTGATCGAGCCGGGGGCGCCGTTCTTCGCCTCTCCCGGCCGCGGCAGCGGCTTCTATCGCCTCGCCTATTCCTCGATCTCGGCCGAGCGCATCCCCGAGGGCATCCGCCGCATCGGCGATGCGCTGCGCGAGATGGCGGGATAAGGGGGGCGCCGGCTCCGCCCGCCGGATCTCAGGTTCCGGCGTCGCGGAAATCCAGCCGGCCCGACAGCAGGATGGCGATGGTCGAGCAGACCGCGCCAGACAGCAGATACAGCCCCGCCGCCGGCAGGCCCAGCCAGGTCGAGAGCAGCAGCGCCGTCAGCGGCGCGAAGCCGGCGCCGAACATCCAGGCCAGGTCCGAGACGATGGCCGAGCCGGTATAGCGGTTGCGCGCCTCGAACAGCGAGGCGACCGCGCCCGAGCTTTGCCCGAAGCTGAGGCCCAGGATGAAGAAGCCGACGATCATGTAGACCACCTCGCCGGTCTTGCCCGCCGACAGCAGCAGCGGCGCCAGCACGGCGAAGCCGCCGATCAGCAGCGCCCCGATCAGCAGCAGGCGCCGCCGGCCGATGCGGTCGGCCAGCCAGCCCGACAGCAGGATGGCGGCGATGCCGCCGGTCGCGGCCACGGCCTCGATGATCAGGAAGCTCAGCAGCGTCTCGTTGGTGTAAAGAAAGATCCAGGACAGCGGATAGACCGTGACCATGTGGAACATGGCAAAGCTGGCCAGCGGCACGAAGATGCCGAGCAGGATGGCGCCGCCATCCTCGCGCAGGGTCCTGCCGATGCGGGTCGGCTGCAGCTCGCGCGATTCGAAGAGCTCGGCGAATTCCTCGGTGGCGACGATGCGCAGCCGCGCGAACAGCGCCACGACATTGACCGAGAAGGCGACGAAGAACGGATAGCGCCAGCCCCAGTCCAGGAAGTCCTGCGCCGTCAGGTTGGCCGCCAGATAGGCGAAAAGCAGCGTGGCGACGATCAGCCCGATCGGCGCGCCCAGCTGCGGCACCATGGCGTAAAAGCCGCGGCGGCTGCGCGGCGCGGTCAGCGCCAGAAGCGCGGGCATGCCGTCCCAGGCCCCTCCCAGTGCCAGGCCCTGCGCGATGCGCAGCACGGCCAGGATGATCACGGCCCAGCCGCCGACATTCTCGTAGCTGGGGATCAGGCCCATCGCCACGGTGGCGGTCCCCATCAGGAACAGCGCCGCGGTCAGCTTGGTGACGCGGCCGTGGCGGCGGTCGATGCTCATGAACAGCGCGCTGCCCAGCGGCCGGGCGACGAAGGCCAGCGCCAGCAGCGCGAAGGACAACAGCGTCCCGGTCAGCGGATCGGTGAAGGGAAAGATCCGCTGCGGAAAGACGATCACCGAGGCGATGGCGAAGACGAAGAAATCGAAGAATTCCGAGGTGCGCCCGATGATGACGCCCACGGCGATATCCGAGGGCGAGACCTTGTGACGCCCCGGCGAGGCGGGCGATTGCGCGGCTTGCCCGGCGGGCATGGAGGAGGTTGTGCTCATGTTCCCGAAGAATCCGATCCGATCCAGATCCGCACCGCGCATGGACCAAGCCCGCCGCGGCGTTTCCGCCCCTATTGCTGCCGTAAGCGGGGGGCAAAAAGCATACGGCAAATCGTCGCATACCGATTTGATCCAGGTCAAGGTAACTAACCTGATATCGTGCCGCGCATCCGCGACTCGGCCCCCTTTCCCGCCGTCTGCCTCGACGCTTCACGGACCTCGGATCGTTCCATGACCCATAAACGAACATTCGCCCGCCTGCCATGGCTTGCCCTTCTGCTTCCCCTTGCCGCCTGCAAGGCCGAGGTCCTGGCCCCGGCCGGCGACATCGCCGCGCGCCAGCGCGACCTTCTGGTGATCTCGACCCTGCTGATGCTGCTGATCATCGTGCCGGTGATGGTGCTGACCGTGGTCTTCGCCCGCCGCTACCGCGAAAGGAACAGGGACGCGGTCTACCGCCCGGACTGGGACCATTCGACCAAGCTGGAATTCGTCATCTGGGCGGCGCCGCTGCTGATCATCATCACCCTGGGCGCGCTGACCTGGGTCGGCACGCATCTTCTGGACCCCTACCGGCCGCTGGACCGCATCGCCTCTGACCGGCCGGTGACCGAAGAGCACAGGCCCCTGCCGGTGCAGGTGGTGGCGATGGACTGGAAATGGCTGTTCATCTATCCCGAGCAGGGCATCGCCTCGGTCAACGAGATGGCGGTGCCGGTGGATCGCCCGGTCGCGTTCACCCTGACCTCGACCTCGGTGATGAACGCCTTCTACATTCCGGCGATGGCCGGGATGATCTATGCCATGCCGGGGATGGAGACCAAGCTGAACGGCGTCTTCAACCATCCCGGCGAATACAAGGGCATCGCCTCGCATTACTCGGGGCACGGCTTTTCGGGCATGCATTTCAAGGCGCTGGCCACCGACGAGGCGGGATTCGACGCCTGGGTCGAGAAGGCGCGGGCCTCGGGCGGCTCGCTGGACCGCCCGCGCTACCTGGAACTGGAGGCGCCCAGCGAGAACGTGCCGCCGATGTCCTTCGCCGAAGTCGATCCGCAGCTGTTCCAGCGCATCGTCAACATGTGCGTCGAGCCGGGCAAGATCTGCATGGCCGAGATGATGGCGCTGGACGCGCAGGGCGGCACCGGGCTGGCCGGCACGATGAACGTGACCCGGCTGACCTATGACAAGCATCAGCGCCGCGGCACCCGCGCGCCGGTGCTGGGATGGGAGCCGTTCCAGGTCGCCTCGTTCTGCACGTCCGAGGATTCGGCGCGGATGTTCGGCCAATCGCCCGAGCTGGCCCGCGCGCCGCTGGACACGGCCCCGCTGCGCGGCCATGCGCTGGTGCCGCCGAAAGGGCCCTTCGCCCCCTCGCAAGACAATGCCGTCACGCTGCTGGACCCGACCGAGGGCCGGGCGCGGAACTTCTGATCGGACGCAAAGCATGGCTACCTTTTCCAACGAGACCACCTTTCTTCTCGGCCGGCTGAACTGGGACGCGATCCCGAAGGAGCCGATCGTCTGGGCCACCTTCGTCGTCGTCGCCCTGGGCGGCATCGCGCTGCTTGCGGCGCTGACGCGATACCGGCTCTGGGGCTGGCTCTGGCGCGAGTGGTTCACCTCGGTCGACCACAAGAAGATCGGCATCATGTATATCATCCTGGCGCTGATCATGTTCCTGCGCGGCTTTGCCGATGCGGTCATGATGCGGCTGCAGCAGGTCTGGGCCTTCGGCGGCTCCGAGGGCTACCTGAACGCGCATCACTACGACCAGATCTTCACGGCGCATGGCGTCATCATGATCTTCTTCGTGGCGATGCCCTTCATCACCGGGCTGATGAACTATGTCGTGCCCTTGCAGATCGGCGCGCGCGACGTATCCTTCCCCTTCCTCAACAATTTCTCGTTCTGGATGACGGTGGGGGGCGCGGTCATCACCATGGCCTCGCTGTTTCTGGGCGAGTTCGCGCAGACCGGCTGGCTGGCCTTTCCGCCGCTGTCGGGCATCGGCTACAGCCCCTGGGTCGGGGTGGACTATTACATCTGGGGGCTTCAGGTCGCCGGCGTCGGCACCACGCTGTCGGGCATCAACCTGCTGGTGACGATCCTGAAGATGCGGGCGCCGGGCATGACCATGATGCGGATGCCGATCTTCACCTGGACCTCGTTCTGCGCCAATATCCTGATCGTCGCCTCGTTCCCGGTGCTGACCATGACGCTGATCCTGCTGACGCTGGACCGCTATGTCGGCACCAACTTCTTCACCAACGACCTTGGCGGCAATCCGATGATGTATATCAACCTCATCTGGATCTGGGGCCACCCCGAGGTCTATATCCTGATCCTGCCGCTGTTCGGCGTCTTCTCGGAAGTCACCTCGACCTTCTCGGGCAAGCGGCTGTTCGGCTATTCCTCGATGGTCTATGCCACCGTCTGCATTACGGTGCTGAGCTATCTGGTCTGGCTGCACCATTTCTTCACCATGGGCTCGGGCGCCTCGGTGAACTCGTTCTTCGGGATCACCACGATGATCATCTCGATCCCGACCGGGGCCAAGCTCTTCAACTGGCTCTTCACCATGTATCGCGGCCGCATCCGCTACGAGCTGCCGATGATGTGGACGGTGGCCTTCATGCTGACCTTCGTCGTGGGCGGCATGACCGGCGTGCTGCTGGCGGTGCCGCCTGCCGACTTCGTGCTGCACAACTCGCTGTTCCTGATCGCGCATTTCCACAATGTCATCATCGGCGGCGTGCTGTTCGGCCTGTTCGCGGCGATCAACTTCTGGTGGCCGAAGGCCTTCGGCTTCAAGCTGGACGTGTTCTGGGGCAAGGTCTCGTTCTGGTTCTGGGTCGTGGGCTTCTGGGTGGCCTTCATGCCGCTCTATATCCTGGGCCTGATGGGCGTGACCCGGCGGCTGCGCGTCTTCGACGACCCGGACCTGCGGATCTGGTTCGCCATCGCCGCTTTCGGCGCGGTGCTGATCGCGGCGGGCATCGCGGCCATGTTCGTGCAGTTCGGCGTCTCGATCCTGCGCCGCAACCGGCCGGACTATCGCGACGTCAGCGGCGATCCCTGGGACGGGCGGACGCTGGAATGGGCGACCTCCTCGCCGCCCCCGGCCTATAACTTCGCCTTCAGCCCGATCTCGCACGGGCTGGATACCTGGTGGGAGATGAAGCAGCAGGGCGCCGCCCGCCCGACCGCCGGCTTCATGCCGATCCACATGCCGAAGAACACCGGCACCGGCGTGATCCTGGCCGCGCTGGCGACCATCTGCGGCATGGCGCTGGTCTGGTATGTCTGGTGGCTGGCGGCGGCAAGCTTCCTGGGCATCATCGCCGTCGGGATCGCCCATACCTTCAACTACGACCGCGACTATTACATCCCCGCCTCGGAGATCGAGGCGACCGAGGATGCCCGAACGCGCCAGCTTGCGCAGGGGGTTTGAGAGATGAGCCACGCGACAACCGACACCATGCGCCAATACTGGGAGCTTGAGCCCCATCACCACCCCGAGGGCGCCTCGACCAGCCTGGGCTTCTGGGTCTACCTGATGAGCGACTGCCTGATGTTCGCGGTGCTCTTCGCGGTCTATGGCGTGCTGGGCACCAGCTTCGCCGCCGGGCCGGGACCGAAAGACCTGTTCGACCTGGAGCTGGTGGCGGTCAACACCGCCATGCTGCTGCTGTCCTCGATCACCTTCGGCTTCGCCATGCTGGCCATGGGCAAGGGCGACCAGCGCGGCACGCTGCGCTGGCTGGCGGTGACGCTGTTCTTCGGCCTGTGCTTCCTGGGCATCGAGCTTTACGAGTTCCACCACCTGATCCATATCGGCGCCGGGCCGCAGCGGTCCGGGTTCCTGTCGGCCTTCTTCACGCTGGTCGGCACGCATGGGCTGCACGTCACCTTCGGCTCGATCTGGCTGGTGACGCTGATGGTGCAGATCGCCCGGACCGGGCTGATCCCGGCGAACCAGCGCCGCATGGTCTGCCTGTCGATGTTCTGGCACTTCCTCGACGTCATCTGGATCGGCGTCTTCACCTTCGTCTATCTGCTGGGGATGATCTGATGTCCGCCGAACACGCTCATGCGCATCACGACGATCACGGCCACGACCATGGCAGCCATGCCTCTTACCTCAAGGGGTTCCTGCTCTCGGTGATCCTGACCGCGATCCCCTTCGGCCTGGTCATGGCCGGCGGCTTCGAAAGCCGGGCGCTGACCGCTGTCACGGTGATCGGCTTCGCCGTGGTGCAGATCCTGGTCCACATGGTCTATTTCCTGCACATGAACGGCAGGCAGGAAGAGGGCTGGACCATGCTCTCCACCATCTTCACCGTGGTGGTGGTGGTCATCCTGCTGGCCGGCTCGCTCTGGGTCATGTATCACATGAACACCAACATGATGCCGCAGATGGACCATGAGCTGATGCAGGGCTTCGGTTCGTGACCCTGCGCCGGCTGGCGGCGCCGGCCGGGGCGCTGGCGGTGTTCCTGGCGCTGATGGCGCTGGGGGTCTGGCAGGTGCAGCGGCTGGCCTGGAAGACCGACCTGATCGCCCGGGTCGAGGCGCGTCTGGCCGAGCCGCCCGCCCCCGCCCCTGCCGAATGGGCGGGAATGGACGCGCGCGATGCGGAATATCGCCGCATCGCGGTGACGGGAACCTATCGCGCGGACAGCGACACGCTGGTCAAGGCGGTGACGGAACGCGGCCCGGGTTTCTGGGTGATGACACCGATGCAGACCGCGCAGGGCTGGACCGTGCTGGTCAATCGCGGCTTCGTCGCGGATGCCGCCCGCGACGACCGCCCCCTGCCGGGCGGCGAGGTGACGGTGACGGGCCTTCTGCGCATGAGCCAGCCCGGCGGCGCCTTCCTGCGCGGCAACGACCCCGGGGCCGGGCGCTGGTATTCCCGCGACACGGCCGCCATCGCCGCGGCGCAGGGGCTGGGCCCGGTGGCACCCTGGTTCCTCGACGCCGATGCCCAGGGCGACGGCGCGCAGCCGATCGGCGGGCTGACCGTGATCCGTTTCCGCAACAGCCATCTGGGCTATGCGCTGACCTGGTTCTCGCTGGCGGCGCTATGGGCCGGCTGGCTTTTCTGGGCCTGGCGCCGGGGACGGCGGGACGACCGCGGCAGCGGCCGGTCCTGAACCCGCGCGCCGGCAGCGCGCCTGCGGTCAGTCCAGCAGCCTGCGCGCGATCACCTGGGCCTGGATCTCGGCCGCGCCCTCGAAGATGTTGAGGATGCGCGCATCGCACAGCACGCGGCTGATGGCGTATTCCAGCGCGAAACCGTTGCCGCCGTGGATCTGCAAGGCATTGTCCGCCGCCGCCCATGCGACGCGGGCGCCCAGAAGCTTGGCCATCCCGGCCTCCAGGTCGCAGCGCCGGCCGTGGTCCTTTTCCCAGGCGCTGAAATAGGTCAGCTGCCGGGCGACCATGATCTCGACCGCCATCATGGCGAGCTTGTCGGCAACGCGCGGGAATTCGATCAGCGACTTGCCGAACTGCTTGCGGTCGATGGCATAGCGCATGCCGATCTCGGCCGCCGATTGCGCCACGCCCACGGCGCGGGCGGCGGTCTGGATGCGCGCCGATTCGAAGGTCTCCATCAGCTGCTTGAAGCCGCGCCCCGGCTCGCCGCCCAACAGGTTTTCGCCCTTGACGCGGAAGCCGTCGAAGCCGAGCTCGTATTCCTTCATGCCGCGATAGCCCAGGACCTCGATCTCGCCGCCGGTCATGCCGGGGGTCGGGAAGGGATCGTCGTCGGTGCCCGGGGTCTTTTCGGCCAGGAACATCGACAACCCGCGCCAGTCGGTGGTCTCGGGGTCGGTGCGGGCCAGGAGCGTCATGACATGCGTGCGCTGCGCATGGGTGATCCAGGTCTTGTTGCCGGTGATCACCCAGTCGTCGCCGTCCCTGACCGCCCGCGTGCGCAGGGACCCGAGGTCGCTGCCGGTATTCGGCTCGGTGAAGACCGCCGTCGACAGGATCTGACCCGAGGCGAGGCCCGGCAGCCATTTCGCCTTCTGCTCCTCGGTGCCGCCGCAGAGGATCAGCTCGGCCGCGATCTCGCTGCGGGTTCCAAGGCTGCCCACGCCGATATAGCCGCGCGACAGCTCTTCGGTCACCACCACCATCGAGGCTTTCGAGAGGCCCAAGCCCCCGAATTCCTCGGGGATGGTCAGGCCGAAGACGCCGAGCTCGGCCAGTTCCTCGATGATCTCCATCGGGATCAGCTGGTCCTTCAGGTGCCATTCATGGGCGTTGGGGATCACCCGCTCCTCGGCATAGCGGCGGAACTGGTCGCGGATCATCTCCAGATCCTCGTCCAGCCCGGTGGCCCCGAAGGTGGCGCGGCCTTGGTTGTCCTGCATCAGCCGCGCCAGCTCGGCCCGTGCCGGCGCGGTGTTGCCGCGCATCAGCCCCGCCGCCGCCTCGCCCGGCTGCCAGTCGATCCCAAGGTCCGCAAGCCGGGCGAATTCCGTCTGGCTCATCGGGATGCCGCCGGCGATCTGGGTCAGGTATTCGCCCAGGCCGATCTGCAGGATCAGCGCCTCGGTCCGGCCCAGGCTGCCCGCCTCGGCCAGCCGCGCCGCCCAGCCGGTCAGCTGGCGAATCGATTCGACATAGGTGGCAAGCCAGGACAGCGCATGGGCGGCATGCTGATGCTGTTCCAGCAAGGCCGGCTGTGGCTTGCCCGAGGGGGCGACCAGCGCGCGCAGCGCCTCGGTGGCGCGCGATTGCAGGGTTTCAAGCTCCGGCAGGGCCGCGGCGGCAAGCGCCAGCAGGGCGGAGGGCGTATCGGCTGGCATCGGGGGCATCGGGGGCATGTCCTTCATGGCAGACTCCTTGTGCGGCGTTGCAGCATGACTAGCCGTTTCGCAACCGCAGCGCAACTATCATGCGCAATCCAGACGAAACGCGAACTAAAATGTCCCGCAGATTGCGCAAGAACGGCCCTTGCGGCGGGCAGCGCGGCGCAGCAACCTGCGGCCATGTTCGGCCTCGACCCCTTCCATTTCTGGACCGCCATCGCGATCACGCTGTTTTCCGGCTTCGTGAAGGGCGCCATCGGCTTTGCCATGCCGATGATCATGCTGGCGGCGCTGGGGTCCTTCCTGACCGCGCAGCAGGCGGTGGCGGCGGTGATCCTGCCGGTGCTGGTCACCAATATCCGCCAGGCGCTGCGCGGCGGCTGGCGGCCCGCCTGGCAGGCAAGCTGGGCCTATCGCTGGCATATCGGCATGGTGGTGCTGTTCATCCCGGTCAGCGCCTTCTTTGCCCCGCGGGTGCCGCAATGGCTGATGTATGCCATCATCGGCCTGCCGATCTCGGGTTTCGCGCTGTGGCAGATCCTGGGCCGCAGCCTGGTCCTGCCGGTGCATCACCGCCGGCGCATGGAGATCGCGACCGGGGTCGTCGGCGGGCTGATCGGCGGCATCTCGGGCATCTGGGGGCCGCCGCTGCTGGTGCTGCTGCTGTCGCTGCACGCGCCCAAGCAGGAACAGATGCGGGTGCAGGGGGTGGTGTTCTTCCTGGGCGCGGCGGTGCTGACCGTCTCGCATCTGCAATCGGGGCTGCTGAACGCCCAGACCCTGCCGTTTTCGGCGATCCTCGTCGTCCCGGCGCTGGTCGGCATGGGGCTGGGCTATCTGGCGCATGACCGGCTGGACGCGGCGCGGTTCCGGCGCTGGACGCTGATCCTGCTGGCGCTGACCGGCGCCAACCTGCTGCGCCGCGCGCTGGAGCTTGCGGGTCCGGCGGTGTAACCACAGGCCAAAAGCGAAAGGCCCGCCATGACCCTGATCCCCGACCCCGCCCAACTGACCGCAAGGCTGATCCGCTGCGCCTCGGTCACGCCCGACGAGGGCGGCGCATTGAGCCTGCTGATGACCGTGCTGGGCGCGGCGGGTTTCGAATGCCACCGCGTCGACCGCGAGGGGGTGCCGAACCTGTTCGCGCGCTGGGGGGCAAGGGGCGCGCGCAGCTTCGGCTTCAACGGCCATACCGACGTGGTGCCGCCCGGCGATCCGGCCAGCTGGACGCATCCGCCCTTTTCCGGGCACGAGCAGGACGGCTGGATCTGGGGCCGTGGCGCCACCGACATGAAATCCGGCGTCGCCGCCTTCGCCGCCGCCGCCATCGGTTTCGTGACCGAGACGCCGCCGCCGGACGGCGCGGTGATCCTGGCCATCACCGGCGACGAGGAGGGCCCCGGCAAGCACGGCACCCGCGCGCTGCTCGACTGGATGGCGGCGCGGGGCGAGCGGATGGATGTCTGCATCGTCGGCGAGCCCTCGAATCCCGACCGCATGGGCGAGATGATCAAGATCGGCCGGCGCGGCTCGATGACCCTGCAGATCGAGGCGCATGGCATCCAGGGCCACGCCGCCTATCCGCATCGCGCCCGCAACCCGCTGCATGCGCTGGTGCGGCTGCTGAACGAGCTGACCGAGACGCCGCTGGACGAAGGGACCGAGCATTTCGACCCTTCGGGCCTGCAGGTGACGACGGTGGATTGCGGCAACCCGGCCTCGAACGTGATCCCGGAACGGGCGCGGGCGGTGATCAACATCCGCTTCAACGACGCCCATAGCTCGGAGAGCCTCGACCGGATGATCCGCGCCCGCGCGGCGGCGATCTCGGCCGAGACCAGGGTGGATTTCGCCATCTCGACCGATGTGTCGGGCGAAAGCTTCCTGACCCGGCCCGGCCCCTTCGTCGATCTGGTCGCCGAGGTGGTGCAGGAGGAGACCGGGCTGATCCCCGTGCTCTCGACCTCGGGCGGCACCTCGGATGCGCGTTTCGTCAAGGATCATTGCCCGGTGCTTGAATTCGGGCTGGTCGGGCATTTCATGCATCAGGTGGACGAGCGCGTGCCGGCCGATCAGGTCCGCCAGCTTGCCCGCATCTATCGCCGCATCCTGGAGCGTTATTTCGCATGATCGAGAAGACCACCGACCTCGACACCTGCCGCGCCATCCGCCGCGAGGTCTTCATCGTCGAGCAGAACGTCCCCGAGGCCGAGGAATGGGACGGCCGCGACGGCGCGGCGATCCACCTGCTGGCGCGGGATGACAGCGGCCGGGCCCTGGGCACCGCCCGCATCCTGGTCGAGGGCGCGACCGGCAAGATCGGCCGCGTCGCGGTGCTGAAACCGGCGCGCGGCACCGGGACCGGCGCGGCGCTGATCCGCGCGGCGCTGGACGAGCTGCGCGCCCTGCCCGGCGTCACCCGCGCCAAGCTGGGCGCCCAGACCCATGCCATCGGCTTTTACGAGAAGCTGGGCTTCGCCGCCTACGGCCCCGAATACGACGACGCCGGCATCCCGCATCGCGACATGGCGCTGGAGCTTTGATGATCCGCCCGGAACTGGCCGAGAAGCTGCGCCCCTGGGCCGAAACCGGCGCCGCGCTGGCCGCGACCGGGTTCGGGCTGTGGGTGTTTTCGCTGGGCGGCTGGATCCTGTGGCCCATCGGCGCGGTCATTGCCGCGGCCTCGGCGCTTTGGGCGCTGGACGCACGGCGGCGGATGCGCTTCCGCCACGACACGCTCGGCCCCGGCATGGTCGAGCTGGACGAGGGCGCGATCCGCTACCTGTCGCCCAACCGGCTGCTGGGCGGCGAGATCGCGCTGCGCGAGCTGGCCGAGATCCGGCTGATGCGGCTGAACGGCCGCCGGCACTGGCGGCTGAAAAGCGGCGACGGCCAGGCGCTGCTGATCCCCGTCGATGCGGCGGGGGCCGAGCATCTGGCCGGCGCCTTCGCCACGCTGCCGGGGATCGAGATGGGGCGCCTCGCCTCGGCGCTGGCGCCGGATGCGCCCGCGATCCAGACCGTTTGGACGAGGCCGGTTCGCGCCCGCTTGACTTGACGCGCCTTGCTTGCCACCTGTGGCACGCAAGGCAAACGAAAGGCCACCGATGTCCATTCCCCAACAGGGCGGCGGCCCGATCGAGCGTCCCGAACAACTGGCCGAGTATCTCGCCGCGGGCGAAAAACCGCGCGACGCCTGGCGCATCGGCACCGAGCACGAGAAATTCGGCTATCGCCATGCCGACCTGATGCCCCTGCCCTATGAGGCCGCGCCCGGCCAGCCCTCGGTCAAGGCCATGCTGGAGGGGTTGCAGAGCCGCTTCGGCTGGACCCCGGTTCTGGAGGCCGGCAACATCATCGGGCTGGAGCGCGACGGCGCCAATGTCAGCCTGGAGCCGGGCGGGCAGCTGGAACTCTCGGGCGCGCCGCTGGAGACCATCCACCAGACTTGCGACGAGGTGAACAGCCACCTGGCCGAGGTCAAGACCGTCGCCGACGAACTGGGCGCCGGCTTCATCGGCCTGGGCGCCGCGCCGATCTGGACGCAGGAGCAGATGCCGATGATGCCCAAGGGGCGCTACCGGCTGATGACCGATTACATGGGCCGGGTCGGCACGCTGGGCACGCAGATGATGTATCGCACCTGCACCGTGCAGGTGAACCTCGACTTCGCCAGCGAAGCCGACATGGTGCAGAAGCTGCGCGTGGCGCTGGCCCTGCAGCCGGTGGCGAATGCGCTGTTCGCCAATTCGCCCTTCCTCGACGGCCAGCCGAACGGCTGGAAAAGCTGGCGCGCGCATATCTGGCAAAATCTCGACGCGGCGCGCACCGGCATGCTGCCCTTCGCCTTCGAAGACGGGTTCGGCTATGAGGCCTGGGTCGATTACGTGCTCGATGTGCCGATGTATTTCGTCTATCGCGACGGCAAATACATCGACGCGCTGGGGCAGAGCTTCCGCGATTTCCTGCAGGGCAAGCTGCCGGCGCTGCCGGGCGAGATCCCGACGCTGTCGGACTGGGCCGACCACCTGACCACGGTCTTCCCCGAGGCGCGGGTCAAGAAATTCATCGAGATGCGCGGCGCCGACGGCGGTCCCTGGCGGCGGCTTTGCGCCCTGCCGGCGCTCTGGGTGGGGCTGGTCTATGACCAGTCGGCGCTGGACGCGGCCTGGGACCTGGTCAAGGGCTGGGATGCCGAGACGCGCGAGGCCTGGCGGCGCGGCGCCGGGCTCAAGGCGCTGGATGCCGAGGTGAACGGCGTGAAGATGCGCGACCTGGCGCGCGAGGTGCTGGCGATCTCGGAAGCCGGGCTGAAGGCGCGGGCCCGCACCGGCTCGGGCGGGCTGGTGCCGGACGAGACGCATTTCCTGAACGCGCTCAAGGAAAGCGTCGAGACGGGCAAGGTGCCCGCCGACGAGTTGCTGGAGAAATATCACGGCGAATGGGCGGGCGATCTCAGCCGCATCTACGCCGAGTATTCCTATTGACCAAGGGCCGGGTGATCCCCGGCCCTTTTCGCATCACGTTCGCATCACGCCTGCGCCGGTTCACGCCTGCGGCGCGGGGGGCTGCGGCTGGCTGCGGCCCTGCATGAACTGGTCGAACTCGGCCTTGTCCTTGGCTTCGCGCAGCTTCTGCAGGAAGTCGAGGAATTCGCGATGCTCGTCCTCCAGCCGCTTCAGCGTTTCCTCGCGATAGGCGTCAAAGGCGCTGTTGCCGGTCGGCGCGCCGAAACCGTGGCGATAATGGCGGCCGTGGTGATGATGGCGGTGGCGACAGGAAAACATGCGTTTGCTCCAGATCATGTAACCCAGGATGGCAAGGCCCAAGGGCCAGCAGGCGATGAAGGCCAGGATCATGGCGGCGATCCAGGCGCCCTTCCCGCGTTCGTCCAGCCAGTCCCGGATGCCGGCCAGTGCTGCGCCGATCCGGTCGAAGGCGGAGGGGCGCGGGGCGATGTCAGTGTTCATTGCGGTCCCTTTCCGATGTGAATGTTAATCACATTTACATAGATGGAGCCGAGCCCGCCGGGTTCAAGGGAAGCGGCGAAAATTTTCTGCCGGATTTTCAGGTGGCGGGTTCGCCGTTTTCGGGTGGCGGGTTCGCCGGTCGGGCCGCGTTCAGTCGGGGATCACGCCCAGGCCGCGCAGATAGATCAGCGCGCCGCTTTCCAGCATGTCGGCCGGCGAGATGGGCGAGCGCGATCCGGGCTTGCCGCGGCCGAACAGCTCGACCACGCCGTGGCTCAGCGCCCAGATGTGGTCCGCGACCATGCCGGGCGGCGGGCGGCGCCCCGCGGGCAGCTGCGCGAACAGCGCCTCGGCGCCGCGCACCAGGATGCCGCGCGCCCGTTCCGAGGCCTGCGACAGCCCGGCATTGCCGGCGATCGAGATGCCGGATTCGAACATGGCGATGTAGAAGCCGCGCCGCTCGGCCGCGAAGCTCAGGTATTCCTGTCCCATGCGCAGGAAGGCGGTCAGCGGCCGCGGGCGCCCCTCGTCGAAGGCGGTCTCCAGCCTCTCGGCGAATTCCTCGAACCCTTGCCGGGCGACCTCTTCCAGCAGGTCCTCGCGGCCGGTGAAATGGCGATAGGGCGCGGCGGCGCTGACCCCGGCCAGCCGCGCGGCCTCGGCCAGGGTGAAGGCCTGCGGGCCGTTCTCCTCGATCAGCCGCACCGTGGCCTCGACAAGGGCCTGGCGCAGGTTGCCATGGTGATAGGAGGATCGGGCCATGTCCGGCCCTTACATGCCTTCGCCGAAATAGTCCCCGACCAGCGCGCTCAGCGCATCGGCCAGCTCGGCCGCCTGCGCGCCGCGCGTGGTGACGCGGATGGTGCTGCCGCGCGGCGCGGTCAGCATCAGCAGGCCCATGATCGAATCGCCCGAGACGCTCATCCCGTCCTTCTCGACGGTGGCCTGGGCGTCGAAACGCTCGACCGTCTCGACGAATTTCGCGCTGGCCCGCGCGTGCAGGCCCTTTTCGTTGATGATCGCCAATTCGCGGGTGACGGCCCCGTTGGTCATGTCATTCATGAAGCGGCACGGTTCGGGATGGGAAGCACATCGGCAGGCAGAACGTCATAGCTGTTGATGTACTTGCGTCCCGCATCCTTGGCCAGCGATACCGCATCCGCAACCGGCAGTTTGCGCGATTTGGCCAGCTTGACCAGCATCGGCAGGTTCGCCCCGTAGAGAATCGAGCGATTCCGCATCGCGCAGGCCATCAGCGACAGGTTCGAGGGCGAGCCGCCGAACAGATCCGTCACCACCACCACGCCGTCGCCCGCATCCACCGCATCGGCGGCGGCGCAGATTTCGGCCTGCTTCTCGCCGCGATCATGGTTTTCCTCGATCGTCACGGCCTTGATCCCGGTCTGCGGCCCCACGACATGCTCGACCGCCGAGAGATATTCCCTGGCCAGCCCACCATGCGCCACGATGACAATTCCGATCAATTCGCCTCACCACGCACCAGCCGTTCACCCTTGCGCCAAAGCTGTGCGAGAGGCCCGAACAGGACCCTCATCCCCAGGTGCCGGCGCCTTTTCACGGCGTTCAAGTTCCCGATGTCTAATTGACACTTGCCAGCCTGCTTTCGCAAGCGCATCTGCCATTTTTTCCGCCATTGTGACAGAACGGTGTCGCCCCCCGGTGCAGCCGAAGCCGATCGCCAGGTGGGCCTTTCCCTCTTCCAGATGGGCAGGCAGGGCGAAAAGCACAAGATCCAGCACCTTGCGGAAGAACTCGTCGAACCGCGAATCGGCCATCACATATTGCTGAACCGGCGGGTCGCGGCCGTCCAGCGGCCGCAGCTCCGCCCGCCAATGCGGGTTGGCGAGGAATCGGCAGTCGAACATCATGTCCACGCCGCGCGGCACCCCGCGCTTGTAGGAATAGGACTGCACCGAGACGGTCAGCCGCCGCCCCGGCTCGGTCTCGAACCAGCGGGCCAGTTCCGCCTTCAGGTCATGCGGCGACAGGTCCGAGGTGTCGACCAGCACGTCGGCCCGGGCCCGGATGGGGGCGAGCATGTCGCGCTCGGCCCGGATGGCGTCCAGCGGCGAGCCCTCGGCCCGCAGCGGATGGCGACGGCGGGTTTCATTGAACCGTCGCAGAAGCTGTTCGGTCGTGCAGTCCAGGAACAGCACCTCGGGCGCGTATTCGGGCAGCCGGGTCAGCTTGTCGATCAGCTCGGTCAGGTTGGCGACGGAAAAGTCGCGGTTGCGGACATCCAGACCCAGCGCCAGCGGCACCGGCCGGGCGGGCCCGTCCAGCAGCCGCGGCACCAGCGACAGCGGCAGGTTGTCGATGGCCTCGTAGCCCAGATCCTCGAGCACGTTGATGGCCGTCGAGCGCCCGGCCCCGGACGGCCCGGTGATCAGCACCAGCCGCTGGGCCTGCTCGTCCTGACTGCCCAAGGGGCTTCTCGCCTCCGGCATGGTTCGGCCTACCTCTCGCGCAAATCCGTGTCCGCCCGTCCGGCCACAAGATATTGCAACAATGTTGACGCAAGATGAACACGGCCCGCGCCAAGGACAAGGGGCAAGGACCTGCCCATAAGGTCAAGGCGGCGGTCGGGCGGCAGGCGGTCCGGCTCGGTGCGCTCCAGATCGACCGCCAGCGCCAGTTCGACCGGCCCGTGCGGCACGGCATGCAGGATGCCGACGCCGCGCGCCTCGATGCGGCCGCGAATCGAATCGGGCGCATCGGCAATGACGGCGGCGCCCTCGCGGCGCAGCACGGTGCGGTCGTCCGCCACCAGCGCCGCGCCCAGGGCCATCATTTCAAGCGCCAGGCCGGATTTCCCCGATCCCGAGGGCCCCAGGATCAGCAGTCCCCTGCCCCGATGGGCAATGCAGGATGCATGCAGGATCATCGCGCGCGCCTCCGTTTCACCCCCGGCCGAATCGCCCCGATCCGCGATGCCGGGCCGGCTGTCCTTGTGGCGGATTCTTGCGGGCAAGGCCACGCTTCGGCAAATGATAGCGCTAACCGTGTCTGATTGCGCTAACCCTGTCCATAAGTGCGCTTTCGCCCGGGAAATGCCGTGTTATAGGACGCGCAACGGCCGGTTGCCGGCCCGGAATTCAAGCAGGAGCACAGGTGCCATGAGCGAACCGCGCGTCAATCCGAATTGCCGTCTCGAAGACCAGGGGATCACGGGGCTCGGCAATGTCCACTACAACCTGCTCGAACCGGCGCTGATCGAGGCGGCCATCCAGCGCGGCGAAGGCAAGCTGGGCCTTGGCGGCACCTTCCTGGTCTCGACCGGCGCCCATACCGGCCGCTCGCCCAAGGACAAACATGTCGTGCGCACCCCCGCGGTCGAGGACAGCATCTGGTGGGAAAACAACCGCCCGATGGAGCCGGAGGCCTTCGACCGGCTGCATGCCGACATGCTGGAACACATGAAGGGCAAGGACTATTTCGTTCAGGACCTCTACGGCGGCGCGGATCCTGCCCTGCGCCTCGACGTCCGGGTCGTGACCGAACTGGCCTGGCACGGGCTGTTCATCCGCAACCTGCTGCGCCGTCCCGAAGCGGCCGAGCTGGCCAGCTTCGCGCCGGAATTCACCATCATCAACTGCCCCTCGTTCAAGGCCGATCCGGCCCGCCACGCCTGCCGCTCGGAAACCGTGATCGCGCTGAATTTCGACAAGAAGCTGATCCTGATCGGCAATACCGCCTATGCCGGCGAGAACAAGAAATCGGTCTTCACGCTCTTGAACTACATCCTGCCGGAAAAGGGCGTGATGCCGATGCATTGCTCGGCCAACCACGCGCTCGGCAACCCGGACGACAGCGCCATCTTCTTCGGCCTCTCCGGCACCGGCAAGACCACGCTCTCGGCCGATCCCTCGCGCACGCTGGTCGGCGATGACGAGCATGGCTGGTCCGACACCGGCATCTTCAACTTCGAGGGCGGCTGCTACGCCAAGACCATCAACCTCTCGGCCGAGGCCGAGCCGGAGATCTACGCCACCTGCTACAAGTTCGGCACGGTGATCGAGAACATGGTTTACGACCCCGACACGCTGGAGCTGGACTTCGAGGACAACTCGCTGACCGACAACATGCGCTGCGCCTATCCGCTGGAGCAGATCTCGAACGCCTCGCCGACCTCGCTGGGCGGCCAGCCGAAGAACGTCATCATGCTGACCTGCGACGCCTATGGCGTTCTGCCGCCGATCGCGCGGCTGACCCCGGCGCAGGCGATGTATCACTTCCTGTCGGGCTTCACCTCGAAGACGCCCGGCACCGAGGTCGGCGTGACCGAGCCGACGCCGACCTTCTCGACCTGCTTCGGCGCCCCCTTCATGCCGCGCCGCCCGGAAGTCTATGGCAAGCTGCTGCAGGAAAAGATCGCCAAGACCGGCGCGGCCTGCTGGCTGGTCAATACCGGCTGGACCGGCGGCGCCTTCGGCACCGGCAAGCGCATGCCGATCAAGGCCACCCGCGCCCTGCTGACCGCGGCGCTGGACGGCTCGCTGAACAACGCCCAGTTCCGCAAGGACCCGAATTTCGGCTTCGAGGTCCCGGTCTCGGTGCCCCGCGTCGAGGACCGGCTGCTCGACCCGCGCCAGACCTGGGCGGATGGTGCCGCCTATGACGCCCAGGCCCGCAAGCTGGTCGGCATGTTCAGCGACAATTTCGCGCAATATGCCGACAAGATCGACGACGACGTCCGCGCCGCCGCCATCGGCTGAAGCCTGACGGAGAGATGATGCGAGGGGCGGTCCACGGGGCCGCCCCTTTCGCTTTCGGCACCGCCCGAGGGGGCTTTGCGCCCCCGCCGGCCTGCGGCCGACTCCCCCGCAGGATATTTGGGCAAGAAAGAAGCCCTGCATCCCTCGCGGCTTTCTCTGTTTTCCAAATACCCTGGGGGAGCGCGGAACGCGCGGGGGCAAAGCCCCCTCTTATCAATGTTGCCGTCGTACCCGCCGGCGCTTCTGCGCGCGCTTGATCTCGGCCAGCCGCGCCTGGGTGGCGCGCTTGCGCATCGGTCCCTTGCCGCGCCCGCCGCCCGACCCTTGCGGCAGCGGCCGGCCCTCGACTTCCAGCAGCTCCAGCATCAGCCCGCCGGTCAGCGGCACCGCCTCGGTCAGCCGCACGGTCACGCGCTGGCCGATGCCGATTTCCAGGCCGGTCTCGGAGCCCATCAGCACCTGCGCATCCGGGTCGTAATGGAAATATTCCCGGCCGATCTCTCGGATCGGCAACAGCCCGTCCGCCCCGGTCTCGTCCAGCCGCACGAAGGCGCCGAATTTCTGCACGCCGCTGATGCGGCCGGTGAACTCGGCCCCCACCCGGTCGGCCAGATAGGCGGCGAGATAGCGGTCGGTGGTGTCGCGTTCCGCCGCCATCGAGCGCCGCTCGGTCTCGGATATATGCTGCGCGGTATCCGAGAGCATCTCGATATCCTGCGCCGACAGCCCGTCATCGCCCCATTTATGGCCCATGACCAGCGCGCGATGCACGATCAGGTCGGAATAGCGCCGGATCGGCGAGGTGAAATGCGCATAGGAGCGCAGGGCCAGCCCGAAATGGCCGAAATTCTCGGGGTTGTAATAGGCCTGCTGCATCGAGCGCAGCGCCGTCATGTTGATCAGCTCGTCGAACTCCGAGCCCTCGGCCTGTTCCAGCAGCCGGTTCAGGTGGCGCGTCTGCAAGACCTGGCCCTTGGCGAGCGTGAATCCCGAAGCCTCGGCCACTTCGCGCAGCGCGTCGAGCTTTTCCACCGTCGGCTCCTCGTGTACGCGATAGAGCAGCGGCCGGCGCAGCCGTTCCAGTTCCTCGGCGGCGGCGACATTGGCCAGCACCATGAATTCCTCGATCAGCCGGTGCGCATCGTAGCGTTCGCGGAAGTTGACCGATTTCACCCTTCCGTCGGCGGTCAGTACGATCCTGCGCTCGGGCAGGTCCAGCTCTAGCGGCTGGCGGCGCGCTCGCGCGGCCCTCAGCAGCCCGTAGGCATGCCAGAGCGGCCGGATCGCCGGCTCGACCAGCGGCGCGGTCTGCTCGTCGGGATTGCCGTCCGCCGCCGCCTGCGCCTGTTCATAGGCCAGGCTCGCGGCCGAGCGGATCATGCCGCGATGGAAGCTGTGGCCGGTCTTGTTGCCCTGCGCGTCCAGCCGCATCCTGACCGCGATCACCGGCCGGTCCACGCCCTGATGCAGCGAGCACAGGTCGCTCGACAGGATGTCGGGCAGCATCGGCACCACCCGGTCGGGGAAATAGGTGGAATTGCCGCGATTGCGCGCCTCGCGGTCCAGGGCCGAGCCGGGGCGGACGTAATGCGCCACATCGGCGATGGCGACCCAGACCGTGGCGCCGCCATCCTCATGCGTCTCGGCGGCGACGGCATCGTCGCGGTCGCGGGCATCCGAGGGGTCGATGGTGATGAAGGGCAGGTGGCGCAGGTCCTCGCGGTTCTTCATCGTCGCGGGACGGGCGGCATCGGCCTCGGCGATCGCCTCATCGGGGAAATCGTCGGGAATGCCGTGCTGGTGGATGGCGATCAGGCTGACGGCCCTGGGCGCCGAGGGGTCGCCCAGCCGCTCGACGATCCGCGCCAGCGGCAGGCCCAGGCGGCCGCGCGGGCCGACCTGCTCGGCCTCGACCAGCTCGCCGCTTTTCGCGCCATGGGCATCGCCGGGGCGCACCTGCCATTCCTTGTCCTGGCCCTTGTCGATGGGCAGGATGCGGCCGCCCGCCTCGGGCCCGCCGGTGGCCGCGCGGAAGATGCCGACGATGCGGTGCTGCACCGTGCCGATGCGGCGGATCAGCCGGGCCTGATAGTCGTGATCCTCGCCCCGGGTCTCGATCAGCCGGGCCAGGATGCGCTCGCCCGGCGCCACGGCGGGATCGGATTTCAGCGCCGCGTAAAGGATGCGCGGCATCGGCCCCTCGCCCTGCCATTCCAAGGGCCTGGCGAAGATGTCGCCGTCGCGGTCGGGCGGCAACAATTGCAGCACCGTCACCGGCGGCAGCCGCTCGGCATCGTGGTAATGGCGGCGGCGGCGTTCCAGCAGGCCCTCGGCCTCCAGCTCTTTCAGAAGCCGCTTCAGCTCGATGCGCTCGGCGCCCTTGATGCCGAAGGCTTTCGCGATGTCGCGCTTGGCGGTGGCGTCCGGATGGGCGGACACCCAGTCGAGAATCTCTTGACGGGAAGGTAGCTGTGCCATGCCGTCACGCTAGCATGCTGCCGGACGGGGCGGCAGGGGCAAAATCAGGCGGCGGGCAGGCGGACGAAGGCCGCGGCCTCGCGCACCACCGGGTCGGCCTCGGCCCCGGCGCGGATCTGGTCCACGAAATCCTGCCGCATCCGCGGCGACCAGGAATCGTTGATATGCGCGGCCACCGCCTCGGGCGCCGGCCGGTCGGGCTGGCTGGTGAAGAACTGCGCCATCTGCGTGGCCATGCGGATCAGCTTGGAATGGTCGTGGGACATGTCGCCTCAGCTTCCGGCAATGCGCCGGGGGTGGGTGTAAAGATCGAAGCTCGCCTGCCGGGCGCGGGCGATCAGGGTGATGCCGGCGCGCTCGGCCCAGCCGAGCGCCAGCGCCGTCGGCGCGCTGGCACCGATCAGGATCGGCGCGCCGATGCGGGCGGCCTTCTGCACCAGATCGACCGACAGGCGCGAGGACATGACCACGGCGCCCTGCCCCGCCGCCAGCCCGGCCTGGGCCAAAGCCCCGGCCAGCTTGTCCAGTGCATTGTGGCGGCCGACATCCTCGCGCGTCACGGCGCGGGCGCCGTCCCAGAAGGCGGCGCCGTGGATGGCCGGGGTCCGGCGGCGCAGGACCTGGCCCTCGGACAGCGCGGCCATGGCGCGGGCCACGTCCTCGGGCGGCATCGACCAGTCCGAGGCGACCGGCACGATCCGGGGCAGCGCCGCCTCGATGCTGTCCACGCCGCAAAGCCCGCAGCCCACCGGGCCGACCATGCTGCGCCGCCGCTCGGCCAGCCGGGCGGCAAGGCCGGGGCGCAGCCACAGCCGCGCCTCGCGCGCCGGGAAGCCGCCGGCCTCGACCTCGGCCTCCTCGAAGCCCTCGACATCGCCGGGCGCGGCGATCAGCCCCTCGGTCAGCGCGAATCCCAGCGCGAAGTCGCGCAGGTCATGCGGCGTCGCCATCAGCACCGCCTGGCTCATGCCGTCGATGACGATGGCCACGGGGCATTCCTGCGGCGCCGGGGGCGGCTCGATGGGCCGCCAGCCGCCGCCCCGGCCTTCGCCGTCCCAGCGCAGCACGCCGGCCGTCACGTCCCGCATGCCGTCACTCGGCAGCGGTGGGCAGGATGCGGCGGGCGAGGTCGGAATGATGGCGATACTCCTCTTGCCATTCCGAGGGGCCGTTCGAGGGGCTGACCTGCACGGCCGTCACCTTGAATTCGGGGCAGTTGGTGGCCCAGTCGGAATTGTCCGTGGTCACCACATTGGCCTGAGTCGTCGGGTGATGGAAGGTCGTATAGACCACCCCCGGCGCCACCCGCTCGGTGATATGCGCCCGAAGCGAGGTGTCGCCCGAACGCGAGGCCACCCGCACCCAGTCGCCCTCGCGGATGCCGCGGTTCTCGGCGTCCGAGGGATGGATCTCCAGGATGTCCTCGGGGTGCCAGACGCTGTTGTCGGTCCGCCGGGTCTGCGCGCCGACATTGTATTGCGACAGGATCCGCCCCGTGGTCAGCAAGAGCGGGAAGCGCGCCCCGGTGCGTTCCTCGGTCGCGACATATTCCGTATGGACGAACTTGCCCTTGCCGCGCACGAAGCCGTCGATATGCATGACCGGCGTGCCCAGCGGCGCCTTGTCGTTGCAGGGCCATTGCACCGAACCCTCGCGGTCCAGCAGGTCGTAGCTGACCCCGGCGAAGCTGGGCGTGGTCAGCGCGATCTCGGCCATGATCTCGCGCGGGTGGGCATAGGACCAGGCCGCGCCCATGCGGTTGGCCAGCAGCTGCGTGACCTCCCAGTCCTCGTAGCCGTTCTTCGGCGTCATGGCGCGGCGGACCATGTTGATGCGCCGCTCGGCATTGGTGAAGGTGCCGTTCTTTTCCAGGAAGCTGGAACCGGGCAGGAAGACATGCGCATAGTTCGCGGTCTCGTTCAGGAACAGGTCCTGCACGATGACGATGTCCATCGCCGACAGCGCCGAGGTGACATGCCGGGTGTCGGGGTCGGACTGCACGATGTCCTCGCCCTGGCAGTAAAGCCCCTTGAAGCGGCCGGCCAGCGCCTCGTCGAACATGTTGGGGATGCGCAGGCCCGGCTCGGGCGACAGCTCGACGCCCCAGGCGCGTTCGTAGATCGCCCGCGCCTCGGGGTCCGAGACATGGCGATAGCCCGGATATTCATGCGGGAAGCTGCCCATGTCGCAGGAGCCCTGCACGTTGTTCTGGCCGCGCAGCGGGTTCACGCCGGTGCCGGTCCGGCCGATATTGCCGGTCATCATCGCCAGGTTGGCGATGGCCATCACCGTGGTCGAGCCCTGCGAATGCTCGGTCACGCCCAAGCCGTAATAGATGCTGGCGCGCGGCGCGGCCGCATAGGCGCGGGCGGCCTTGCGGATCAGCTCGGCCGGGACCTTGGACAGTTTCTCGACCTCTTCCGGCGCATGGCGCGGGTCCATCAGGAACTCGGCATAGGCCAGGAACTCGTCCCAGTCGCAGCGTTCGCGAATGAAGGCCTCGTCATAGAGCTTCTCGGCCACGATCACCTGCGCCATGGCGGTCAGCACGGCGACGTTGGTGCCGGGCCGCAGGGGCAGGTGCAGCCCCTCGGCCATATGCGGAGTCTTGAGCAGGTCGATCTGGCGCGGGTCGAGGACGATCAGCCCGGCCCCCTCGCGCAGCCGCTTGCGCAGCCGGCTGGCAAAGACCGGATGGCCGTCGGTCGGGTTGGCGCCGATGATCAGCGCCAGATCGGTATCGTCGACCGAATCGAAGTCATGCGTGCCCGCCGAGGTGCCGAAGGTGGTCTTCAGCCCGTAGCCGGTCGGCGAATGGCAGACCCGGGCGCAGGTGTCGGTGTTGTTGTTGTGGAAGACGGCGCGCGCCAGCTTCTGCACCAGATAGGTTTCCTCGTTGGTGCAGCGCGACGAGGTGATGACGCCGATGGCATCGCGCCCGAAATCGTCCTGCGCCTGGCGCAGCCGGGTGGCGGCGAAGTCCAGCGCCTCGTCCCAGCTGACCACGCGCCAGGGATCGGTGATCCGCTCGCGCAGCATGGGCTGGGTCTGGCGTTCGCGATGCGTGGCATAACCCCAGGCGAAGCGGCCCTTGACGCAGCTGTGGCCGTGGTTCGCCTTGCCGTCCTTGCTGGGCACCATGCGCACCACTTCCTCGCCGCGCATATGCGCGTCGAAGGAACAGCCGACACCGCAATAGGCGCAGGTCGTCTTGACGATATGCTCGGGCGTGCCGATCTCGATCACCTTGTTCTCGATCAGCGTCGCGGTCGGGCAGACCTGCACGCAGGCGCCGCAGCTGACGCAATCCGAGCTGAGGAAGCTGTCCGATTCCATCCCGGCCGAGACGCGGCTGTCGAAGCCCCGCCCCTCGATGGTCAGCGCGAAGGTGCCCTGCACCTCCTCGCAGGCCCTGACGCAGCGCGAGCAGACGATGCATTTCGCCGGGTCGAAGGTGAAATAGGGGTTCGACTGGTCCTTGGGCCGGTATTCCGGATTCGGCCCCTCGGCGTCGCGGCGGGCGAAATGGTTCGCGCCCGGCTCATAGCGCACCTCGCGCAGGCCCACGGCGCCGGCCATGTCCTGAAGCTCGCAATCGCCGTTGGCGGCGCAGGTCAGGCAGTCCAGCGGGTGGTCGCTGATGTAAAGCTCCATTACCCCCTTGCGGATCTGCGCGACCTCGTCGGTCTGGGTATGGACCACCATGCCCTCGGCCACCGGGGTCGTGCAGGATGCCGGCAGGCCGCGCATGCCCTCGATCTGCACCACGCAAAGCCGGCAGGAGCCGAAGGCTTCCAGATGATCGGTAGCGCAGAGCTTGGGCACCGAGATCCCGGCCACGGCAGCGGCGCGCATCACCGATGTCCCGGCGGGAACCGAAACCGGAATCCCGTCCACCAGCAGGTTCACGGTGACGTCGGACTTGACCGCCGGGGTGCCCATGTCGCGGTCGGGAATGATGAAATCCTTCATTCTGCGGCCTCCTTGCGCGGCTCTCGCCGCCCGCTGAAATCTTCGGGGAAATGGGTCAGCGCCGACATGACCGGGAAGGGCGCAAAGCCCCCCAGCGCGCAAAGCGAGCCCCATTTCATCGTGTTGCACAGATCCGTCAGGATCGGGATTCCCGTCTCGTCGCCCTGGGCGATGCGGTCGATGGTCTCGACGCCCCGGACCGAGCCGATGCGGCAGGGCGTGCATTTGCCGCAGCTTTCCACGGCGCAGAACTCCATCGCGAAGCGCGCCAGCTTCAGCATGTCGGCCGTGTCGTCGAAGACGGTGATGCCGGCATGGCCCAAGAGGCCCTCTTTCGTCGCCAGTTCCTCGTAGCCGAAGGGCACGTCGAAATTCCAATGCGGGATGTAGGAACCAAGCGGCCCGCCCACCTGCGCCGCCTTGACCGGCCGGCCCGAGGCGGTGCCGCCGCCGATCTCCTCGATGATCTGGCGCAGGCTCATGCCGAAGGCGGCCTCGAACAACCCGCCATATTTCACGTTGCCGGCGATCTGAATCGGGATCGTGCCCTTGGACCGCCCGATGCCCAGCTTGGCATACTCCGCCCCGCCATGGGTCAGGATCCAGGGCACCGAGGCCAGCGAGATCACGTTGTTCACCACCGTCGGCCGGCCCAGGAAACCCTCCAGCGCCGGGATCGGCGGCTTGGCGCGGACCACGCCGCGCTTGCCCTCCAGGCTGTTGAGCAGGCTGGTCTCCTCGCCGCAGACATAGGCGCCGGCGCCGACCCGCACCTCCATGTCATAGGCATGGTCTGATCCCAGCACCGACTGGCCCAGGATACCGGCCTGCCGCGCCTTGCCGATGGCGGCCTCCATCAGCCGGATCGCGTCGGGATATTCGCTGCGGATATAGACATAGCCCTGCACCGCGCCCACGGCGATGCCGGCGATCGCCATGCCCTCGATCAGGACCAGCGGATCGCCTTCCATCAGCATGCGGTCGGCAAAGCTGCCCGAATCGCCCTCATCGGCATTGCAGACGATGTATTTCCGCGGGGCCTTGGCGCCGGCCACGGTCTTCCACTTGATCCCGGTCGGGAAACCGGCGCCGCCGCGGCCGCGCAGCCCGGATTCGGTGACCTCCTCGACGATCTTCTCCGGCCCGATGCCGATGGCGCGGCGCAGGCCGGCCAGCCCGCCATGCGCCTCGTATTCCTCGACCGACAGCGGGTCGATCACGCCGACGCGGGCGAAGGTCAGCCGGCTCTGCGCTTTCATCCAGGGCAATTCCTCGACCGGCCCCAGCGCCAGAGGATGCTCGCCGCCCGTGCGGATCGCCTCGGCGACCGAGGCCGCATCCTCGGGCCCGACCGGCCCATAGCCGTAACGCACGCCGTCGCGCTCGACCTCGACCAGCGGCTCAAGCCAGATCATGCCGCGGGTGCCGTTGCGGGTGACGGCGAATTCGCGCCCCAGCGTCTCGGCCACCGCATCGGCACCCAGCGCCCTTGCGGCGGCATCCAGGGGAACCCAGACCCTCATGCGCCCGCCTCCGCCACCAGTTGCCGCACCTTGGCCAGATTCGCCCGGCCCAGCAGCCTGTCGCCGACCTGCGCCGAGGGCGCACAGGCGCAAAGCCCCAGACAGAACACCGGCTCCAGCGTCAGCCGCCCGTCCGGCGTGGTCTCGTGCCAGTCGATCCCCAGCGCGGCGCGCACCTCCTCGGCCAGAGCATCGGCGCCCATCGACTGGCAGGCCTCGGCCCGGCACAGCCGCAGCACATGCCGGCCCTGCGGATGGTCGCGGAAATCATGATAGAAGCTGACGACGCCATGCACCTCGGCGCGGGTCATGCCCAGGGCGGCCGCCAGCACCGGCTGCGCCTCCTCGGGAACATGGCCCCATTCCGCCTGGATGTAGTGCAGGATGGGCAGAAGCGGCCCTTCGCGACCCTTGTGGGCGGCGATGATTTCGTCGAGACGCAGAAGGAAATCAGCGTCGGTGGCTGGTGAGGTCATGGCTAGGTGGTCCGGGCTCTGCTGTTTTGTCCAGACTAGAGACCGATGATAGACGAAACAATCGTGATATATCGTTTATCGATTGAAACCATCAATCGATGAGACGATGCGGATCAGCGCCTCGACCAGGGGCGGATGCGGTTCGCGCCGGGCGACGACCAGCCCCACCATATGCCCCTCGCCGGTCAGGTCGCGCGCGCGAACCCCTTCGGGCAGCGGCAGGCCGCGCGCCAGCGCCCGGGGCAGGATCGCCGCCCAGTCGCCGGTCGCCACATGCGACAGGATCGCCAGCATCGAGGTCGACTCGACCCGCGGCAGCGCATCCGCCCCGGCCTCGACCAGGTGGCGGGTGACGATGCGGCGGTTCTGCATGTCCGGGGTCAGCAGGCAGAGCGGCCGGGTGGCGGTCTCGGCCCAGTCCACCGGATCGCCCAGCTCGCTGCGGTCGATCAGGCAATAGGTCTCGCGATACAGCGGCAGGCTCTGCACCCGGCCCAGGGGCTCGCTGTCCAGATAGGTCACGCCGGCATCCAGCTCCAGCGCCTCGATCTGGTCGCGGATCTCGTCCGAGCTGCGCGACAGGATCGAGACCCCGGCATTGGGATGGCGGCGCAGGAAGGGCCCGGTCAACTCGGCGATGCGCGGCATGGCGGTGGGGATCACGCCGATGCGCAGCCGCCCCGACACGCCCTTGCGGCTGGCCTGCATCTCGGCCTGCATGGCGCGGGCATCGGCGACGATGCGCCGCGCCCAGCCCAGCACGCGCTCGCCCTCGGGCGTCAGCCCCTGGAAACGCGAGCCGCGCCGCACCAGCTGCACGCCCAGTTGCTCCTCCAGCGCCCGGATGGCGGATGACAGCGTCGGCTGGGTGATGCCCAGCGATTCGGCGGCGCGGCCGAAATGCTTCTCGCGCGCCAGGGCCATGAACATGGAAAGCTTGTCGATCACGGACCTGCCCTCCCCGCCCGGCCGGCCTTCTCCGTTTTCCAAATACCCCGCGGGGGTCCGGGGGCGCGAAGCCCCCGGCCCGGCGGATCATCCGGCGGATCAGACGATCTCGACCGCGTATTTCTCGATCACGGTATTGGCCAGCAGGCCCTCGCACATGCGCGCCACCTCGGCCTTGGCCGCCTCGGCATCCGATGCCGCCAGGTCCAGCTCGATCACCTTGCCCTGGCGCACGCCCGAGACCCCGGCAAAGCCCAGCCCGCCAAGCGCGTGCCGGATCGCCTCGCCCTGGGGGTCCAGAACGCCATCCTTCAGCATGATGGTGACACGGGCTTTCATCTGCGGGCCTCTCAGTTGATCAGGGTGGGTTTGGTCAGCGAGGTGGTGTTGGCGGGCATCAGGCCCAGCCGGCGCGCCACCTCGGTATAGGCATCGGTCAGGCTGCCCAGGTCGCGGCGGAACACGTCCTTGTCCAGCTTCTGCCCGGTCTTGACGTCCCAGAGCCGGCAGCTGTCGGGGCTGATCTCGTCGGCGACCACCAGGCGCATGAAATCGCCGTCCCAGATGCGGCCGACCTCGATCTTGAAGTCGATCAGCTTGATGCCGACGCCGAAGAACACGCCCGACAGGAAGTCGTTCACCCGCAGCGCCAGGCTGACGATGTCGTCCAGGTCCTGCTGGCTGGCCCAGCCGAAGGCGATGATGTATTCCTCGGACACGAAGGGATCGCCCAGCTCGTCGTTCTTGAAGCTGTATTCGACGATGGGGCGGGGCAGCGGCGTGCCCTCCTCCATGCCCAGCCGCTTGGCGATGGAACCGGCGGCGAAGTTGCGCACGATCACTTCCAGCTGGATGATCTCGACCTGGCGCACCAGCTGCTCGCGCATGTTGATGCGGCGGATGAAGTGGTTCGGCACGCCGATATTGGTCAGCCCGGTCATGAAGAACTCGGAGAGCCGGTTGTTCAGCACGCCCTTGCCCTCGATGGTGGCCTTCTTCTGGGCGTTGAAGGCGGTGGCGTCATCCTTGAAATACTGGATGAGCGTGCCGGGCTCGGTGCCTTCGTAAAGGATCTTGGCCTTGCCTTCGTAGATTTTCTTGCGCCTTGGTGCCATGCTGCGCGTCTCCCGTCCGCAAGGTGACAATCTTTATGCGGCTATAGGCCAGAAACGGGGTCAGGGGCAATACGGGCTTGCGATGGGGCGCGCGCAGGGGCATATCCTGCGCAATATCCACGGGATAATCCCAAGCCGGAGGCCGCCATGACCACATTTGACGACCGCGAGCGCGCGCATGAGGCGAAATTCGCCCATGATGCGGAACTGAACTTCAAGGCCGAGGCGCGCCGCAATCGGCTGCTGGGCGAATGGGCCGCCGGCCTGCTGGGCAAGACGGGCGACGAGGCCCGCGCCTATGCGCTGACCGTGGTCACCTCGGATTTCACCGAGCCCGGCGACGAGGACGTGTTCCGCAAGCTGGCGGCCGACCTGGAAGGCAAGGCCGACGAGGAAGCCATCCGCGCCAAGATGGTCGAGCTGCGCGCCACCGCCCGCCAGCAGATCGTCGACGAGCTTTAAGCCCGGGACCGGCGCGCCGCCCCCGAGGGCGGCGCCCTTTCAGGCCGCGGCCGCCTCGACCCGGGGATAGAGCCGCCACATGGTCAGGCCGCGCAGCGCGTTGAGCGCCATCAGCGCCGCCCAGAGCCCGTGATTGCCGAAGGCCGGCGGCAGCAGCAGCACCAGAACGGCATAGATCCCGACCGAGACCAGCATGGCATTGCGCATCTCGCGCGTGCGGGTGGCGCCGATGAAGATGCCGTCCAGCATCCACGAGGCGATGCCGATCAGCGGCGCCGCGACCAGCCAGGGCAGGAAGCGCCGCGCCTCGGCCCGCACCTCGGCCGAGGTGGTCAGCAGGTCGATGATCGCCGGCCCGCCCAGCAGGAACGCGGCCGAAAGCAGCCCCGCCCCCGCCACGCCCCAGGCCGAGGCCAGCCGTGCCGCCCGGCGCAGGCGGTCGCGCCGCCGCGCCCCCACCGCCTGGCCGACCAGCGATTCGGCGGCAAAGGCGAAACCGTCCAGCCCGTAGGCGACGATCTCCAGGAATTGCAGCAGCACCTGGTTCGCGGCCAGGGTCACGTCGCCCTGCCCCGCGGCCAGGAACATGAAGGTGGTGAACGAGCCCTGCAGCAGGACCGAGCGGATCATGATGTCGCCATTGACCCGCGCCAGCTCCTCGATCCGGTTGCGGGCCAGCAGCCCGGCACGCTGCACGGCGGCGCGCAGGGCATGGCGGGCGAACCACAGCCCCAGCGCCAGCCCGGTCCATTCCGCGATCAGCGTCGCCACGGCGACGCCGGGCACCCCCCAGCCCAGCCCCAGCACGAACCACAGGTCCAGAAGGATGTTCAGCCCGTTCATCACCAGCTGCAGCACCAGCACCGCGCGGGTGCGCTCGATGGCGATCAGCCAGCCGGTCACGGCGTAAAGCGAGATGGCGGCGGGCGCCCCCCAGATGCGCAGCCCCAGATATTGCCGGGCCAGCGCCTCGACCTCGGCCGAGGCCGGGGCCAGCCGGAAGGCCCCCGCGAAAAGCAGCCCCTGCAGCAGGATGAAGACCAGCCCGGCCGCAAGCCCGATGGCCAGCGCCCGCAGCAGATGCGCACCGGCTTCGCCATCGTCCCCGGCGCCATGCGCCTGCGCCACCAGCCCCGAAGTGCCCATGCGCAGGAAGCCGAAGATCCAGTAGAGCGAGGCCAGGATCACCGCGCCAAGGCCGACCGCGCCGATGGGCGCCGCCTCGCCCAGCTGGCCGATGACGCCGGTATCCACCGCGCCCAGGATCGGGATCGTCGCGTTCGACAGCACCACCGGCAGGGCGATGGCCAGCACGCGGCGGTTCGAGATCTCGGCGGCCGCGCGCGCCCCGGGCTGGCCGGGCAGCGCCTCAACCATCCTGCGGCATCAGGAAATGGCCGGTCGCCTGCGCGAAAAGCTTCTGGCGCTGGTCCTGCCAGGCCTCGACATGCACGCTGGCATAGCGCCGGCCGGACCGCACCACCCGCGCCCGCGCATAGGCGTCGCGCGGCAGGCCGGACCGCAGATAGTCCACGGTGAAATCGATGGTCTTGGGCAGGCGCGGCAGGCTTTCGGGCACCGCGGCGTCGGGGGCGATGCGGCCCTGCTCCATGTCCTCCCAGATCGCGGTCCAGGTCAGCTCGACGATGGCGGTGACCTCCAGGAAGGCCGCGGTCACGCCGCCATGGATCGCGGGCAGCATCGGATTGCCGATCAGCTTCTGGTCGAAGGGCAGCACCGCGGTCAGCTCGTCGCCGCGCCGGTCGAAGGTGATGCCCAGCCAGCGGATATAGGGCACGCTGGTCACCAGCGCGTTCAGCGTGTTGTTGCGCCGCGTCTTGATGGCGTCGAGGGGTTCGTTGCGTCCGGCCATGTCAACGCTCGATGGTGAAGGCCCCGGTGGCCGAGGCCACGGGACGGGATTCGTCGTCATCCATCGCCCAGGCGCGCACGAAGGCGACCGAGCGGGTGATGTGATAGCAGCTCGCCTTGGCGCGGATGGTCTGGCCGGGCGTGGCGGCGCGCATGTAGTCGATGCGCAGGTCGATGGTCGCGGTCGAGCGCGCCCCGGTCGGATGCGCCATCACCGCCGCGCCGCTGCAGGTGTCCATCAACGCCGAGATCACCCCGCCATGGATCACCCCGTTGCGCGGATCGCCGACCAGGTCCTCGCGCCAGGGCAGCGAGATCTCGGCCCCCTCGCCCGTCAGCTGGTCGAGATGCATGCCAAGCGCCCGGGCATGTGGGATCACCTCGATGAACTGGCGGGCGATCCGCCGGCGCTGCTCCTGCTCGTCCTCGTCCGATGCTCTGCTCATGGCGCGGGCTCCCTCGTTGGCTTGCTGCGGGATGGTAGCAGCCCGCGGCACGCAGGCAAGCCGCCGATGGTTGAGTTTGGACCGGCGCCGGGTTAGGCTGCAGCGCGTCCGAGGATAGAGTTCATCCGATGTCCGATAACGAATACATTGGCTTCAAGGAAATGTGCGCACGTTTCGACGTGACGCCGCGGACCCTGCGCTATTACGAATATATCGAGCTGCTCAGCCCCCGCAAGGAAGGCCGCTCGCGCTTCTACGGCCCGCGCGAGATCGCCCGGATGAAGCTGATCCTGCGCGGCCGCCGCTTCGGCTTCTCGCTCGAGGACATCCGGCAATGGCTGCTGATCTATGGCGAGAAGGGCACGCGCGAACAATACCGGGTCTGGATCGAACTGGCCGACCGCCAGCTCCAGGTGCTGCGCCAGCAGCGCGACGAGCTCGAAGCCTCGATGTCCGAGCTGCTGACGCTGCGCAACGAAACGGTCTCGCTTCTCGACGGCATGGGACCCGGCGAAAACGCCGCGGCGGCGAAAGGCGACCGAGCCGCGGACTGACGCCACGTCGCCCCTTACGCGAACGTCAACCTGTCCTATATTCCCCGTCACGCGACGGTGTCGAACAGGAGGGATTGGCCATGAGCGACGCGTTGATGACCATTCGCCAGATGTGCGACGCCTTCGACGTCACGCCGCGCACGCTGCGCTTTTACGAGTCCCGCGAATTGCTGTTTCCGCAGCGGCGCGGCCAGCACCGGCTTTACGGCCGCTCGGACCGCGCCCGCCTGACGCTGATCCTGCGCGGCAAGCGCTTCGGCTTCTCGCTCGAACAGATCCGCCAGTTGCTGGAGCTTTACGATCCGGCCGAACGCAACATCACCCAGACCGAGGCCGTCCTGGCCACCGCCCGCGAGCGGCTTGCCGACATGGAGCGGCAGCATCTCGAACTGGGCGAGGCCATCGCCGAACTGCGCCAGCAGATTGCCGAGGGCGAGGTCTCGCTGCAGAAACTGAAATCCGATGCCTGACGGCATATCCCCTGGGAGGGACCGATGACCACCTACTCCGCCCCTGTCCGCGACATGCAGTTCGTGCTGCATGACGTGCTCGAGATCTCGAAGCAGGATCTTCCGGGCTATGGCGAGCTCGACCGCGACTTCACCCAGGCCGTGCTGGAGGCGGCCGGCAAGCTGGCCTCCGAGGTGCTGGCGCCGCTGAACGCCGTCGGCGACCGCGAGGGCTGCAGGCTGGAAAACGGGGTGGTGCACACGCCCAGGGGCTTTCTCGAAGCCTTCGGGCAGATGCGCGAGGGCGGCTGGACCGCGCTCGACTGCGACCCGGACTATGGCGGCCAGGGCATGCCCTATGTGATCGGCCTGGCCGCGGGCGAGATGTTCTCGGCCTCGAACATGGCCTTCACCATGTATCAGGGCCTGACCCATGGCGCCTATTCCGCCATCCACGCCCATGGCACGGACCAGCAGAAGGCCACCTACCTGCCCCGGATGGTCAGCTGCGAATGGACCGGCACCATGAACCTGACCGAACCCCATGCCGGCACCGACCTGGGCCTGCTGCGCACCAGGGCCGAGCCGCAGGAGGACGGCAGCTACCGGATCACCGGACAGAAGATCTTCATCTCGGCCGGCGACCACGACATGGCGCAGAACGTGATCCACCTGGTGCTGGCCAAGGCGCCGGGCGGCGGCGAGGGCACCAAGGGCATCTCGCTCTTCATCGTGCCGAAATTCCTGGTGAACGAGGACGGCTCCCTGGGCGAGCGCAACGCCGTCTCGGTCGGCAATCTCGAGGAAAAGATGGGCATTCACGGCAATGCCACCTGCGTGATGAACTATGACGGCGCGAAAGGCTGGCTGCTGGGAGAGCTGCACAAGGGCATGCGCGCCATGTTCACCATGATGAACGAAGCCCGGATCGGCGTCGGCCTGCAGGGCTATTCGGTGGCCGAGGCCGCCTATCAGAACGCCGCCGCCTATGCCCGCGACCGGCTGCAGGGCCGCGCCGTGACCGGGGACAAGAACCCCGCGGGACCGGCCGACCCGCTGATCGTGCATCCCGACATCCGCCGCAACCTGATGGACCAGAAAAGCTTCCTGGAAGGCGCGCGCGCGCTGGCCTTCTGGGGCGCGCATCTGATCGACCGCGCGGTGCTGGCCGAGGACAAGGAGGCGCACGACCTCGTCTCGCTGCTGACGCCGGTGATCAAGGGCTTCCTGACCGACAAGGGTTTCGAATCGGCGGTGCAGGCCCAGCAGGTCTTCGGCGGCCACGGCTATATCGAGGAACAGGGCATGTCGCAATTCGTCCGCGACGCGCGCATCGCCATGATCTACGAGGGCGCGAACGGCGTGCAGGCGCTGGACCTCGTGGGCCGCAAGCTGGCGGCCGAGGGCGGCAAGCCGATCATGGCCTTCTTCGAGCTGGTCAAGGCCGAGATCAAGGCGCATGAAGCCGACGAGACGCTGAAAGCGGGTTTCTGCGAACCGCTGAAGGCCGCCTCGAAGGACCTGCAGGCGGCAGCGATGTTCTTCATGGAGCAGGGCATGAAAAGCCCGAACGCGGCGCTGGCCGGTTCCTACGACTTCATGCATCTCTTCGGCCATGTGGCGCTGGGTCTGATGTGGACCCGCATGGCCGCCGCATCGCGCAAGGCGCTGAGCGAAGGCACGCAGGACGCCGCCTTCCACGAGACCAAGCTGGCGACGGGCCGCTATTACATGGCCCGGCAACTGTCGGCGACCGGGATGCATCTCGCCCGCATCCGTTCGGGGGCCGAGCCGGTGATGGCGCTGGATGCAACGCAGTTCTGAAATCAACGGCGGGAACGCCAGGAGGCAAGGCCGCATGGGTATTTGAAAAACAGAGAAAGCCGAAGGTGGGCTTCGAGGACCCGGCTCCGCCTGAGAGACAGGAGAGAAGCGGGGAACTCGAAGCGCCTTCTCTGTTTGCGGTCATCGGCTCCCCAGCCTGTACCGCGAGACCGATACTAGGACGGAAGCGTTAAGAAAGCCCTAAAGCCTTCTTTGTTTCACAAATACCCATTCCCAAGTGTTCAACAGCCCGTCCCGAGCAGAAAAGGAAGCCCAGATGACCGCCCAGCTTCATTGTTTCGGAGAATCCGGCCATTCCTACAAGGTGGCCCTGATGATGCAGCTGACGGGCTATCCCTGGCACCCGGTCTTCGTGGATTTCTTCGGCGGCGCCACCCGCGGCGCCGAATACCGGGCGCTCAACGAGATGGGCGAGGCGCCGGTCTTCGTCGAGGACGGCCGCAGACTGACCCAGTCGGGCGTCATCCTGCTGCATCTGGCCGAGAGGACCGGGCGCTTCCTGGATGGCGATCGCGACGAGATCCTGCGCTGGCTGTTCTGGGACAATCACAAGGGCTCGGCGCAATTCGGCGCGCTGCGCTTCCTGATGAACTTCCTGCCGCCCGAGAAGCGCCCGGCCGAGGTCATCGCCTGGCTGCAGGGGCGCTGCAGGGCGGCGCTGAAGACGCTGGACGGGCACCTGGCCGGCCGCGCCTGGCTGGCGGGCGAGGGACCGAGCATCGCCGACCTGTCCTGCTGCAGCTATCTCTATTACCCGGAGCCCTTCGGCTTCGACCGCGCCGAATGGCCCCATATCGACGCCTGGCTGGGCCGCATTCAGGCGCTGCCCGGCTGGAAACACCCCTATGACCTGATGCCCGGCAACCCCGCGGACCGGGCCGCGAAGGAGGACGCATGACCGAAGCCTATATCTATGACGCCGCCCGCACCCCGCGCGGCAAGGGCCGCCCCGACGGCAGCCTGCACGAAGTCACCTCTGTCGCGCTTTCCGCCCGGCTGCTGAACGCCGTCAAGGAACGCAACGGGCTGACCGGCCATGCGGTCGAGGACGTGATCTGGGGCAATGTCACTCAGGTCAAGGAACAGGGCGGCTGCCTCGCCCGCTCGGCGGTGCTGGAATCCGATCTGGACGAGTCGATCCCCGGCCTCGCCATCAACCGCTTCTGCGCCTCGGGCATGGAGGCGGTGAACCTGGCCGCGAACCAGGTCCGGGGCGGCGCCGGCCAGGCCTATATCGCCGGGGGCGTCGAGATGATGGGCCGCGTCGCCATGGGCAGCGACGGCGCCGCCATCGCGGTCGATCCCAGCCTGACCTTCAAGACCTATTTCGTGCCGCAGGGCATCAGCGCCGACATCATCGCCACCGAATACGGCTTTTCGCGCGAAGAGGCCGATGCCCTGGCCGTCGAGAGCCAGCGCCGCGCCGCCATCGCCTGGGAGGAAGGTCGCTTCGCCAGGTCCATCGTGCCGGTCAGGGACCAGAACGGCCTGACCATCCTCGACCGCGACGAATACATGCGGCCCGGCACCACGCTGGAGGATCTGGCCAAGCTGAAGGCCAGCTTCAAGGAGATGGGCGAGACCATGCCCGGCTTCGACAAGGTGGCGATGCTGAAATACCCGCATCTGGACCGCATCGAGCATATCCACCATGCCGGCAACAGCTCGGGCATCGTGGACGGCGCCGCCGCCGTGCTGATCGGCAATGCGGAATTCGGCAAGGCCCACGGGCTGAAACCCCGCGCCCGCATCCGCGCCACCGCCAAGATCGGCACCGATCCGACGATCATGCTGACCGGCCCGGTGCCGGTGACGGAAAAGATCCTGCGCGATTCGGGAATGGCGATTTCCGACATCGACCTCTTCGAGGTGAACGAGGCCTTCGCCTCGGTCGTGCTGCGCTTCATGCAGGCCTTCCAGGTCGATCCCGGCGTGGTCAACGTCAACGGCGGCGCCATCGCGCTGGGTCACCCGCTGGGCGCAACCGGCGCCATCATCATCGGCACGCTGCTCGACGAGCTGGAGCGGCAGGACAAGACCGTGGGCCTTGCCACGCTCTGCATCGCGTCCGGCATGGGCGCGGCCACCATCATCGAGCGCGTCTGAGGGAGGGGAAGATGACCGATTTCACCATGGATAAGGGCGCCGACGGCGTCGCCATCATCACCTGGGACGTGCCGGGCAAGTCGATGAACGTGCTGTCGCTGGACGGCGCCGCCGAGCTGAACGGGTTGATCGACGACGCCCTGGCCGACGCGGCCGTGAAGGGCATCATCATCACCAGCGGCAAGAAGGATTTCGCCGCCGGCATGGACCTGAACGTCATCGCCGGCATGAAGCAGGGCGGCGCGCAGGCGGTCTTCGACGGCGTGATGACGCTGCATCATCTGCTGCGCAAGATCGAACTGGCCGGGATGGACCCCAAGACGAAAAAGGGCGGCAAGCCCATCGCGGCCGCCCTGCCCGGCACCGCGCTGGGGATCGGGCTGGAACTGCCGCTGGCCACGCATCGCATCTTTGCCGCCGAGAACCCGAAGGCCAAGATCGGCCTGCCCGAGATCATGGTCGGCATCTTTCCCGGCGCCGGCGGCACCACCCGTCTGGTGCGCAAGCTGGGCGCGATGGGCGCGGCGCCCTTCCTCCTGGAAGGCAAGCTCAGCGACCCGGCCAGGGCCAAGAGCGCCGGGCTGATCGACGAGGTGGTGGCCGATCCGCTCGCCGCGGCCCGCGACTGGGTGCTGAAGGCCAGCGACGCCGACCTGGTCAAGCCCTGGGACGCCAAGGGCTACAAGATGCCGGGCGGCGAGCCCTATCACCCGGCCGGCTTCATGACCTTCGTCGGCGCCAGCGCCATGGTGCACGGCAAGACGCTGGGCGTCTATCCGGCGGCGAAGGCCCTGCTGAGCGCCGTCTACGAGGGCGCCATGGTGCCTTTCGACACGGCACTGAAGATCGAGGCGCGCTGGTTCACCAAGGTGCTGATGAACCCCAGCTCGACCGCGATGATCCGCAGCCTCTTCATCAACAAGGAGGCGCTGGAAAAGGGCGCGAACCGCCCCGAAGCCCCCGATCAAAGCGTGAGGAAGATCGGCATCCTCGGCGCCGGCATGATGGGCGCCGGCATCGCCTATGTCTCGGCCATGGCCGGGATCGAGGTGGTGCTGATCGATTCGACGCCAGAGGCGGCCGAGCGCGGCAAGTCCTATTCCACCGGCCTGCTGGACAAGGCGATCAGCCGCAGGAAATCCACCGAGGAGAAGAAGGCCGAGGTGCTTTCCCGCATCACGCCCACCACCGATTACGCCGCCTTGCAAGGCTGCGACCTGGTGGTCGAGGCGGTGTTCGAGGATCCCGCCGTCAAGGCCGAGGTGACCAAGAAGGCCGAGGCGGTGCTTCCGCCGGAGGCGATCTTCGCCACCAACACCTCGACCCTGCCGATCAGCGAGTTGGCCCGCGCCAGCGCCCGCCCCGACCAGTTCATCGGCATCCACTTCTTCAGCCCCGTGGACAAGATGCTGCTGGTCGAGATCATCAAGGGCAAACAGACCGGCCCGCGCGCCGTGGCCAAGGCGCTGGATTTCGTGCGCCAGATCCGCAAGACCCCCATCGTGGTCAACGACGCGCGCTTCTTCTACGCCAACCGCTGCATCATCCCCTATATCAACGAGGGCATCCGCATGGTGGCCGAAGGGGTCAGCCCGGTGCTGATCGAGAACGCCGCCAAGATGATGGGCATGCCGCTGGGTCCGCTGCAGCTGGTGGACGAGACCTCGATCGACCTCGGCGTCAAGATCGCCAAGGCGACGAAGGCCGCCATGGGCGACGCCTATCCGGACGAAGCGGTGGATGCGGTGATCTTCAAGCTCGCCGACCAGGGCCGGCTGGGCCGCAAGACCAGGGCCGGCTTCTACGACTATGACGAGGGGACCAAGCGCCAGGGCTTCTGGTCCGGCCTCGCGACCGAATGGCCGGAAGCGGACAGCCAGCCGGAACTGACCGAGATCCAGCACCGGCTGATGTTCGCGCAATCTCTGGAAGCGGTCCGGGCGCTCGAGGAAGGCGTGCTCGAGGACATCCGCGAAGGCGATGTCGGCGCCATCCTCGGCTGGGGCTTCGCGCCCTGGTCGGGCGGCCCCTTCGGCTGGCTCGACATGCTGGGCGCCCCGCGCGCGGTCGAGATCGCCGAAGATCTCACCCAGAAATTCGGCCCGCGCTTCGCCCCGCCGCAGCTTCTGGCGGATATGGCGGCAAAAGGCGAAAGCTTCTACGGCAAGACCGCCCGCAAGGCGGCCTAGCCCGGAACCACCGGACAAGGCCGCCACCCCCGGCCTTGTCCGAAACGTCGCATGGGTATTTGGAAAACAGAGAAGGCGCATGCCGAGAGACGCCGATCACCTCGACCGCTCGGGCTTTCTCTGTTTCCCAAATACCCATGCTGCCCGCACCACTGGCGGCTAGATCAGCCCTTCGTTCCGAAAGGCCGCCAACAGATCGCTTTCCGGCCGGGCGCCGACATGGCTGATCACCTCGGCTGCCGCGATGCAGCCCATGCGCCCCGCCGCCGCCAGATCGGCGCCCACGGCCAGCCCGTAGATCAGCCCGGCGGCGAACTGGTCGCCCGCCCCGGTCGCATCCACCGGCACCACGCGATGCACCGGCGCCGTCACCCGCTCGCCCCCGCGGATCAGGATCGCATCCTCGCCCGAGCGGGTGCAGATCACCGTGCCGCAATCCGCCGCGGCCAGCCGCAGCGCCTCCTCCAGATCCTCGACCTGATAGAGCGATTGCCATTCGTGGACATTGCCGATGACGTAATCCATCGGCCCGGCCACCAGCCGGCGGAAATCGGCGCGGTGGCGGTCGACGCAGAACGGGTCGGACAGCGCGATCCCCGCCTGTCCGCCCGCCTTGTGGCAAGCCTCGGCCGCCTTGAGGAAGGCCGCCTTGCCGGCATCCTTGTCGAACAGATAGCCTTCCAGGAACAGCCAGCCGGCGCCGCTGAAGGTCGCGGGGTTCACGTCATCGGCCCCCAGCTCGGCCGAGATGCCCAGATAGGTGTTCATCGACCGCTCGCCGTCCGGCGTCACGAAGATGATCGAGCGCGAGGTCGGCGCCACCTCCCCCGCCACCGGCGGATTGACGAAGACCGTGCCCTGCGCCTCGGTCTGCTCGGCATAGCTCAGCCCCAGGGGATCGCCGGCCACCTTGCCGATGAAGGCGGTGCGCAGCCCCAGCATCCCCAGCCCCGCCAGCGTATTGGCGACCGAGCCGCCGGGCACCAGCCGCGCCTTGCCCGCCTGCGGATCGGCCGATTGCGCCGCCATCAGGAATTCGGACCGCTCGCGGTCGATCAGCTGCATGATGCCCTTTTCCACCTCCAGCCGCGCCAGCGTCGCATCCGAGGTCGGGGCGATCACGTCCATGACGGCATTGCCGATGCCGATCACATAGGGGGTGGTCATTCGGTCTTCTCCTCATAGGGGCACAGGTCTTCGATGGGGCAGATCCGGCAGCGCGGGCGCCGCGCCTGGCAGATATAGCGGCCGTGCAGGATCAGCCAGTGATGCGCGTTCTGCTGGAAAGGGACGGGGACGTTGTCCTCGATGGCGCGCTCGACCTCGGCGACGTCGCGGCCCGGCGCGATGCGGGTGCGGTTGCCGACCCGGAAGATATGCGTGTCGACCGCCTGCGCCGGGAAATGGAACACGCTGTTCAGCACCACATTCGCGGTCTTGCGCCCGACGCCGGGCAGGGTCATCAGCGCGGCGCGCGACTGCGGCACCTCGCCGCCATATTCCTCGACCAGCCGGCGCGACAGCGCGATGACATTCTTCGCCTTCTGCCGGTAAAGCCCGATGGTCCGGATCTCCTCGGTCAGCGCCTCAAGGCCCAGATCCAGCATCTGCTGCGGGGTGCCGACGCGCCGGAACAGCGATTTCGTCGCCTTGTTCACCCCGACATCGGTCGCCTGCGCCGACAGCGCCACCGCCACCAGCAGGGTGAAGGCGTTGGTGTATTCCAGCTCGGTCACCGGCTGCGGATTCACCTCGCGGAACCGGGAAAAGATCTCGACCTGCGCCGCATAGGGCAAGGCCGGCGGAAGACGAAGGGAGATGCTGCGTGCCATGGCGCCCAGATGCCCTGCCCGGCGGTCCTGCGCAAGCATTCCCGCGTGGATTTGCCGCGAGACCGCGCTACTCTGCCACGGAAAGCAGTTGCGAGGCAAAGATGACACGGACGCTCTTCTCCTTCGCCCCGGCCGAGCACGGGCTGCGGGTCGCGATCAGCAGCCAGCCGGCCGACGATCTTGGCACGGTGCTGTGCCGCGGTCGCTTCCCGACGCCGCTCGGCACGGTCGTCGCCTATGGCGCGGGCGGCGCGCTCTGGGCCCTGGGCTTCGCCGGACCGATGACCGAGGATCAGGTCGAGGCCGACCTGACCGCCCGCTTTCCCCGCGCCCGGACGGTCGAGGCGCCCGAGGCGCTGGCCCCGGCCATCCAGGCGCTGCTGAGCGGGCGGAGCGAGATCGCGGTGCGGCTGACCGGCACCGCGTTCCAGCTGCAGGTCTGGCGGGCGCTGGCCCAGGTGCCGGCCGGGCAGGTGATCAGCTATGCCATGCTGGCCGAGCGCATCGGCCGGCCGAGGGCCCTGCGCGCCGTCGGCACGGCGGTCGGGCAGAACCCGGTCTCCTGGGCGATCCCCTGCCACCGCGTCACCCGCACCGGCGGCGCCATCGGCGGCTATCACTGGGGCGAGGCGGTCAAGCGCGCGCTGCTGGCGCGCGAAGGCGCGAGCATCGCGCCGCTCGCCATCGCCGCTTTGTGAGCCGAGGCGGGGAATTTTCCGTCTATTCCGGTGGAGTTGGCCCGGAACCCATGCCAATGTGGCCGCGTTTGGGCATCAGTCGCCGGCCTTCCGGAAACGGCAGGGCCGGCCGCGTCGCAAGGACAGGCGGCGGTGGATCGCCCTCAAAAGAAAGGTGAAAGAATGAAGACCCGTATTTCGCTGCTTCTCGCCTCTGCCGGCGTGATTGCCATCAGCGCCTGCGCGCCGACCGATCCTTCCGGCCAGCCCCAGCAGATGAGCCGCACCCAGCAGGGCGCCGTCGCGGGCGCGGTGGTGGGCGGCCTGATCGGCGCGGGCGAAAGCCGCTCGAACGCCGTCAAGGGCGCGATCATCGGCGCCACGGCGGGGGCCGTCGGCGGCTCGATCCTCGACCAGCAGCAGCGCGCGCTGCAGCAGTCGCTGAACAATCCCAACATCCGGGTGGTGAACCACGGCACGCACCTGTCGGTCATCATGCCCGAGACGACGCTTTTCGCCACCGATTCGGCGGCCGTGGGCGCGCAGGGGCAGAACGACCTCTACACCATCGCCCGCAACCTGAACCAATATCCGAACAGCCGCATCCAGGTGATCGGCCATACCGACAGCACCGGCTCGGCCGCCTATAACCAGGACCTGTCCGAACGCCGTGCGCGTTCGGTCGCCGGCATCCTGACCGCTGGCGGCGTCTCGCAGAACCGCGTGACCACCGCCGGGCGCGGCGCCACCCAGCCGGTGGCCTCGAACGACACCGCGGCCGGGCGGGCGCAGAACCGCCGCGTGGAAATCCTGATCGTCCCGACCAACTGATCGCGGCCGGGAAGACGAGGCGCGGGCCGGCAGCCGCAAGGCTGTCGGCCTTTTGCTTTGCGCCCGCGACGGACGGAAAAGGCGGCGAACGGAAAAAGCTTCGGGTGAAAAAGCAAGGACCCCCGAAGCGTCTCCGCCCCGGGGGTCCGATCACTGTCCCGTGAGGATGCTCGACCGCACCCTTCTTCGTTCAAGCCTCGCGGCCTCAGTTCAGCCGGCGGGCCACTTCGTCGATGGCCTTGTCGATGCCTGCGGCACGCTGCTCGGCGGTCGCCTGCTTGCCCAGGATCTCGGCCGCGGCGGTGACCGCGGTCTGGATGGCCCGGTCGCGCACGGCGCGCACCGCCTCGGCCTCGGCGCTGGCGATCTGTTCCTCGGCCGCCTTCAGGCGCCGCTCGATCGAAAGCTGCAGCGCCTTCTTGGCCTTCTCGGCTTCCGAAACCGCCTCGCGCCGGGCATTGGCGACGATGTCGTCGGCCTGCGACTTCACCTCGCGCTGGCGGCGCTCGTAGCTCGCATAGATCTCCTGCGCTTCCTCGCGCAGGCGGCGGGCTTCGGCCAGATCGTTGCGGATGCCTTCGGCGCGCTTGTCCAGAAGGCCGCCGACGATCTGCGGCACGCGGAAATAGACCAGAATGCCGACGAACAGCAGGAAGGCCAGCGTGACGATGAAGTCGGTATTGCGCAGCGAGAAGAACGGACCCGAGGCCGCCAGGGCCGGGCTCGCCATCAGGGCGAAGAGAACGCTCAGACGTTTCATTGCAGCGCCCCCTTCAGCCGCTGATCGACCGCCGTATCGACCAGACCCTGATCGACCTTGCCGCCGAAATTCTCCACCAGCGCCGCGGTCACCTCGCGGGCGACCATGCGCGCATCCTCGACGGCCGAGGCGCGGATCTCGCCGATGCGCTTTTCGGATTCCGCCGCGCGGGCGGCGATCTCCGCATCGGCATGGGCGATTGCGGCGTCGAGCTCCTTCTGGATCTCGGCCTTGTTGGCGGCGATGATCTTCTGGGCCTCGCCCCGGGCATCGGCCAGCGCCTTGTCATAGGCGGCCTCGGCCTCTTTGGCCTTCTGCTTGAACTCCTCGGCGGCCATCAGGTCGCCGGTGATGGCGCCCTGGCGGTCCGAGATGACGCCGCCGATGCGCGGCAGCGCGATCCGCGACAGCACCCAGTAGATCACGGCCAGGATGACCAGCAGCCAGAAGATCTGGTTGCCGAAGGTCGTGAAATCCAGTTGCGGCATGCCGGGGGCGCTGGCGGCATGGCCAGCCGCGCCATGGGCTGCATCCGCTGCACCGGCCGCGGCATGGGCCGCATCGGCGCCATGGCCCGCCGCTTCGGCGGATTCGGTGATGACCACCGTTTCAGATTCTTCGACCACGACGGGCGCGGTCTGTTGCAACAGGCTGAACATATCCTACCCCATGCCGGTCGTTTCACAATCGGGTGGGCGCGTGACGCCCCCACCCAACCGCAAGGATGGCAAAAGGATCAGACTGCGAACAGCAGCAGCAGCGCGACCAGGAACGAGAAGATGCCCAGGGCTTCCGCGAAGGCCATGCCGATGAACAGCGTGGCGGTCTGCGAAGCGGCAGCCGACGGGTTGCGCAGGGCGCCCGCCAGGTAGTTGCCGGCAACATTGCCCACCCCCATGGCCGCACCGGCCATGCCGACGCAAGCCAGACCGGCGCCGAGATACTGTCCCAGTTGACCCAGATTTTCCATGTTCATGCTCCTTGAGGCTTTGGAAAGGGTTTTCGTTTTCAGACCTTGCGAGCCCGGCTCAGTGCGCCGGATGCAGCGCGTCCTTCAGATAGACGCAGGTCAGGATGGTGAAGACATAGGCCTGGATCAGCGCGACCAGCACCTCGAGCCCATACATGGCGGTGATGGCGACGACCGAAACCGGCGCGATGGCGGTGATGGCGGCGAAGGCGGCAAAGACCTTGATCACCGCATGGCCCGCCATGATGTTGCCGGCAAGACGGATCGAATGGCTGACCGGCCGCACGAAATACGAGATCAGCTCGATCACCGCCAGGATCGGGCGCAGCGCCAGCGGCGCCGAGCTGACCCAGAACAGGCCCAGGAAATGCGCGCCGTTCTTGACGAAGCCCAGCACGGTGACGCCAAGGAAGACCAGAACCGCCAGAACCGCCGTGACCGCGATATGCGAGGTCGGCGAGAAGCTTTTCGGCAGCAGCGCCAGGAAGTTGGCGAACAGGATGAAGCAGAACAGCGTCATCACATAGGGGAAGTATTTCAGCCCGTCCTTGCCGGTCACGTCCTCGACCATCTTGCGGACCATGCCGTAGAGCAGCTCGGCGATGGACTGGACCCGGTTCGGCACGATGGCCCGGCCGCGGGTGCCAAAGACCAGCAGCGCGGTGATCGCCAGCGCAGCCAGCGCCATCCACAGCGTCGCGTTGGTCGGCGTATACCAGTTCACCGGCCCTTCGCCAAACAGCGGTTTGACGACGAACTGGTCCATCGGATGGAAAACCAGACCACCTGCTTCTTCTTCTGCCATCGTCATTCACCCTTGTCGTCGCCGGGACGCCCCGGTGTCTTGCCTATCTCGTTCGCGGTCCGCATCATGGTCTTGATGCCGGCCACCAGGCCCAGCAGCACGAAAACCACCATGAAGACCGGCCGCAGGCCGGTCAGATAGTCCAGCCCGAACCCGATCCCGAAGCCGATGGCCAGTCCCGCCACCAGCTCGGTCACCATGCGCCAGGCCATATTGGCCTGGCTGAAATGCTCTTCCCCGCGCGACGGGGCCTTGTCCGCCGCCTTCTTGCCCAGCCGGGCCTCCAGCGCGCGCAGCCGCTCCGCGTCCCGGGTCCGCGCGGCGTCATGGTCGTCCTCGGCCACGGCTCACACCCCCGTTATCGGTTGGCGCGGTGATAGGGACTCGCGCCCCCCGAGTCAAGCAAGCGACCGGATCAGTCAAGCTATTGAAAAGATTGAATACGTGAAAAGCCCGGCGCGACGGAAAACCCGGTCTTGCGGTCCGGGGCGCATCCGCCGCATATTCAACCGGCAAGTTAAGCAAAGCCGATGTCCGCTCAGCAACCCAGCCTCGACGCCATTTTCTCCGCCCTCGCCGACCCCACGCGGCGGGCGATCCTCGGCATGCTGCTCGAGGACGACATGGCGGTGACCGACGTGGCGGCGCCGTTCGAGGTCAGCCTGGCGGCGATCTCCAAGCATCTCGCCGTGCTGGCGGCCGCCGGGCTGATCCGGCAAGAGCGGCGCGGACGGATCATCTGGTGCAAGCTGGAACCCGACGGGCTGCGCAGCGCGTCGGTGTGGATGCAGGGTTTCGGCCAGTTCGAACCCGTGGATCTGGACGATTTCGAGCGGTTCCTGCGCCAATCCCTGGCGCTGACGGATGGCGAAGAAGCCAAGGCCTGACCCCGATTGCCCGCACAATAGCGACAAAAGTTGCGCAATCGCCACATATTGCCCGCATGTTCAAAGACAAATCGTGCTTTTGTTGATAAATGCAAGGTTGCATTTAAACCAATATGCACAACCTTGAATTGCCAAAGGGGGATCCATGGAATACCGGATCATCACGGCGACCTTTGGAACCCAGGTCCCCAACGATCCCGGGGCCACCGGGTCGGACAAATACCTGCCCTTCCTGAACCGGCGCGACATCGACTTCTCGCAGGCCGACATGGCCGAGATCCGGATCGAGGACGACGACCCGGCCTTCGGCTATCTCTCGCGCGGCGGCTCGGGCAGCTTCTATGACGATCCGGGCAGCGAGGGCGGGCAGTCCCTGGCTGAAAGCGCCAGTTTCGGCCATGGCGCGGGCGCGCAGATGCTGGCCGCCGGCCAGCGCATCTCGCTCCAGGACGCCGCCATCCTGCGCGATGCCGAGGGCAACGAATTCTACGTCACCTTCCCCACCTATGTCGATTACGACATCACCGGCTATCCGATCGAGATCGGCGACCGCCATACCGTCCTGATCATCCCCAGGCAGCGCCAGGATGCCGACGGGCAGAGCCATTGGCCGCAATTCCGACAGGACGCGCTTTACCAGTTCGTCGGCAGCTACAAGATCGGCATCGGCCAGACCTCCCTCCCCTACGACCAGACCGTCAAGGCACCGCCCTGCTTCACCCCGGGCACGCTGATCGAGACCGGCCTGGGCCCCCGCCCGGTCGAGACGCTGGCGGCGGGCGATCTGGTGCTGACCCGCGACCACGGGCTCCGGCCGCTGCGCTGGATCGGCGGCCCGCAGCTCGACCCCGCACGGCTGGACCTGCAGCCGAACCTCCGCCCGATCCTGATCGCAGGCGGCGCGCTGGGGCCGGGCCTGCCGGCGCGCGACCTGGTCGTCTCGCCCCAGCATCGCATCCTGCTGCGCTCGGCCATCGCCCGGCGCATGTTCGGCACCGAGGAAATTCTGGTCGCCGCCCGGCAGCTGACCGCCCTGCCCGGCATCCGCCCGCTCCATCCCGCCGGGGGCGTGACCTACCTGCACCTGCTCTTCGACCGGCACGAGCTGGTGCTGTCGAACGGCTGCTGGACCGAGTCGCTGCTGACCGGCCCGCAGGCGCTGATCGGCCTCTCATCCGCCGCGCGCCGAGAGATCTTCGCGCTGTTCCCCGGGCTTCCCGACGGCGCGCCCACGCCCGCGCGCGTCCTGGCGACCGGGCGCGAGGGCCGCAGGCTGATCCAGCGCCACCTGAAGAACAGCCGCGCCTTCCTGCCGGCCTGATCCCGGAAAACGCAAGAAGCGCCGGGCACAAGGCCCGGCGCCGTCTTCATTTCACGGTGATGCGACCGTCCAGCTTCGGCGTGAAGCCCGGCCCCTGCCTGGCCAGGTATTCCGCCAGCACATCCGCCAGATCGGGCCCGAAATCATAGGCGTTCATCGCCTTCTCGGCAAAGACCCGGTAGCCGTCCCCTCCCGCGCGCATGTAATTCTGCGACACGACGCCATAGACCGCTGCGGGGTCGATCGGCACCCAGTCCGACCCGTCGCGCACCTGCACGTCGCTAATCCGGCTGCCGGCCGGGGCCGAGGCGTCCAGCGTGTATTTCAGCCCCGCCACCTGGGCGAAGCGCCCTGCGCCCTCCTCGATCTGGCTCGCGCCGTTCTCCAGCGCCGCCACCACGTCCTCGCCCTTCAGCTGGAAGGTGGACAGGGTGTTCTGGAAAGGCAGGACCGAGAGCACGTCGCCCATCGTGACCTCCCCTGCCGGAATCGAGGCGCGCAAGCCGCCGCCGTTCTGGATCGCGATGGTGATGCCCTGGTCCTTGACGCGCGCCAGCATGGCGTCGGCGACCAGGCTTCCCATCTCGCATTCCCGGGCGCGGCACGATTCCCGGCTGCCGTCGATCGGCGCCGCGATCTCGGCCACGCGCTTCTGCTTGAGCTGCTCGATGGGCGCGCCCATCTCCTTGACCCGCGCCGCCAGCTTCTCGTCCGGCACGACCGAGCCGTCCAGCAGGATCGGCTGGCCCTCGGCCTTGATCAGCTTGCCGTCGTCGTCCCAGGTCAGCACCAGATGGCCCAGATACTTGCCATAGGCATAGGCGGTCGCCACCGGCACCTCGGCGCCGTCGGCGCCCTTGACCATGGTCGGATAAGGCCCGGCGGCCCCCTCGAACTGTCCCAGCAGCGTATGGCTGTGCCCGCCGATGACCGCGTCCAGACCGGCCACCTCGGCGGCGAATTCCTGGTCGCGCTTGTAGCCGGAATGGGTCAGGGCAATGATCTTGTTCACGCCTTCCTCGGTCAGCTCCTGAACATCGGCCTTCAGGCTGTCCATGTCGTCCAGGAAGATCACCTTCTCGCCCGGCGAGGCGGTATCGGGCGTGTCCATCGCCAGGGCCGAGACGATGCCGATCTTCTCGCCGCCGACCTCCAGCACCAGCACGTCGTCGATCTTGTCCTTCAGCTCGGGCGATTGCGACAGGTCCAGATTGCCCGAGACGATGGGGAACTTCGCCCCCTCGGCCAGGATTTGCAGCCCCTGCGGCCCGTCGTCGAATTCGTGATTGCCCACCGCCATGGCGTCGAAGCCGATGGCGTTCATGAACTCGACCGTCTCCTTGCCCTTGTAGGTGGTATAGAACAGGCTGCCCTGATACTGGTCCCCGGCGTCCAGCACGATCACGTTCTGCCCCTCGGCCTTCAGCCCGTCGCGCAACTCGCGGATCTTGGTGGCCAGACGCGCCACGCCGCCAAAACATTCGTCCTTCGCCTCGGCCTCGGCATCGCAGGTGCTGTCATAGGCGTTGATCGGCTCGATCCGGCTGTGGAAATCGTTGATATGCAGCACATGCAGCGTGTAATCCGCCTGCGCCGCGCCCGCAGACAGCGCGACGGCAGCCGCCGAAACCAGAAGCCAGCCCTTCATCTCCATCCCTCTCACCCCGAATGTCTGAACGAGGGGCAGATTGCGGGATGGCAGTGACGCCGTCAATTGACGAAGCCGTGGCTTGACGGCCCGCACAGCGCGGCGCATGAACCGGCCATGCTGGTTTACAAGATCTTTCGCGCGGCCGAGTTCCAGGCCTTCCAACGGCAGGGCCGCAGCGCCGGTGCGCCGGTGGACCTGCAGGACGGCTATATCCATCTCTCCACCGCCGCACAGCTGCCCGGCACGCTCGCGCGCCATTTCGCCGGACAGGACGGGCTGCACCTGCTGGCGCTCGACGCCGAAACGCTGGCCGAGCTGCGCTGGGAACCCTCGCGCGGCGGCGACCTCTTCCCGCATCTCTATCGGGAGTTGCGCGCCGGAGATGTGCTCTGGAGCCGCCCCCTGCCCCTCGGACCCGACGGCCACGACACCGGAGACCTTGCATGAGCCCCATCGAGCGGCTGGGCCTCGCCGCGCTGCATCGCCTCAACCCGGAACGCGCGCATGATCTCTCGATCCTCGCGCTGCAACGCGGGCTCGTGCCGCTGCCCGGCAAGCCCGTCACCTCGGACCGGCTGCGCAGCCGACTGGCCGGGCTCGACCTGCCGAACCCGGTCGGCCTTGCCGCCGGCTACGACAAGAACGCCCGCGCCCTGCCCGCGCTGATGCGTGCCGGCTTCGGCTTCGTCGAGGTGGGCGCCGCCACCCCGCGCCCGCAACCCGGCAACCCCAGGCCGCGCCTGTTCCGCCTGACCGAGGACCGCGCCATCATCAACCGCTTCGGCTTCAACAACGAAGGCGCGCCGGCCATCGCAGACCGGCTTGCCCGGCGCCCGGCGGGCATCCCGGTCGGGCTGAACATCGGCGCGAACAAGGACAGCGCCGACCGCAGCGCCGATTTCGCGCAGGTCGTGCGCCTTGCCGGTGCCCATGCCGATTTCCTGACCGTCAACGTCTCCTCGCCGAATACCGAGAAGCTGCGCGATCTTCAGGGACCCGAGGCCCTGTCAGCACTTCTGCAAGGGGTTCTGGCCGCGCGCGACGCGCTGCCGAACCGCCCGCCCGTGTTCATCAAGATCGCTCCCGATCTCGATGACGCCGCCCTGGCGGACATCGCCGCCGTGGCCCTCTCCGCCCCGGTCGATGCGATCATCGCCACCAACACCACGCTTTCGCGCGACGGGCTCGATTCGCCCCATGCCGGGGAAGCCGGCGGCCTTTCCGGCGCGCCGCTCTTCGACCGCGCCACCCGCATCCTCGCCCGGCTCTACCGCGAGACGCAGGGCCGCCTGCCTCTGATCGGCGTCGGCGGCATCGGCTCGGCCGAGCAGGCCTGGCAGAAGCTGCGTGCCGGCGCCTCGGCCGTCCAGATCTATTCCGCGCTGATCTATCAGGGATTCTCGCTCGCCGCGCGGATCGCCCACGACCTCGACGAACGGCTCGCGCGCGAGAATGTCACGCTGGCCGAACTCACCGGCAGCGGCAACGCGGACTGGCCCTAGAACAGGTCCTCGTGACCCAGAAGCTGGTTCATGGTGTTCGACGGCTCCGAGCAGCCGGCATCGCCCACGATCCGCGCCGGCACCCCGGCCACGGTCTTGCAGGGCGGCACCTCGGCCAACACCACCGAACCGGCGGCGATGCGCGAGTGATGCCCGACGCGGATATTGCCCAGCACCTTGGCACCGGCGCCGATCATCACGCCGTTGCCGATCTTGGGATGGCGGTCGCCGTCTTCCTTGCCGGTGCCGCCCAGCGTCACCGAATGCAGCATGGACACGTCGTTGCCCACCACTGCCGTCTCGCCGATGACGATGGAATGGGCATGGTCGATCATCACCCCGGTCCCGATGCGGGCGGCCGGATGGATATCCACCCCGAACACTTCCGAACAGCGCATCTGCACGAAATAGGCCATGTCGCGGCGGCCCTGCTGCCACAGCCAATGACCTATGCGATAGGCCTGCAGCGCCTGGTAGCCCTTGAAGAACAGGATCGGCTGCATCAGCCGATGCGTGGCCGGGTCACGGTCATAGACGGCCAGCAGGTCGGCCTGCGCCGCCGCCGACAGTTCCGGCGCACGGGCAAAGGCATCGTCGGCGATCTCGCGCAGGATCTGCTCGCTCATCTCGCGCGAGGCGAGCTTCAGCGAAAAGCGATAGGCCAGCGCCGCCTCGAAGGTCGCATGGTGCAGCAGCCCGGCATGGATCAGCGCGCCCAGCAGCGGCTCGTCGCGCACGGCGATCCGCGCCTCGCGCTGGATGCGCCCCCAGACCGAATCGCGGGGGGCGTCCCGAGCATCGGAAAGCGGCTCGATCATGTCTTTCTGCAGGTTCATTCAGGCGCGCCCGTCAGTTTCATCCCTCGAGTCTAGCGGAAACCGACGGGCGCGAAAAGACCGTCAGTCCGGCAGCCGCAACTCCCACCAATGCAGCACGACGCGCACCCTGCCGCCGGTGAACTGCCCGCCCGTGGCGGTCAGCCGCAGCGGCACCGGCTCCCAGAAGGCGGTCGGAGGCGACAGCACCCCCCGCGCCCAGGAACCCTGCGCCTTGCCCAGCCCCTGCCCGAACCGGCCAAGACTCTGGGCATCGCCCGCCGTGCCCAGCGACCACGAGGCTGCGCTGCCGGTGATCGCCTGCAGCACCCGCGCCGTCGCCCCGATGACCAGCCCGCCCGGCGGAATGACCATCGCGGTCTCGAACCAGGCACCGCTGCCCAGCGTCACGTCCTCGGACAATTGCCGCGCCAGCAGGCCCGAGCCGTGCTGGCCCAGCGTGACCGCACCCGGCACCCAGACCGTGCCGTCATGGATCGCCACCACCCCCTGATCGGCGATAACCGCGCGCCGGCCATAGGCAGGCTGGACAAAGATCCAGCCGCCATTCGCGCCGATGGCCACCTTGCCGCCCTGCCCCTCCCAGGCATTGACCGCACCCGGCGGCACGGCCCAGCACATGCCGTCCACCACCGTCTCGGGCGGGGCGATGCGGGTCAGGCTCTGCAGCACCAGATCGACCTGCCCGTCCAGCCGCAGCAGCGCCTCGTTCACCGTGACATGTTTCTGCGCCTGCGCCGGCATCAGCAGCGGCAGGGCGCAATTGGCGGTCGTGTTCTCAGGCATCGATCATCCTCCTTGCATGGGGCCCGGCCCCGAACGTGTCTGAAAGCTGGGCGACCTCGATGGCAAAGCCGCCCCCGGCGATGGCCTGGGACCAGCTGTTCGCCGGCACCACCCAGCGCGGCTCCGCCACCACAGCCTCGGCAAGCACCAGCCCGTCGCGGACCAGCCGGGCCGAGTAACGCTCCTCCGCTTCGCCCAGCGGTACGTCCGGCCCGTCCCAGCCGTCGCCCTGCACCCGCGTGCGGCGGATCCAGGTCACGACCCGGCCGCGGACTTCCAGGTGACAGGGCGACAGCGGCCGCAGCCCGGCACCCCGGAACGCCGCGGCGACATGGCGATAGCTCGGGTCGTCCGGCGCGCGCGTGGCCGGCCCGATGCGCCAATGCCGCAGCTGGTTGCGGGCCGAGGGCGCCAGCTCCACCTGACGCGCCGCGCCGTCCAGCAGCACCACCACGCTGCCCGAGGGCCAGACCGCCGGCATGAAGGCATCCGTCCCCGCCTGCCCGCGCAGCCGGGTCGATATCTCCCACAGCCCGGCCGAGACCAGCCGCGCCTCTGCGAACTGCAAAAGCTCCCAGCCCTCGGCCGAACCGTCGCCGATCGCCAGCAGGTTGGCGCCCGCCATCAGCGCCTCGGGCGAGGCGGATTCCAAGGTGCCGCCCTTCATCCGGACCCGCAGCGCCGGCCCGCGATCCCAGACCCCGGGCCGCGCCGCCGAAAGCGGACCTTCGGTCCGCCCCATGATCGCCGGTTCGGCCAGCGTCATGTTCAGCCCGTATCCTCCCGCCTGCTCGGTCGAGACCCAGACCGCCGCCGCCCCCGGCCAGGGCGTCGCCGTCACCGCCAGATGCGGGGCATGCGGCGCCTCGTCTCCGCGCAAGAGCGGCAGGTCCAGAAACACCGGCCAGACCGGGATCGGCGGCACGAAGGGCCGCAGCGCGGCCTCGCCCTCGACCACGCGGGCCGGCCGATAGACCCCCGGCTCGACCCGCACCGCGTCCACAGTGATCGCGCCTGCCCGCTCGACCCGGTCGATGCGCCAGCGCCGCGCCCCGGCACCCGGCTCCGCCAGCCGCACCACATCGCCCGGCCCCAGACGCCCCAGCGAGGGCGGCAGGGCAAAGCGCACCCCGTCCCGTGCCACCGCCGTTTCCGACAGCCAGCGTTCCGCCAGCGCCCGCCCCTCGCCGCGCGTCAGCGCCATCGCCAATTCGCTGTCCGAGACCGCCAGGAACTCCGCCCCCGGCATCATCGTCTCGGCCGTGCGCGCGGCATAGTCGCCGCCCGCCTCGACATGGGTCAGCCGGATGCGGCCCACCATCTCGGCATCGGCGGCGCGCGAGACCTCGACCGCATCGACCTCCTCGGCCAGCGCCATGTCGTCGGGGCCCAGCTCGGCGTCGATCTGCGCGCCGCGCATGACGAAGCGCAGAACACCGTCGCGCTCGACCGCATCGAAACCATGCGCCAGCATCAGCGGTTGCAAGGCCGCGCGGCCGCTCTCGGCCCCCGACAGCGCATAGCCGCGCACCAACCCCCGCAACCCCTCGGCGTCAAAGGCGCGCACGCCCGCCTCTCGGCAGATTTCCGCCACGACATCGGCCAGCGGCACGGCGCCCGCGCGGCCGTTCAGCCAATGCCCGCGCTCCCATGCGGGGCCGTCCGACCACAGGTCGATGCGCGCCGGGAAGGCCGGATAGGGCCGCGCATCCCAGCACCAGACATGCGCGCGGCCCATGTCGATCATCCGCCCCGCCCCAGTCCGGCCGAAGGCCCCGCGGGCCGGGTTGTTCGCCGGGTCCGACCAGAACTCGGTCATCGCCCGCACATAGGCCGCCTGGATCACGTCGTCGCGCCGCCCGTCCGAAAAATAGGGCAGCATCGATTCCGAGCTCATCGCGTCCAGGAACTTGTTGGGCTGGTTCGTGCCCTTGTCCAGCGCCGCGCAGCCCATCTCGGTGAACCAGACCGGTTTCGAGCGCGGCACCCATGCCGTCGGCTGCGCCAGCCGCACCCCGCCGATGCGGTCGTGGTGCCGGTTCTGCCACCAGCCGCGGATATCCTTGTAGCGCCAGACCCAATGCTCGTGATGCGCGCCGTCGCGAATCTCGGTGCGCCGCTGCGCCTGCCGGTCGGCCTCGCTGGCGTAATACCAGTCGTAGCCCTCGCCCCCCGCGACATTGGCGCGCAGATAGGCCGGATCGTCTATGCGCCCCCAATGGGCATCCAGATGCTCCTCGCCCTCGCGCCAGTCCGACAGCGGCATGTAATTGTCGATGCCGATGAAGTCGATATTTTCATCCGCCCAGAGCGGATCGAGGTGGAAATGCACGTCGCCATTGCCGGGCTGATGGCCGAAATATTCCGACCAGTCGGCGGCATAGCCGATCCTGACCCCTTCGCCCAGAATGCCGCGCACATCCGCCGCCAGCCGCTTGAGCTGTGCGACGGCCGGAAAGGAATGGCCGGCCCCCATGATCGTCGTCAGCCCGATCATCTCGGATCAGGAAGGCGTCGATGCCGCCTGCCGCCGCGCAGAGATGCGCATAATGCAGGATGAAGCGGCGATAGGACCATTCCTCCGGTCCGCTATAGGTGATCGTCCGGCCATCGCGCGAAAAATCCCCCGCCTCGGCCGCGCCGAAGAACCGCGCCACCTCTGCCTCGGCCGCTGCCGTGCCGGCGGGACTGCCCGGGCGACCGGGCGCGATGCTGGTGGTGATCCGCCCGCGCCAGGGCATGACCGGCTGATGCGCCGCGCCGCTCCACGGATCGGGCCGGCCGTTGCCCGCCAGCTGCTCCATCAGGATGAAGGGATAGAACACCGCCCTGCGTCCGCTCTCGGCGATCGCCCGCAGCGCCTCGATCACCGAGCCGTCGGCCGGGGTGCCGCCATAGATCGGCCTGCCCTCCACCCGCGCCACCTCGGACGCGCCCTCGCGACCGATGCCGCCCGCGCGCCAGGCCATCTCGCGCCCGTCGCGCGACAGGTCCTCGACCTTGGGCCGTACCGAGCACTCACCGACCCGCAGGTCGTCGCCAAACCAGGACACCACCAGCGAGACCGAGCCGACATTCGGCAATTCCCGGCCCAAGATCCGCATCGAGGCCAGGAAATCGGTCGGCGCCACGGCTGTGTTGTGATTGACCACCTGCGTCTCGCCCAGACCCAGGTCATAGCTGACCGCCGTGGTCGCCAGCGAATATTCCCCCGTGCCGGGAATCATGGCGACGGCCCGCACCTCGCGCGACAGACCCCGTCCCTGCTTCGCCGCCCGCGTCACCTCGAAGGACAGCTGCGGCACCCGGTTGCCCCAACGCTCCAGCGCCAGGTTCTCGAAGACGACATAGGCGATGCCGCGATAGGCCGGAGCCGCCTCGCCCTCCTGCGCGGCGATGGCCGGGTCGGGCAGCTGGTCCTCGTCGCCCGGATAGACGCGCATGTTCAGCTCGTCGGCCGGGATCTCCTCGCCATCCGCCCAGATGCGGCCCACGCCCAGGATCGGCCCCTCGCACAGCGCCAGCGCAAAGCTCAGCCGATAGCCGATCTCGGTCACGCTGGGCCCCGCGCCCTTGCCGCCGCCATGCCTGCGCCGCGTCTCGACCAGAGGGCCCGCCCAGATCGCATGGCCCGGCACCCGCATCTGTCCCCAAAGCCGCGGAATCGGCGTGCCCTCGCCCGCGGTCTGGATGCGCAGCCGGTCCACCCGCCCCGTCTCGACCGCCTTCGAGCCGCCGCCCAGCAGGCGCTGGTCGATGACCCGCCCCAGTGTCGCGCCCACGGCCCGGCCGATGACGGCGCCTGAAAGCCCCAGAACCGTGCCGCCAAAGCCCGCACCCAGCGATGCGCCCACCGCCGCCAGCAGAATCGTCGCCATTGCGCCCTCACCTTTCCCTCAAACCGGCGGAAACCGGAACCGTCCCGCAATCCGCGCCCGCCAGGGCGCCGAGAGCGGGCTTTCGACCACGCCATGCCGGTCATAGGCATGGACAAAGCTCGCCCGTTCGCCGGTTTCCGCCACTATTCCCATATGCTTGGCGACCGCCCCGGCCCGCATGCGAAAGACCAGCACGTCGCCCGGTCGCTCGGCGGGCGCAGGCAGCAGGAACCGCGCCGCGCCGCCCAGCAGCAGCTCGACCCCGCCGACCTCGCCCCAGTCCGGCGTATAGGCCGGCATGGCCTCGGGCTCGGCGCCGAAGAACTCGCGCCAGATGCCGCGCACCAGCCCCAGGCAATCCGTCCCCGCCCCCCGAACCGAGCCCTGATGCACATAGGGCGTGCCGATCCAGGCCCGCGCCGCCGCCACCACCGCCGCTTCTGCCGCCGCACTCATCGGTTCACCTTGGGCGCGATCAGCCAGTCCTCGGGCGGCAGATGCGGAAAGCCGCGGAAGTTCAGGTAGTTCAGGAACTTCATCCGGCAGGTCTCGCCCCGCTTGTCGCAGCCCGCGACCAGCCGCACCCGGTCCCCCGCCGCCGGCCGGATGCCCAGCGCCGTCCAAAGTTCGACCTCGCGCCGGGCGCCCGGCAGGACGGCATCCGCCTTGACCAGACCCGACAGCCCCGCCGCCGCGCCCGTCAGCACCACCAGCTGGCCATGCTCGAACCAGCGCGCATCATGCCCGGCCACGCCCGACAGCGTAAGCCGTCCGCCCTCCTCCGAGGCCACCGCCCCCTCGGCCGAATAGCCCGGCCGCGTCAGGTCGAAGCGGCACTGTCCATCGCCCAGCGCCGCCGAGCAGCGGGGATGATAGACCCGCCCCTGCGCCTTGTTCAGGGGCTCGGACAGCCCGCGCAGCTCGGCCCGGAAGGCCGCGCCGCTGCGCACCACCTCGCCCAGATGGCCGCGAAAGATCAGCCGCCGGTTGGCGGTATCGGCCCAGTCCACCTCCCACAGCCGCACATCGGCCGCGTCCCAGCGGCCCGCCATCAGGTCGCGCTCGGTGATCGCCGCATCCGACAGCGCACCCACCGCCTCGCTGTTGTCGACCGACAGGCCCAGCCCCTGCACCACCGCCCGCGCGCTCAGCCCGCTGTCGGGGCGGAAGGCGATGCCCTCGAAGGACAGCGGCCGGTCGTGATCGGTGAATCCCAGAACCACCCCGTCCCGCCGCCGGACCGCCCAGGCCCGCGCAATCGTCTCGCTCATAGCCGCACCTCCACCACCGGCACCTGCGGCAGGTCGCCGGCCTGGAACGACGCGACCGAGACCGCGATGCGGTCGGTGTCGAAGCGCACCGGCACGTCGAACTCGAACCCCGCCGTGACCATGGCCCCGGCCTCGGGCGGCGCGGCGAAACTGACCACTCCCGTGGCGATATTCACCGCGAAATCCACCCCGGCGCGCAGTTCGACATTGCCGACCCCGGCCAGCACCGTGTCCTCGACCGGCTTCGCCACCGGCCGCCAATAGCGCGCCGGCCCCGAGGCATAGGCCTTGCGCAGCGCAAATTCCCGCCGCACCCCGTCGCCCATGCCGATCTCCTGATCCAGGAAACTCACCGCCGCGCTTGGGGCGCAGGACTTGCAATCCGCCCAGTCCTTCCAGCGAAAGCCGTGCATCTGCCCGGCCCGCGCCTCGAAAAAGGCGATCAGCGCCGCCACATCGTCCAGCGAGCGCAGCCCCAGCCCGGCGTCATAGCGCCGCCGCGAATGCGCCCAAGGCGTGCGCCGCTCCTCGTGGCCGTTGGTCAGCGCGACGATCTCGGTCCGCCGCTCGGGCCCGCCGACCGAGCCGAAGGACAGGTTCGCCGGGAACCTGATCTCGTGAAATGCCATCTCAGCCGTTCCTTTCCCCGCGCGCCAGAAGCCGGCCCATCTGCGCGGCGATCTGGCTCTGGCTGCGCTGGAACCCCGCCACATCGGGGGTCGAGACGTTGAAGGTCACATTGACCGGCCGCCCCCCGCCTGCCGCCGCCACCCCCAGCCGCCCGTCGGCGCCGCGGCGCAGGGGCATGATCGCCTCGGCCCCGGCCTCGCCCATCAGCCCGGTCGCGCCGCGCATCGGGAAATAGGTCGGCTGGCTGACCACGCCGCCCTTGGCAAAGGGCAGCACCCGCCCCTGCGAGAACGCCGCCCCCTGGCCAAAGGGCAACGCCGCCGAGACCATGCCGTTCACCCCCTGCGCGATGGCCCCGGCCAGCGCCTGCTCGACCGGCTTCATCGCCACGGCGAAGGCGGTATCCGCCATGCTGCGCGCGATGCCCTTCAGGGCGTCCGACAGCTTCATGCCGTCGAAGACCAGCCCCGAGAAGGCCCGGCGCAGCCCGCTGCCGATGCCCGATGTCAGCGTGCCGACCTCGCGATTGGTATAGATCATCGACTCGCGCAGCCGCGCCAGCTCGGCGTCGAACGCCGCCGCCATCCGCGCGCTCTGGTCCAGGCCCTTGCCCAGGGCGGGCCCGTCCTCGTCCAGCCGGTCGAATCCGTCCTTGTTCGCCACGACGGCGCCTCCTCTTTCAGATGTTCATGTCGCGGGCCGGTCGGGATAGCGCGCGACCAGCTCGGCCAGCCGGTCGCGGGTCATCGCGCCCCCGCGCCCCGGCTCGACGCCCAGCATCAGCGCCAGCTCGGCCGGGGTCAGTGCCCAGAACGCGGCCGGCGTCAGCCCCAGCCCGCCCAGCCGCACAGGCCCCAGACCGGCCCGCAGAAGCCCCGGCCAGTCCAGCCGGCCGCTCATGCGCCCTCGATGCGGAAAGCCCGCGCCAGCAGCGCCGCCGCCGCATGCGCCGCCGCCACCGGCCCACCGCGCAGCTCGGCGGCGGCCAGCTCCTTCATGCCGCCCGGCCAGCCGCCCGCCCGCAGGCCCGCGACCAGCACCGCCATCACGTCGCGGCTGGAGAACCGCCCGCCCTCGAAGCGTTCGACCAGCGCGATCATGCTCTCGGCGCCCAGTTCCGCCTCAAGCCCGGCCAGGGCGCCCAGCGTCAGCTTGGCCACATGCGCCCGGCCATCGAGAAAGATCTCGACCTCGCCCGCCAAGGGATTGGCCATCTCAGAGGGCGACGAAGCTGATCGCGCCCGCGCTTGCCATGGAAATCTCATAGGTCGCCTCGCCATTGTAACTGCCCGCATATTCCAGCGCCGTGATCTGGAACGGCCCCTCGACGGTGCCGAAATCCGGGATCACCACCTGGAAGCGCGGCACCTCGCCGTCGAAGAACACCTGCCGCGCGCGTTCGTCCGTGGTCCCGTCCCGAAACACCCCGGACCCCGAGATGCTGGCCGAGCGCACCCCCGCGCCCGCCAGCAGCTCGCGCCAGCGGCCCTCGCTCTCCAGGCTCGTCACGTCCACCGTCTCGGCATTGAAGCCCAGCCGGGTCGCCCGCAGCCCCGCCACGGTCTCGAAATGCCCGTCGCCGGTCATGTCCATCTTGATCAGCAGGTCGCGTCCGTTCTGCACCGCCATCACCGTCTCTCCTCAACCCAGGTCGATGCGCGCGCGAAAGGTCAGGTCGACCCGCCGCCCCGCGCCGTTTTCCGCCCGCCGCGCCCGGGCGCGCAGGAACCACAGCCCCGCCAGCCGGCCCCGGTCCAGCGCGATCTCGGCCGTCTCCAGCGCCTCGCTGACCGCGACCGCCGCCGCCTTGACCGCGCCGAAGCCGCCCGCCGCCTCGGCCCCCGACAGCACCGAGACGACGAAATCATGCACCGCCCCCGCCGCCGTCATGTCGCCCGCGTCCCGCACCTCCTCGGGGCCCAGCGAGACATAGGGGCCCGCCGGCGCCGCCACCGGCATCGCATCATAGATCGCGTCGCCCACCAGTTCGTGCAGCGCCGCATCCTCGCGCAGCACCCGATAGACCGCCGCCTGCAGCGCGGCCGTTCCCAGATAGCTCATGCCAGCGCCTCCTCTTTCGCGACGCAGACCAGCCAGCGCCCTTGCGGGTCGCTTTCGGCCACAGCCTCGATGCGGAAGCGCCGGGCATCCGCCCCCTCGCCCAGCCGCAGCCGCTGCTCGGGGCGCGGGCGGCGCGCATCGCCGCCAGGCGCCGCCCGGACGGTGATCCGCCAGGTCACGACGCTCTGCGCCCCCACCTCGGCGAAACGCTCAGCCCCCGCGCCCGACCGCATCTCGGCCCAGATCCGCCCGACCTCCTGCCAGGAGAGGGCAAAGCCGCCCATCCCGTCCGGCTCGCGGACCGGAGATTCGAGGACCAGCGGCACCGTCAGCCGCGGCGCGCTCATGCCCGGCCGCGCGGAGTGCCGCGCCCCCCCAACACCCGGACCAGGCGCCAGCGTTCGATCAGCGCGCTGACCCCGAAGGGCATCGCGCCCTGCGTGCCCTCGAAGCTTCGGTCCTCGTGATAGCGCGCGGCAAGCAGCAGCACCGCCTGCGCCAGATCCGCAGGCACCCGCGACCATGCGGTCCCGAAGCCGGCCAGGAAGGTGATGGAAACAGAACCGCCCGAAGGCACCGAGGGCAGGAAGGCCCCCACCGGCCTCAGCATCGGCCGCTGCACATCCGGCACCAGCCGGTAACGCGCCGGATCGACCAGCGTCACCGCACCCGCCGCGTCGGCGATCTCGACCCGCTCGACGGCCTCGACCGGGGCCAGCGGCAGCGGCTGGCCCATGGGGTCGCGCCATTCCTCCAGCCGCAGCCGGAACTGCCGGGCCAGCAGCACCTTGCCGGTGCGCGCCTCGATGGTGGCGATGGCCGCGCGCAGGAAACCCGCCAGCGCCGCGGTCTCGGCCGCGTCCTCGGTCATGCCGAAACCCGTTCCCAGCCGCAGATGGTCCCGCAACCCCGCGACGGGCAGCGCCTCGGTTGCGGGCGCTGTCACTTCCACAAGCATCATCTTCGTCTCTCCCACTCGCAGGGGTGCCGCATCCTCTGGACGAAAAGGGGGCCGCGCATATCCGCCCTCGCGCGCGCGGACAGTGGCTTGCCGGTCCGGCGGACATTGCCCGCGCGGCCCCCGCTTCGGCCCTGGATCAGCCGAAGACCATCAGCTTGACGGCGCGGGCATCGGTGACGCCGCCCCCGACGCGCTTGGTGGCATAGAACAGCACATGCGGCTTGGCCGAGAAGGGATCGCGCAACACGCGCAGGTCCGGGCGCTCGACGATGGTATAGGCCGAGCGGAAATCGCCGAAGGCGATCGAGAACGAGCCGCGAGCGATGTCCGGCATGTCCTCGCAGACCAGAACCGGATAGCCCAGCAGCTGCGCCGGCTGCCCCATGGCCAGGCTGTCCGCCCACAGGAAGCGGCCGTCCGCGTCGCGCATCTTGCGCACCGCCGCGGCGGTCTTCGAGTTCATCAGGAAGCTGGCATTGGCCCGGTATTGCGCACCCAGCGCATAGACCAGGTCGATCAGCGCATTGGCCGGGTTGTTGGCGGCAAAATCGCCGTCCCCGCCCGAAGGAATGGTGCCGATCTGCACATTGGTCGCCGTGCCGTTCGGCGCCTTGGCATGGGTCAGGAAGCCCTTGGGCTTGTTGACCCCGTCGCCATTGACGAAGGCCGTGGCCTCGGCGCGGGCGAATTTCTCGGCGATACGGCCGGCCAGCCAGGTCTCGACGTCGAAGGCGCTGTCGTCCAGCAGCCGCTGGCTGGCCTTGGGCATGGCCGAAAGCTCGTGCACCGGGATCACCACCCGCTGCACGGTCGAGGTTCCTGTCTCGGCCTGGGTGCCGGCCTCGGTGGACCAGCCATGGGCGATATCGCCCATATCGACCAGCACCTCGTAGGTCGCCGATTCCACCGTCACCACATTGGCGACCCGGCGCAGCGAGGCGGTGACGTTCAGCGCCTCCTGCACCTGCAAGGCCACGGTCGGCGCCGCCAGGAAGCCGCCGTCGCTGGTGGTGGTCATCGCCTTGCCCTCCAGCGGCAGCCCGCGCAGCGCGCCGTCGTCGCCGTGGCGGATATAGGCGTCGAAGGCCTTCTGATGCGGTGCGCCCTGATCGGCCTCGGCCGACAGAGGGGCGCGGGCGCGGGAAATGGTCTTGCGGTCCAGCATGGTCATGCGTTCTTCCTGTGCTTCCAGTCGTTTCTGAATATCGGCGCGGAATGCCTTGAGCTCATTAACGAACCCCAGCATCTCGACCCCCAGCTCGCCGGGCATGTCCGCCCCGGCCGCGGCTTTCACCTCGGTCATGGTCCCCTCCATCTGGTGAAATTCACTCGGCGCGCAGCGCCCGCGTCGCGGCCCGGAAGGCCGCCGCCAGTTCCAATGCGCCATCGGACTTGCGGCCCACCTTGGCCTCGGCCAGCATCGGGAAGGTGACCAGAGACACCTCCCACAGCTCGACCTCGGACAGAAGCCGCCGGCCCTTGCCGTCACGCTCGGCGCTCACGGTGCGATAGCCGATCGACAGCCCGTCGATGGCCCCGGCCTCGACCAGCGCCGCCGCCTCCCTCGCCTGGGCGATCTCGGGCAGAAGCCGCCCCTTGACCCAAAGCCCCTTCTCGTCCTCGCGGATCTCGTCCCAGACGCCGATGGGCTTGGCGGGATCGTGCTGCCACAGCATCCGCACCTTGTCCCCCCGCGCCGCCAGCCGCTTCAGGCTGGCCGCATAGGCGCCCCGCACCACGATATCGCCGCCCTGGTCGGCCAGGCCGAACAGGCTGGCATAGCCCTCGATCCGCGTGCCATCGGCGACCAGAGAGCCGCCTTGCGCATATTTCAACTCCAGCCCGTAATCCTTTGAATTCACGTCAACCTCCTTTCGGCGCATATTCCAGGATCGACTGCACCGCCTGGGTCAGGATCACCGCGACGACGCCATAGACCGTCATCCACAGGCGCCGCTCCAGCCCCTCGATCAGCGCCTCGATCCGCTCCAGCCGCCGCTCCACCTGGCCGAATTGCAGCGCCATGATCCGCTCCTGCGTGTCGAAACGCTGGTCGTGCCAGTCGAAGGGCTCCTTCACGAAACGCGAGCCCTCCATCTCATTCCTCCGCCAGCGGCGGCAGCCCCAGCGCGGCGCGCTTCTCGGCCTCGGTCAGGAAAGCGGCATCGCCGATGCGCCGCCAATGGCTGTCGCGCTCCTCGGCCAGCGCCGGCGCCTGGTCGGGATCGGCGCGCAGGTCGATCTCGGCCCCCAGATGCTCGGAAAGCCACCAGGCCACGGCGCTGGCCACGCGCGAGACCAGCGGCAGCACCGTCAGCCGGTAGAAGGCCCGGTGCGCCTCGGCGTAATTGGCATAGGTCGCCTCGCCCGGAATGCCGATCAGCATCGGCGGCACCCCGAAGGCCTGCGCAATCTCCCGCGCCGCCGCCAGCTTCGTCTCGTGAAACTCCATGTCGGCGGGCGAGAACCCCATCGGCTTCCAGTCGAGCCCGCCCTCCAGCAGCATCGGCCGCCCGGCATTCCTCGCGCCCTGGTGGTGCATCTCCATCTCGGTCACCAGCCGGTCGTACTGGTCCGGCGACAGGCTGCCCTGCCCGTCCGCGCCCTTGTAGACGATGGCGCCGCTCGGCCTCGCCGCATTGTCCAGCAGCGCCTTCGACCAGCCGGATGCACTGTTGTGCACATCCACCGCCACCGCCGCCGCCTGCATCGGCGACAGCCCGTAATGGTCGTCCAGCGGATGGAAGCTGCGGATGTGGCAGATCGGATCGGGACTGCCCGCCATGTCGAAGCGCATCTTGCGCCCGCCCACGCCATATTCATAGGCGACGGGCCAGCCATCCGGCCCCGGCACCACCGCCATCCGGTCCGAGCGCAGCACATGCAACTCGCCCGGCAGTCCCCCGGCGCCCTCGCCCACCGCCTCCAGATAGCCGTTGCCGCTCAGCAGGATCTGCCCGAACAGCGCCTCGAACAGCTCGGCCCGGCCCTGGCCCGGATTGGGCCGGCGCAGCAGGTCCAGCACCGGATGCAGGTCATAGCGCCGCTCGCGATCCTGGCAGACCAGCGGCACGGCGGCGGCCGCCTCGGCGATCAGCCGCACGGCGCGAAACCCGACCGGATTGCCGACGAAGCCCGTCCGCGTCAGCGAAGCGGTGTCGCGCGGCGACCAGACCACCCGCCCCGAACCCGCCGCCAGCGCCACCACCTTGCCCGCGGCGCTTGCCTTCTTCTCGACCTCCGCGGGCGCAGCCCCCCGCCCGAACCAGGGAAATGCCATCGGTCCCTCCTGAATCTCCAATGAAAAAGGGCCGCTCGCGCGACCCTCCACGGACCCCCAACGGCCCTTCTTTCTTGCGTAAATATCCCGGGGTCCGGGGCAGAGCCCCGGTCCGGCGCTACAGCCCCCGCACCGCCGGCCGCCTCCAGGACGCCGCCGGCTCGATCACCAGCTCGTGGATCGCCCAGACCAGCGCATCCAGCCGGTCGGGCGAGCCGCGCCCGTCATAGCCCGCCACGGACATGCGGCACATCTGATCCTCCAGCGCGCCCAGGCCGCGCAGGTGATGCACCCGCCCCTGCTCGTAAAGCGCCGCCACCGGCTCGGCCCGCAGCCCCTTGCCGCGCCCGGCCCGCAAGGCCCGGAACGGCACCAGCGGATCGACCTGCCGGATCACGCTCTCGACCAGGTCGCCGCCCTGGTTGACCTCGGCCACCAGCCGCTCGGCGCCGTGCCGCTGCATCGCGGCGACGGCGGCCCGCGCCCAGTCCAGCGGCCCGCCCCGGACCGAGGCATCCTCCAGCACATAGGCCCGCCACTCCGTGACCGGCCCCTCGCTGACCACGCCGGCGACCACGATGCCGCATTCGTCCGAGGCCGCGCCCGAGCTCACCGCCGGATCGACCGCCACCACGATGCGCGACAGCCGCGGCGCCGCCTCCACCCGGCAACGCTCCAGCATCGAGGTCGTCCACAGCGCCCCCTCGACATCCTCGAGCAGCAAGCCCTCCAGTTCCTGCCGTCCCAGCCGGGTGCCGGCATAGCGCGCCTCGACCTCGGCCAGGAAGCTCTCGGCCAGATAGGCGCGGTTCGCCTCGGTCGGCGCATGGGTGGTCACGGTCGAGGCATTGCCCAGGATCCGCTTCAGCACCGCGACGTTCTTCGGCGTGGTGGTCACCACCTGCTGCGGATGCTGCCCCAGCCGCAGCGCGAATTGCAGCATGTCCCAGGTCTCCTCGGCCTTCTTCCACTTCGCCAGCTCGTCGACCCAGGCCGCGTCGAATTGCGGCCCGCGGAGCGCCTCGGGCTCATGCGCCGAATAGAGCTGCGCGGTCGCACCATTGGGCCAGACCAGCCGCCGCCGACCCGCCTCCCAGACCGGGCGGCGATCCGGCGGAGAACAGGCCAGAATCCCCGACTCGCCGAACACCATCACGTCCCGCGCCTGATCGAAGGTCTCGGACACAAGCGCCACGCGCTGCGCCCGCCCGGGCGCCTCGGGCGTCGCCCCCTCGACCTGCGCGCGCACCCATTCCGAGCCGGCGCGGGTCTTGCCCGCGCCGCGCCCGCCCATGATCACCCAGGTCTTCCAGTCGCCCTCGGGCGGCAGCTGATGCGGCAGTGCCCAGAACTCGAAAAGCCAGGGCAGCGCGGCCAGCGCATTGTCGCTGAGCCCGCCCAGGAAATCGTCAACCTCCTGCGGCGCGGCGCAGGCAAGCCAGGCGGCGCCCGATCTCGTCTCGTGCCGCGACAAGGTCGAGTGCGCCTGCACCGACCTGTCCGGCAGCATCCTTGCGAAGCTTGTCAACCCTGCTCCTTTCCTCCAGCACCATCTGGGTCGCGGCCCGAAGGTCACGCACCAGCTTGCCGGATTCCTTCAACTCCCCCGTCTCGCCTGCCTGGATCTTTTCCCGCAGCCGGGTCAGATCCGCCGCATAGGACCGAAACAGCCCGTCCGCGATGTCCAGCACGCTCATGTCGGGCGCCGTGGCGGCGCCGGGCACGAAAGGCCCTTCCGGCGCCTCCGGCCCCGGATCGAAACTCATGGTCATTCTTGATCGCCCTGCCCTCGTGTGCCTGTCCGCACGAGCGAGACATGAAAAAAGCGGCCCAAGGTCATCGACCCGGCCGCTTGCCCATCTCTCCCAGCATGGGTAATTTCTACTTCAGGGCGTTCGCTGAGTCAACTCAAAACCAAAGGTTGCATCGCCCAGCGCCGTTTTCCCCCGCAATAACAATCGATTGCCTCACGCAACACCGCAGCGCACGCCCGGCGCAACACCCGCCGCCGGGGCACTGCCGTGCCTTCACCGTTTCCCAAATACTCAAAAAACCGGCCGGCCCGCGCCAAGGGCCGGCGCCGGTCAATCCCCCTGCACCGGGGAAAGCGGCTGCCCGCGTTGCCGCTCGATCTCGCGCCAGCGCGCGACGTTCTGGTTGTGCTCCTCGAGCGTGCGGGCAAAGGCGTGCCCGCCGGACCCATCGGCGACGAAGAACACGTAATCCGTATCCTCGGGGTCCAGCGCCGCCGCGATGGCCGCCCGGCCGGGATTGGCGATCGGCGTCGGCGGCAACCCGTCGATCTGATAGGTGTTGTAGGGCGTCCGCCGCCGCAGCTCGGACCCCCGGATGCCGCGGTCCAGCACCCCCTTGCCGCCGGTGACGCCATAGATCACCGTCGGGTCGGTCTCCAGCCGCATGCCCTGCCGCAACCGGTTGACGAAGACGCTGGCCACCACCCGGCGCTCGTCCGGCACCCCGGTCTCCTTCTCGATGATCGAGGCCATGATCAGCGCCTCTTCCGGCGTCTCGTAGGGCAGATCCGGCTCGCGATTCTCCCAGGCCGCGGCCAGGAACGCCGCCTGCCGCCGCTCCATCTCGGCCAGCAGCGCGGCGCGGTCGGCGCCCTTCTCGACGTCATAGGTGTCGGGCGCCAGGATGCCCTCGTCGGGCAGTTTCGCGACCTCGCCGCCCAGGAACCCGGCCTGCTTCAGCCCCTCGACCACCTGCCAGCTGGTGACGCCCTCGGCGACCGAGATGCGCAGCCGCGCGTCCGGCTTCGCTTCCGCCGCAACGATGACCTCGGGCGCCGGCTCGCTGGCGGGATTGTATTTCGCCTGCTCGGCAAAGACCCCGGTCTCGGCATCCATGTCGCGCAGGATCACCGAATTTTCCCGCACGCCGATGCGGAACACCACCTCGGTGCCGCAGGTGCTGGGACCGCCGGCGGTGATGACCCGGACGATCTCCTCCATGCTGGCCCCCGGCGGCATCAGATAGGAGCCGTATTTCAGATCGCGCGATTTCCCCGCATAATCGGCGCCCGCCCGGAACACATAGGCATTGGACACCACCCCCTGCTCGGCCAGCTGCTGGCTGACCGCGTTCAGGCTGGCGCCGGGGGCGACCCGGACGCAGGCGGCCACGGCGCTGGGACCGGGCTTGGTGTATTCGTGCTTGCCCCAGGCGATGGCCGCCGCGACCGCGATCAGGATCACGATCAGCAGCGTCAGGAAGTTCGACGCGATATGGCGCCAGATCATTCCTCGACCCGCCCCATCACCAGGCTGGCATTGGTGCCGCCGAAGCCGAAGCTGTTGGACAGCACGTAATCCACCTTGCGCCGCACGGCGGCATTGGCGGCCAGGTCGACCGGGGTCTCGCGCGCCGGATTGTCCAGGTTGATCGTCGGCGGGCAGATCTGGTCGCGCAGCGCCAGGATACAGAAGATCGCCTCGACCGCCCCCGCCGCGCCCAAGAGGTGCCCGATGCTCGACTTGGTCGAGGACATGACCACATCGCCCGCGGCCTCGCCCAGAAGCCGCTCGACCGCGCCCAGCTCGATCACGTCGGCCATGGTCGAGGTGCCATGCGCGTTGATATAGTCCAGGTCGCCCGGCGACAGGTTGGCGCGCTTCAAGGCATTGGTCATGCTGCGGAATCCGCCGTCGCCGTCCTCGCTGGGGGCGGTGATGTGATAGGCGTCGCCCGACAGGCCATAGCCCAGGATCTCGGCATAGATCTTCGCGCCGCGCGCCTTGGCGTGCTCGTATTCCTCCAGCACGACGACGCCGGCGCCCTCGCCCATGACAAAGCCGTCGCGGTCCTCGTCCCAGGGGCGGCTGGCAGCCTTGGGATCGTCCTCGCGCTTGGTCGACAGCGCCTTGCAGGCGTTGAAGCCGGCGATGCCGATCTCGCAGATCGGGCTTTCGGTGCCGCCCGCGACCATCACGTCGGCATCGCCCAGCATGATCAGCCGCGCCGCGTCGCCGATGGCATGGGCGCCGGTCGAGCAGGCCGTGACCACGGCATGGTTCGGCCCCTTGAAGCCGAACCGGATCGAGACCTGGCCCGAGACCAGGTTGATCAGCGCGCCGGGAATGAAGAAGGGGCTGACCCGCTTCGGCCCGCGCTCCTTGATCAGCACCGCCGTGTCGGCGATCGAGGACAGCCCGCCGATCCCCGAGCCGATCATCACCCCGGTGCGCTCGCGCTCGTCCTCGTTCGCGGGCTCCCAGCCGGAATCCTTCACCGCCTGCGCAGCGGCGGCCATGCCGTAAAGGATGAAGTCGTCGACCTTGCGCCGGTCCTTGGGCTCCATCCAGTCGTCGGGGTTGAAGCTGCCGCCCGTGCCGTCGCCGAACGGGATCTCGCAGGCATATTTCGTCGCCACATTCGCGGTGTCGAACCGGGTGATCGGTCCGGCGCCGGATTCTCCGGCCAGAAGCCTCGACCAGGTCTCCTCGACCCCCGAGGCCAGCGGCGTGACCATCCCCAGACCGGTGACGACAACTCTGCGCATGCACGGGCTCCCTTCGCAACGCTCAATCGGGCAGGTTCTACACGCGCGCCGCCCGCCGCGCAACGCAAAGCGGCCCTGGGCCGGCAAGCCGCCGCCCCACCGGTCCGGCGCCATTCGGGCAGGATGGCAACACCCCTGAAAGCAATGGGAACCGCACCTGCGGGCGCTCGTTGAACTCATCGGGAATCGGCCTATTCTGCGGCCGAGCCCCTCTCTTGCAGACGCTCCCATAGGAAAGGACGACGCCGGATGACCACGCAGACACAGGCCAGCGCCCAGGCCGCCCTGGACGAGATCCAGACCGTGACCGCGGTCGTCCTGCCCGAGCCCCCCGCAGCCGCCCCGAAACTGGCCGAGGCCGAGCCCGCCGTCGCCGAAGAGATCCGCAAGCGCATGGCCGAGGTGGACATCCGCGACTCCGGCTCGATCGTGCATTTCGGCGCCCGGGCCCAGAACGAGCTGCAGGAAATCAGCCAGGCCATGCTGGCCGACGTCAAGAACAAGGATGTGGGCCCGGCCGGCGAATCCCTGCGCGAGATCGTGACCACCATCCGCGGCTTCTCGGTCAGCGAGCTGGACGTGCGCCGCCAGCGCAGCTGGTGGGAGAAGCTTCTGGGCCGCGCCGCGCCCTTCGCCAAGTTCGTCGCCAATTACGAACAGGTGCAGGGCCAGATCGACCGCATCACCGCCGATCTCGATCAGCACCAGCACCGGCTCTTGAAGGACATCAAGTCGCTCGACCTGCTCTATGACCGCACGCTGAACTTCTATGACGAGCTCGCGCTCTACATCGCGGCGGGCGAGGAGAAGCTGGCCCAGATCGACCGCGACGAGATCCCCGCCAGGGAAGCGGCTGTCGAGGCCGCGGCCGAGAACGACAAGGTCATGGCCGCGCAGGAACTGCGCGACCTGCGCTCGGCCCGCGACGACCTGGAGCGCCGGGTGCACGACCTCAAGCTGACGCGGCAGGTGACCATGCAGTCCCTCCCCTCGATCCGGCTGGTGCAGGAAAACGACAAGTCCCTGGTCACAAAGATCAATTCCACGCTGGTCAACACCGTGCCGCTGTGGGAAACGCAGCTGGCGCAGGCCGTGACCATCCAGCGCAGCGCCGAGGCCGCCCGCGCGGTCAAGGAGGCGAACGACCTGACCAACGACCTTCTGACCGCCAACGCGAAGAACCTGCGCGAGGCCAATGCCCAGATCCGCACCCAGGTCGAGCGCGGCGTCTTCGACATCGAGGCGGTGCGCACCGCCAATGCCGAGCTGATCTCGACCATCGAGGACAGCCTGCGCATCGCCGACGAGGGCCGCACCCGCCGCGCCGCCGCCGAAGAGGACCTCAAGGCGATGGAGGCCGAGCTGCGCAAGACCCTCGCCTCGGCCAGCGCCCGATCCCCCAACCCAGCATCGACGCCATCGTGACCCTGCCTGCCCGTCCCTCCCTGCACCTGACCCTTGCGCTGGCCCTGCTGGCGCTGCTGGCCGCCTGCGCGCCCGAGCCCCCGGCCGAGGCCCCGCCGCCCCCGGTCGAGGCCCCGCCCCCGCCCGAGCGCCCCGAACCGCCGCCGGTCGATCAGGCCGCGCTGCGCCGCGAACGCGCCGAAAGTGCCCGCGCCGCCACCGCGCGCGCCGAGGCCGCCGCCGCCTCGCCCGCCAGCCGCAACATGCGCGACTATCTCGCCGGCGTCGAGGAGGCGCTGATCGCCCGCGGCCGGCTGCGCACCGATCCCGGCACCGAGATCGCGCTGACCCCGGAAAAGCTGGCAGAGGATTTCATCGAGGTGGCGCTGCACGACGAATATGTGCGCGAGGGCGGCAAGCTGGTCTCGCGCCCGACGCCCGCCCCTTTGCGGCGCTGGCAGCAGCCGGTGCGGGTGCGGCTGGAATTCGGCGACTCGGTCGCCCCCGCCCAGCGGGCCCGCGACCGGGCCGAGATCGCCGGCTATGCCGCGCGGCTCCAGCGCATCACCGGCCATCCGGTCGCGCTGACCGGCGCCTCGGGCAATTTCAACGTGCTGATCCTGAACGAGGACGAGCGCCGCGCCATCGGCCCGCGCCTGTCCTCGCTGGTGCCCGGCATCCCGGCCGGCGACATCGCCGCGCTGCGCGACCTGGCGCCGCAGAACTATTGCACAGTCTTCGCCTATTCCAACGGCAACTCCCCGGCCTATGCCCAGGCCGTGGCGCTGATCCGGTCCGAGCTGCCGCCGCGCCTGCGCCGCTCCTGCATCCACGAGGAACTGGCGCAGGGCATGGGCCTGGCCAATGACAGCCCGCGCGTGCGCCCCTCGATCTTCAACGACGACGAGGAATTCGCCTATCTGACGCAGCATGACGAATTGCTGCTGAAGATCCTCTACGACCCCCGCCTGCGCCCCGGCATGACCGAGGCCGAGGCCCGCCCCATCGTGCTGCAGATCGCCCGCGAGCTGCTGGGAACCGAGGTGTGACAGGGCCCCGCCCCGCAGCGACCGGAACGCCAGGCCCAGCCAGGCCGCAATCCCCGCCAACAGGCGCAGAACTCGGTCGGGCGGGCGGTCCGGCTGCTTCGGCATGGCACATCTCCGGGATCGGGGGCGGGGCGGCATTTCCGCCTGGCTATCACCCTTCCCTCAAGAAAAGATGAATCCGCGCCGCCATCGCCACCCTCTCCTCGCTTGACGAGCGGGGCTGCCTCGGCACTATCCTCAAGGGCAGCCCGCGGCCTCGCAACGAAAAAGGCAGACCCATGTCCCTGTTCAACATCCTCGGCGGCGAGTTCATCGAGATCATCGAATGGACCGACGACACCCGCGACACGATGGTCTATCGCTACCCGACCGTCGGCAAGGCGATCAAATACGGCGCCAAGCTGACCGTGCGCGAGGGCCAGGCCGCCGTCTTCATCCACGAGGGGCAGCTGGCCGACGTGTTCCAGCCCGGCCTCTACATGCTGGAAACCAACAACCTGCCGATCCTGACCCGGTTGCAGCACTGGGACCACGGCTTCCGTTCGCCCTTCAAGTCCGAGATCTATTTCGTCAACACCACCCGCTTCAACGACCTGAAATGGGGCACCAAGAACCCGGTCATCGCGCGGGATCCGGAATTCGGCCCGGTGCGCATCCGCGCCTTCGGCACCTATTCCATGCGCGTGACCGACCCCGGCCGCTTCATGACCGAGATCGTCGGCACCGACGGCGAATTCACCCGCGACGAGATCAGCTTCCAGCTGCGCAACATCATCGTGCAGGAATTCTCGCGCATGATCGCCGGCTCGGGCATCCCGGTGCTGGACATGGCGGCGAATACCGGCGACCTGGGCCAGATGGTCGCCAAGGCGATCGGCCCCACCGTCGCCGCCTATGGCCTGACCATCCCGGAATTCTACATCGAGAACATCAGCCTGCCCGACGAGGTGGAAAGGATGCTCGACAAGCGCACATCGATGGGCATCGTCGGCGACCTGAACCGCTTTGGCCAATATGCCGCATCCGAGGCGATGCTGAACGCCTCGAACCAGCCCGGCGGCATGGGTGCGGGAATGGGCGCGGGCATCGGCGCCGGGCTTGGCGCGGGCATGGGCGCCGCCATGGCGCAGCGCGGCCCCTGGGGCGCCGTGCCCCAGCAGCAGGCGCCGCAGACCCCGCCGCCGCTGCATCCCGAAACCGTCTGGCATATCGCCGTGAACGGCCAGGCCGACGGCCCCTATGGCCGCGCCCATCTCGGCCGCCTGGTGCGCGAGGGCGGCTTCACCCGCGAAACGCTGGTCTGGACGCCCGGCCAGGACGGCTGGAAACCGGCCGAGGAGGTCGCCGAACTCGCCCAGCTCTTCACCGTCGCGCCGCCGCCCCCGCCGCCGATCCCGAAGGCGGAGTAAGCCGCCGGAATGCCGACGCCGCCCTCGGAATACCGCTATCCTTGCGAGAATTGCGGCGCCAGCCTGGAGTTCTCGCCCGGCCAGCAAAGCCTGGTCTGCCCCTATTGCGGGCATGAAAGCCATATCGGCCCCGGCCCCGCCCGCGCGCCCTCCCGCCAGAGCCAGCAGGGGCCATGGGGCGAAAGCGCCATCCTGCTCGACCCGGCGACCGGGCGGGCGCTGCAATGGGACGGCGGGCACAAGTCGCCGCAGCTGCAGGAACTGCCGCTGGAGCACGGGCTTTCGCTGGACCGGCACAGCGACCTGACCGAGACGGTGCGCACCCTCTCCTGCCCGAATTGCGGCGCCAAGGTCGAGATCACCAGCGACCGCCACGCCTCGGCCTGCCCGTTCTGCGCCACCGCCGTCGTCACCGACACCGGCACGACGCGCCACGTCAAGCCGCAGGGCGTGCTGCCCTTCGTCATCACCGAGGCGCAGGCGAAAGCCGCGCTCGAGGACTGGCTGCGCGGGCTGTGGTTCGCGCCCTCGGGCCTGACCGCCTATGCCCGGCGCGGCAAGAAGATGAGCGGGGTCTATTCGCCCTTCTGGACCTTCGACGCCGACACCGCCTCGCGCTACAGCGGCGCCCGCGGCGACTGGTATTACGAAACCGTCTACGTCACGCAAATGGTGAACGGCCGCCAGCAACGGGTGGCGCAGCAGGTGCGCAAGACGCGCTGGACCCCGGTTTCGGGCCAGGTGGCACGGAATTTCGACGATGTGCTGGTGCTGGCCTCCAGCGCGCTGCCGCGCCGCATCACCGATGCGCTGACGCCCTGGGACCTGTCGCATCTGGTGCCCTACCGGCCCGAATACCTGGCCGGCTTCCTGGCCGAGGGCTATACGATCCCGCTCGGCTCGGGTCATGACATCGCCCGGCAGGAAATGGCCGGGGTGATCGCCATGGATGTGCGCCGCGCCATCGGCGGCAACGAACAGCGCGTCACCGGCATCGAGACCCGCTTCGCGAACGAGACCTTCAAGCATATCCTGCTGCCGGTCTGGACCGCCGCCTATCGCTACAACGGCAAGAGCTATCGTTTCGTGGTCAATGGCCAGTCCGGCCGCGTGCAGGGCGAGCGGCCCTGGTCTGTCTGGAAGATCGCCCTTGCCGTGCTGCTGGCGCTGGCGCTGCTTCTGGCGGCGCTTTGGCTGAACGAGCGCGGCGGTTTCATCCGCTTCGGCGCCGCCGACCTGACGCCGGATATTTCCATCAGCGGCAGTTACCGCTATCAGGAGACAGGAGCGGACGGTCCCGCCGTCCGAAGCGGCTAAGAAACGGGAGGGGAAGCCGATGATCCTTTGCGCCGGGGAATCGCTGATCGACATGGTGCCCGAGGGCGCCCATTACCGGCCCCTGCCCGGGGGCGCGGTCTACAACACCGCCATCGCGCTTGGCCGCATGGGCATCGACACGGGCTATCTCTGGCCGATCTCGCGCGATACCTTCGGCGAGATGCTGCTGCGCCCGCTGGCCGAGGCGGGGGTGGATACCGGCCTTTGCCCGCGCAGCGACCGGCTGACCACGCTGGCCTTCGTGACCCTGACCGGGGGCGAGGCGCGCTATGCCTTCTACGACGAGGGCTCGGCCGGCCGGATGCTGGCGCCCGAGGACCTGCCCGAGATCCCCGACGCGGTCTCGGCACTGTTCATCGGCGGCATCAGCCTGGTCCCCGATCCCTGCGGCGCCGCCGTCGAGGCGCTGGTGGAACGCGTCCGCCACCGCATCCCGGTGATGCTGGACCCCAACATCCGCCCCTTCTTCATCGCCGACGAGACGGCCTATCGCGCCCGGCTCGACCGGCTGATCGGCATGGCCGACCTGATCAAGCTCTCGGGCGACGACCTCGACTGGCTGATGCCGGGCGCAAGCTTCGAGGAGGCCGCCGCCGCGATCCTCGCACGCGGGCCGCGGGTGGTCTTCCAGACCGGCGGCTCGGCGGGAGCGCGGGCGCATTGGTCGGGCGAGCCGCTGGCCGCCCAGGCCCTGCGGGTCGAGGTCGCCGACACCATCGGCGCCGGCGACACCTTCAACGCCGGGGTGCTGGCCGCGCTCGACCGCGCGGGCGTGCTGACGCGCGAGGGGCTGGAACGCCTGACGCCGGAGGCTGTCGCCCAGGCGCTGGCGCTCGGCACCCGGGCGGCGGCGATCACCGTCTCGCGCCCCGGCGCCAACCCACCCTGGGCGCACGAGCTTTCCGCCCTGCCGGCCTGACCCCAAACGGGAAGCCTCGGCCCCGGCCGTTCCGTCGCGACATGGGTATTTGGAAAACAGAGAAGCCGCCTTTGCCCCAAACCGACCGGCAGGATGGAATTCGGACATTGAGGAAATCGTGAAAGCGAAGAGGCCGCGCCCTGCGGCCCGGCCTTGGCTTCTCTGTTTCCCAAATACCCAAATCGCAGCCGCTCAATCGGCACCGGCCGCGCCCGGCTCTTGCGACCGCTGCCGTCTTTCAAAAGCCGCCCGCGCGACGGTGCCGGTCAAAGCGCCTCGAAGGCCGCCTTCTGCCGCTCCGTCCAGCGCAGGCGCAGATGCACGCCGTCCTCGGCCAGTTCCTCGGCCTCCACCACGCCGCGCTCATGCAGCCAGGCCCGGCGCCGGCCGTCCGAATGCGGCAGCACCAGATCGGCCTCCAGGCGCGGCTCGTCCAGCACCTCGGCCAGCCGCGCCTCGATGGCGGCCAGCAATGCCTCCAGCCCCTCGCCAGACAGCGCCGAGATCGCCTGAACCCCCGCGGTCCGCGCATCGGTGCGCCGCAGCGCCGCGCGGGTTTCGGGGGAAAGCGCATCGATCTTGTTCCAGACCTCGATCAGCGGCACGTCCTCCTCGACCCCCAGCGAATCGAGGATCTCGCCCACGTCGCCTGCCTGTTCCTCGGTCTCGGGATGGCTGATGTCGCGGACATGCAGGATCAGGTCGGCGGCCAGCACCTCCTCCAGCGTGGCGCGGAAGGCGGCGACCAGCTCATGCGGCAGGTCGCTGATGAAGCCCACGGTGTCGGACAGGATCACCCGGCGCCCGCCCGGCAGCACCATCTGCCGCATGGTCGGGTCCAGCGTGGCGAAAAGCTGGTCCTGGGCCAGGACCTCGGCCCCGGTCAGCCTGTTGAACAGCGTGGATTTTCCGGCATTGGTATAGCCGACCAGCGCCACGATCGGATAGGGCACCTTGGCGCGGGCCTTGCGATGCAGCTCGCGGGTCTTGACCACCCGCTCGAGTTGCCGGCGCAGGCGGATCACCTGCTCGTCGATGGCGCGGCGGTCGGCCTCGATCTGAGTCTCGCCGGGGCCGCCGACAAAGCCCAACCCGCCGCGCTGGCGTTCCAGGTGGGTCCAGGCCCGGACCAGCCGGGTGCGCTGATAGGCCAGCGCCGCCAGTTCCACCTGCAACACGCCCTCGCGCGTCTGCGCCCGGTCGGCGAAGATTTCCAGGATAAGTCCGGTGCGGTCGAGGATCTTGACGCCCCATTCCTTTTCCAGGTTGCGCTGCTGCACCGGCGTCACCGGCCCGTCGATCAGCACCAGTTCCGCCCCCTCGCCTTCGGCGGCGGCCTGCAGGTGCTGGCCGATCTCCTCGCGCTTGCCCTTGGAGAACAGCATGCCCGGATCGGGATTGCGCAGCCGCGCCACCTCGGCCCCCGTCACCGCGATGGCGGGCAGCGCATGGGCGAGCGCCACGGCCTCTTCCAGCGCCAGCTCGGGCGAGCGGCGGGTGCGCGAATTGCCCAGATCGGGATGGATCACATAGGCGCGGGTCGGCCGCTCGCGGGTTTCCGAGGGCTCGGCCAATCAGTCCTCGCCGTCATAGAGGCTGATCGGCTGCCCCGGCATAATGGTGGAAATGGCGTGCTTGTAGACCAGCTGCGACTGTCCGTCGCGGCGCAGGAGCACGCAGAAATTGTCGAACCAGGTGATGACACCCTGCAATTTCACACCATTGATAAGGAAAATCGTGACCGGGACCTTGCCCTTGCGCACATGGTTCAGAAAAGCGTCCTGGAGGTTCTGTTTGTCGCCGGCCATTCGGGGCACCTTGTTCTTATCGCTGGTTTTCAAGACTTAGGCGAGCGGGCAGCCGCTTGCAAGCATGTGTCCGCCCTAACGGCGCCAGTATTCGGGCGAGACCAGCGCCAGGATCGCCAGGGTCTCGACCCGGCCGACGATCATCGCACCGGCCAGCACCGCCTTGGTCAGCCCCGGCAGCCCGGCCCAGCCCGCCCAGGGCGCCCCCGCCATGCCGGCCGAGCCCTGGAAGGTCGGCGTCAGCGGAATCGCGCCGGCCAGCGGCCCGGTATTGGTCAGCGCCGCGATGGAGAGAATCGTTGCCGAATCGAATTCGACCCGCTGCAGCGAGATCAGCATGACCGTCACCGCGATGGAGCTGGCGAAGAGCATGAAGAAGATGAAGGCGAGATAGGCGCCCTCGCGCCGCAGCCGCCGCGCCATCAGCCCGCCGCCGCCGACCGAGCTGGGATGCACGATCCGCTCCAGCTCGCGCTCGGAATGGCGCGCGAGGGCATAGACCCGCAGGAGCTTGACCCCGCCCGCCGTGGTGGCGACGCCGCCGCCCATCATCGCCAGCCCGGCCAGCATCAGCCCCGGCGAGCTGAGCCCCGACCAGTTGCGCGCCCCCTGCCATTCGACCGAGTTCCAGCCGGTGGTGGTCAGATAGCTCAGCCCGTTGAAGATCCCGCCCCAGGCGGCCGAGGCGGCGCTGTCCAGCGTGCCGAGCACCCCCATGCCGCCCTCGGGCGAGACGCCGATGGCGCCGGCGAAATGCCGGGCGAACAGCACGACCGAGACCAGCAGCACCACGCCGGCGGCCATCTGCAGCTCGGGATCCCCGGCCCAGCTCTCGCTGGCCCTGAGCTCGCCGCCGCCCGGCCAGAACCGGCGCGACAGCGCCGGGATCAGGAACAGGAAGATGACCACCTCGCCGGCGATGCCGCTGCCCTGCCCGGCCGGGCCGCCCACCGGGCTGATGCCGCTGGTCGACAGCGTGCCCATGGCGCGGGTCAGCGCCACCAGACCGGTTTCGCCCAGCATCAGCAGCAGCATCCACATCAGCAGCGTCAGCCCGGCATAGACCGGCAGCACCACCCGCCCCGCCCGCATCACCCGATGCGCCGGATCGGCCAGCTCGGTCTGGAAGGCGGGATGGGTCAGCGGGGCCAGGGCGTCCGGGCCCTCGGCCGAGCGCGGCAGGCGCTCGAACCGCTCGCTGCGGCCATAGGGCGAGGACATGATCTCGAACCCGCCGACCCGCAGCGGCGCCAGCAGCGCGATGGCCGCGACCAGCATGAACAGCCCGCCCAGCCAGCCGACCAGCGCCCGCCACAGATGCAGCGGCGCCGGCAGCAGCTCGGGGGAATAAAGCGAGGCGCCGGTGGTGGTCAGGCAGGAGATCATCTCCCACCAGGCGTTGAAGAACCCGGTATCGGGCAGGGCCAGGGCGAAGGGCACCGCCAGCATGGCCGGCAGCAGCGCCATGGTGCCCAGCATGGTCAGAAGCACGCTGCGCGCCCGCGGCCCCTCGGGCGTGCCGGCGGTGGCGATGCCCAGGATCGCCGCCAGCAGCACGAACAGCCCCGCCGCGCCCAGGAAGATCGAGCCGATCTTGTGGCTGTCCTGCGCATGGGCGTAAAGCCCCGGCAGCACCATGGCCAGCGCCCCGATCCCCCCCAGGAGCACGATCAGCGGCAGGCGCAGCAGGAGCTTCATGCCGACGCCTCAGAAAAAGTCGATCGAGACCTGCAGCAGGCGCTCGACCTCGGGGATGTCGGAGGTCAGGGCGAAGATCACCACGATGTCGCCCTCCTCGATGCGCAGGTCGCCCGTCGGCTTGATCACGCGCTCGCCCTTGCGCACCGCGCCCATCAGCGCGCCTTCGGGGAATTCGATGTCGCGCACCGCCCGGCCGGCGATGGGCGAGGTGGACAGGACCTGCGCCTCGATCACCTCGGCCTCGGCATCGCCGATGGAATAGATGTCGCGCACCCGGCCGTGCCGGATATGGCGCAGGATGGTCGAGACGGTGCTGGCGCGCGGATTGATGAAGGCGTCGATGTCCAGCGGCTCCATCAGCGACATCAGCGTCGGATCGTTGACCAGCGAAATCGCCAGCTTGGCGCCGGCCTGCTTGGCGCGCACCGCGGCCAGGATATTGGTCTTGTCGTCGTCGGTGATGGCCAGCACCGCATCGGCGCGCGGCACGGCCGCCTCCTCCAGCAGCTCGGCCGAAAGCCCGTCACCGTTCAGCACGATGGTGCGGTTCAGCGCGTCGGCCGCATCCTCGGCCCGGGCGCGGCTGCGCTCGATCAGCTTGACGCGGATGCGCTCGGGCCGCGCCTCCAGCGCCTGGGCCACGGCAAGGCCGACATTGCCGGCACCGATGATGACCACGCTTTCCTGCTTGGCCATGGGCTTGCCGAAGATCTCCAGCGTGCGCGGCACGTCCTCGGCCAGGGTGAAGACATAGACCTGATCGCCCTCGAACAGCTGGTCGCCCGGCTCGGGCGCGAAGAGCTTGCCGCCGCGCCGCACGCCGCTGACGATGGCGCTGAGGCTGATGAACATGTCGTTGAGCTGGCGCAGCGGCGTGTTCAGCACCGGGCTGTCCGGCTCCAGCAGGATGCCCAGCAGGTGCAGCCGGCCCTCGAGAAAGGTCTCGGCATCGAAGGTCGAGGGCGCCGAGAGCCGCTGGATCGCCGCCCGCGCCACCTCGCGCTCGGGGCTGATGACCACGTCGATGGGCAGGTGGTCGGTACGGTAGAGATCGGAATAGATCGCATCCAGATAGGCCGAGCTGCGCAGCCGGGCGATCTTGCGCGGCACCTGGAAGACGGAATGCGCGACCTGGCAGGTGACCATGTTCACCTCGTCGGAATGGGTCGCGGCGATGATCAGGTCGGCATCGCGCGCCCCGGCGCGGTCCAGCACGTCGGGATGGCTGGCAAAGCCGGTGACGCCCTGCACGTCCAGCGCATCGGTGGCGCGCCGGACCAGCTCGGCATTGGTGTCGATGATGGTGACGTCGTTCCGCTCGCCCGCCAGATGGCGCGCGATATGCCAGCCGACCTGCCCCGCCCCGCAGATGATGATCTTCATTCCGGCCCCGGTCCATGCCCTTCGTGAAGCGCGATCCTATCGCGCGGCGCGGGCGACGGATACAGCGAAAACATCAGGGCCACCCGTGCAGTCGCAGCGCCTGTCCCACCGCCGCATGAGTATTTGGGAAACGGTGAAGCGGTTAGGCTTTTCTTAACCTCGCCCCTGTAGACAGACCATGCGGTACAGGCTGGAGAGCCGATGACCGCAAACGGTGAAAGCGCCCCGGGGTCGCCCTGGAGTGATCTGCAGAACTCCCGGTGATCCGGGGCGCAGCATCTGCCATTCACCGTTTTCCAAATACTCATGCGACCGCGCCACCGGCATGGCGCCGCCGTCATTTCCCCATCAGCTCCTCCTCGACGCGCATCCCGCCGACGACGCCCAGCGACTTCAGCTTGCGGTGCAGGGCCGAGCGTTCCATGCCGACGAATTGCGCCGTGCGGCTGATATTGCCGCCGAAGCGGTTGATCTGCGCCAGCAGGTATTCCCGCTCGAAGAGCTCGCGCGCCTCGCGCAGCGCCAGGCTGGTGATCTGCGGGCCAAGCGCCAGGGCCTCGCCGGTGCTGGCGCCGCCGTTCTGGGTTTCCAGCTCGGCGGGCTGGATCGGCCCGGTGCCGTCGCCCAGGATCAGCACCCGCTCGATCACGTTGCGCAGCTGGCGGATATTGCCCGGCCAGTTCATCGCCTGCAGCGCCGCGCAGGTTTCCTCGGGCAGGGCGCGCAGCGGCAGGCCCTGGCCGGCATGGAAGCTCTCGATGAAATGTTCGGCCAGCATCGGGATGTCGTCGCGGCGGTCGGCCAGCGACGGCACCGGCACCGGCACCACGTTCAGCCGGTCGTAGAGCTCCTGGCGGAAGCGGCCGGCGGCGATCTCGGCCGCGAGGTCGCGGTTGGTCGAGGAAATCACCCGCAGGTCGACCCGCACCTTGTCGGTGCCGCCCGCGCGCTGGAACTGCTGCTCGGTCAGCACCCGCAGGATCTTGGGCTGGGTGCCCAGCGGCATGTCCGCCACCTCGTCGAAATAGATCACCCCGCCATGCGCCTGCTCCAGCAGCCCCGGCTCGATGCCGCGCTCGGGGGTCTCGCGGCCGAAGAGCACCTCCTCCATATGGTCGGGCTCGATGGTGGCGCAGGGCACGGTGACGAAGGGCTCGCGCGCCCGCGGGCTGTGGGCGTGGACATAGCGCGCGGCGATCTCCTTGCCCGCCCCCGGCTCGCCGGTCAGCATCACCCTGCCGTTCGATTTCGCCACCTTGTCGAGCTGTTCGCGCAGCCGGCGGAAGGGCGCGGAATTGCCCAGCATCTCGGAGGCCCGCGCCTCGCCGCGCTTGAGCGTCGAGTTCTCGCGCCGCAGCCGCGCCGTCTCCATGGCGCGGCGGATCACCACCAGCAGTTGGTCGATGTTGAAGGGCTTCTCGATGAAGTCGTAGGCGCCCTGCTTGATCGCCGCCACCGCGATCTCGATATTGCCGTGGCCCGAGATGATGACCACCGGCACGTCGGGATTGTTGCGCTTGACCTGCTTGAGGATGTCGATCCCGTCCATCTTGCTGTCCTTGAGCCAGATGTCGAGGATCATCAGCGCCGGCTCGGCCGCGTTCAGCTCGGCCACCGCCTGGTCGGAATTGGCGGCGAGGCGGGTCGAGAAGCCCTCGTCGCGCAGGATGTCGGAAATCAGCTCGCGGATGTCCCGCTCGTCATCGACAATCAGAATATCGCTCATTTGAATGTTTCCTGCTCGTGTTTGTGGCGGCGCGCGGACAGGCGCACCGGCTGGCGCTCGCGCGGCAGGCGGATCTCGGCCATGGCGCCGCGTCCTTCGGGGGCGTCGGTCAGCATCAGGCTGCCGCCGTGTTCCTCGACGATCTTCTTGACGATCGGCAGGCCGAGCCCGGTGCCGCCGGGTTTCATGGTGACATAGGGTTCGAAGAGCCGGGTGCGGTCCTGGGGCAGGCCCGGGCCGTTGTCGGTGATGCGGATGGTCACCGCATCGGGGGCCACGCGCAGCATGACCCGGACCTGCGGCTGCCAGCCCTCGGGCGGGTCGGCGCGCAGCTCGTCCAGCGCCTCGCCGGCGTTCTTCAGCAGGTTGGTGAAGACCTGCCGCATCATGCCGGCATCGGCATCGACGATCACCGGCTCGTCGGGGATATCCGAGACGAGAGCGCCCTGAAGCGCGTCGCGCTGCATCAGCTCGGCATCGCGCAGGAGCTTGGCGATGTCGGTTTCCTTGCGGTCGGGTTCCGGCATGCGGGCGAAGCGGCTGAACTCGTCGACGATGCGGCGCAGGTCGTTGGTCTGGCGGATGATGACCTCGGTATATTGCTCCAGGGCCTCGCGCTCCTCGCCGGCGATGGGGCCGAACTTGCGCTTCAGCCGCTCGGCCGAAAGCTGGATCGGGGTCAGCGGGTTCTTGATCTCATGCGCGACGCGGCGGGCGACGTCGCCCCAGGCCGCCATGCGCTGCGCCGACACGAGGTCGGTCACGTCGTCCAGCGCCACGACATAGCCTTCCAGCCCCCCGGCGGCGCCGCGGCGGATCGCCATGCGCACCAGCAGGCTTTCGACGCGGCCCTCGCGGGTCAGGCGGATCTCGTCCTGCACCGATTCGTTGACCGATTGCGACAGGCGCTCGAACAGCGGCGCGAATTCCGGCACCGCCTCGGACAGCAGCCGGTCATGCGCCGTCGCCGGATCGAGGCCCAGGAGCCGCGCCGCCGAACGGTTCAGGAAGTCGATCTCTCCCGCCGCATCGAGGCCGATCACCCCGGCGGTGACCGAAGAGAGCACGGAATCGAACAGCCGGCGCTGGTCGTCGGCGGCGCGGTAGCTCTCCACCAGCTCCTGGCGCTGCTGCTTCAATTGCCGGGTCATGCGGTTGAAGCTTTCGCCCAGGGTCTGGATCTCGTCGCCGGTGTCGGGGGCGGGGATCTGGAAGTCCAGATTGCCCTCGCCCACCTGTTCGGAGGCCTCGGCCAGCCGGCCGATGGGCCGCGACAGCCGGTCGGCGAACCACAGGCCCAGCCACATCGCCGCCGCCACCAGCAAGAGCGCAAAGCCCAGATAGAGCAGCGAGAACTCGAACAGCACCCGGCCGCGCTCCTGCTCCAGCCGCTGGTATTCGCCGACGGTCTGGCGGGTGTCGTCCAGAAGGCCCAGCAGGCTGCCGTCCACGTCGCGGGTGACGTAGAGATAGCGGTCGGCCAGCGGCGCCAGCGGCACCAGGGCGCGGAACTCGTTGTTCTGCCAGTCCTCGATCAGCACCAGCCCGCGGGTCGCCGCCTCGTCGAACTGGGCGGGGCCGGGCTGTTCATACCAGAACTGATAGCTGCGCTCGCCCCGGGCGCGGATGGTGCCGCGGCCGTCGATGATATAGGCCTCGCGCAGCCCGCGCTGGATCAGCGCCTGAAACTGGCCCAGCAGCAGCCGCAGCTCGCCGTCGTCCAGCATCGGGTTGCGCCGCGCCTCTTGCGTCAGCGCCCCGGCCAGCAGCTTGGCGTCATTGGTCAGGTCGCGGCGATGTTCGTCCTGATAGGCCTCGGCGGCCGCCAGCGAGGTCGAGACCACCTGCTGCACGCGGTTGGAGAACCAGCCCTCCAGGCCGATATTCACCGTCAGGCCGGCGAACAGCGCCACCAGCACTGTCGGCACCAGCGCGATGGTGGCGAAGACCCCCACCAGCCGCATGTGCAGCCGCGAGCCCGCCGCCGACTTGCGCCGCGCCGCGACGATCTGCGCCATGCGCGCCACGACAAGCCCGGTCAGCACGATCAGGTAGAGCAGATCGGCCAGCAGCACCAGCCGCAGCAGCGAACCGCCCGAAACGGCATTGGCGAAGGGCCCCATCACCGCGAAGGTCAGCCCCGCCAGCGCCGGACCCAGCAGCACCAGGCCAAGGGTCGCCGCATTGCGATAGAGCCGCAGGCGCCGCAACCGTGCGACGCGTTCCCATGTGCCCCTGGACAGCGTTCCCGCCACCTTGCCCGTCCTCACGGTTTCGCCGCTGTGTCCGCGGCCGTTCTGTGGCCGTTCAGCGACTCTCGCAAGGCCATCTGTGGCCGTTTTACATCAGTTTGCGCCGCCGTGTCACCTCGATATTCAGGTCGGTCAGTTTCTTGCGCAGCGTATTGCGGTTGATGCCCAGAAGATCGGCACAACGCAGCTGGTTTCCGCCGGTGGCGTCCAGCGCGATCTCCAGAAGCGGCTTTTCGATCTCGCGCAGGATGCGGTCGTAAAGGCCGGGCGGCGGCAGGTCGTCGCCATGCAGGTCGAAATAGCGTTGCAGGTGCATTTCCACCGATTGCGCCAGCCGCATGTTCGCGGGCTCGCCCAGCGGATTGGCCGAAGCGGCCGCTGGGCCGGCGGCGGTCGCGGCTGCCGGCCGGGCGGCGGGCGCCGCCGCCGGGGCGGGCGGCACGATCGGGCTCGACTCGGCCAGCGCGGCGGCGGCCTCGGCCTCGGTGATCTCGGCCGCGGCGGCGGTCAGGGCCAGGCGGCGCATCAGGTTTTCCAGCTCGCGCACGTTGCCCGGGAAGGGATAGGCGCGGATGAGCGCCGTCGCGCCTTCGGACAGGCTGCGCTGCGGCAGGCCCTGGGCGGCGGCGCGGGCCAGCAGGTGCCGGGCCAGCGGCGGGATGTCGTCCACCCGCGCCCGCAGCGGCGGCACCGTCACCGTCACCCCCGCCAGCCGGTAATACAGGTCCGCCCGCAGCCGGCCCGAGGCCACGTCGGCCTGCGGGTCGGGCCCGGTGGTCGAGACCAGGCGCGGCATCAGGTTGCGGCCGGGCCCGACCTCCCAGGCCTCGATCATGCCGATCAGCCGGGCCTGGGCGGCCGTGTCGAAGCCGGCCGGATCCTCGATCAGCAGCGTGCCGCCCTGCGCGCGCTCGGCGGCGCTGTGGATCGTCTCCTCGGACAGGTCGGCCGAGGTCAGCACCACGAAGCCCGCCTCGCGCCGGTCGGAAAGATCGTGGAACGAGCGCGCGACCACGGTCTTGCCCACCCCGGCCTCGCCCGCGATCATCACCGGCAGGTCGGCGTTGAGCACCCGCGCCACCATGCGGAACAGGTTCTGCATGGCCGGAGCATGGCCGATCAGCGGCAGGGCCGGATCGGCGCCGGATTCCGGCGCCGCGGCCGGGGCCGGGGCCGAAGCCGCCGCGGCCGGCTCGGACCTGCGCACGCGCGACAGCGCCTGCCCGGCCCGGGTCATCAGGTCGGGCAGGTCGAAGGGCTTGGGCAGATAGTCGAAGGCCGCCGCCTCGGTGGCGCGGATGGCGGTGACGATGGTGTTCTGGGCCGAGATCACGATCACCGGCAGGTCCGGCCGCGCCTTGCGGATCGCCGGGATCATGTCGATGCCGTTGCCGTCGGGCATCATCACGTCGGTGATGACCAGATCGCCCCGGCCCTCCTCGACCCAGCGCAGCAACTGCGCCAGCGAGCCGGTGGCATGGACCCGGCAGCCGGCGCGGGTCAGGGCCTGGGTCAGCACCGTGCGGATGGTGCGGTCGTCGTCGGCGATCAGAACGGTGCCGTCCATGGGAAAACCTCAGGCTTTGGGCAGTGAAATGCGGAAAACGGTGCGACCGGGGCGGGATTCCAGCGCGATCCAGGCGCCATGGTCGGTGATGATCTTGGACACTAGCGCAAGGCCGAGGCCGGTGCCGTTCTCGCGCCCCGAGACGAAGGGCTCGAAGACCTCGTCCAGGATGGCGTCCGGAATGCCGGGGCCGTCGTCCTCGATCTCGATCTGCAGGGGCAGGCTGCGGCCCTGCGGCTCGGCCTCGGTCGGGGCCAGGCGCAGGGTGCCGTCGTAGAAGCTGCGCAGGCGGATGCTGCCGCCCTGCCCCGCCCGGCCGATGGCCTCGGCGGCGTTCTTGACCAGGTTCAGGCAGACCTGCACCAGCTGGTCGGCATCGACCAGCGCCGGCGGCAGCGAGGGGTCGTAATCGGGCACGATGCGCAACCCCTTGCCGAAGCCCACCGCGGCCGAGCGGCGCACCCGCTCCAGCACGTCGTGGATGTTCACCGCCGCCAGCCGCGGCGCCGAGGTGTCGCCGAAGCGTTCCACCTGGTCCAGCAATTCGACGATGCGGCGCGATTCCGCGACGATCAGGTCGGCAAGGTCGCGGTCCTCGGCCTTGAGGTTCATGCCGATCAGCTGCGCCGCGCCGCGGATGCCGGCCAGCGGGTTCTTGATCTCATGCGCCAGCATCTCGGCCATGCCGATGGCCGAGCGCGCGGCCGAGCGCGCCGCCTGCCCCTGCCCCAGCCGGCCGCCGCCATCGGCGGGCGCCAGCAGGATGACGGTGCCGCCCTCGGGGCTGGGGGCCTGGCCGGCATGGACGGTGGCGATGCGGTCGGTATGCCCGCCCGAGCGGTCGCCGATCTCGAAGCGCACCCCGGCGCGGTTCAGCGCCTCGTGCCCCTCGCGCATGCGCTCCAGGATCGCGCCCAGCCGCGGCACGATGCGCAGCCGCTTGCGCATCTCGGGCCCCTCCAGCGCCTGTCCCAGCGACGAGCGGCAGGAGATGTTCAGGAAAGCCTCGGCCAGGTCGTTCATCGCCGCGATGCGGCCCCGCGCGTCCAGGATGATCGCGGGCAGGGGAAGCGCCGACCAGTTCGGCCCGACCTCTGCCGGGACGAAGCCGCCGCCGGCTTCCATCTCGGGATCGGGCAGCATGTCGGACCTGGCCCGGGCTGTCATGAAGGCACCTCGGTCGCCTGGGCGTTGGCATGGACGGCATCGGCCAGCGCGGCATCGGCATCGCCGAAACCGGCGCGGATCGCGGCCAGCGCCGCCTCGGGCGTGGGCGCGCGCAGAAGCTCGGCGCGGTTCGGGGCGCCGTTCGCCTCGGCATACCAGCCCAGATGCTTGCGGGCGACGCGCAGGCCCAGCTCGCGCCCGTAAAGCGACAGGATGTCGTCGTAATGCTCGGCCACCGCCTCGGCCAGCGCCGCGCCTTGCGGCACCAGCGGCGCGGGCGTGTTCCACAATTCATGCGCGATCTGCGCCAGCTTCCAGGGCGCGCCCTGGGCGCCGCGGCCGACCATGACCGCATCGGCCCCCGATTGGCGCAGGGCGGCGCGGGCGCTGGCCGCGTCCACCACATCGCCATTGGCGACCAGCGGCGGCCGGCCCGGCAGGTTCGCCACCGCCCGGATCGCCGCCCAGTCGGCGCTGCCGGTATAGAACTGCGCCCGGGTGCGGCCGTGCACGGTCAGCATCCTGACCCCCGCCCCGGCGGCGCGGGCGGCCAGCTCGGGCGCGTTCAGGCAATCCGCGTCCCAGCCCAGCCGCATCTTCAGCGTCACCGGCAGGCCGGGCACGGCGGCGACCACCGCCTCGACCAGCCCCAGCGCATGGTCGAGGTCGCGCATCAGCGCCGCGCCCGACAGCCCGCCGGTGACCTTCTTGGCCGGGCAGCCCATGTTGATGTCGACGATCCGCGCGCCCATGCCGGCGACGATTCGCGCGGTTTCCGCCATGGCCCCCGCCTCGCGCCCGGCGATCTGGACCGAGACCGGCAGCGCGCCCTCGGTCAGCGCCTTGGCGCGCACCGCGGCGCGGGTCGAGGGGCGCGGCGTCACCATCTCGGTCGAGGCGACCATCTCGCTGACCATCAGCCCGGCCCCGCCATGGCGGGCCACGGCGCGGCGGAAGGGCAGGTCGGTGATCCCGGCCATGGGCGCCAGGAAGACCGGCGGGCCGAGCCGCGTGGTGCCGAGGGTGATGGGTTCGGGCAATGTCATGGGAGAACTCGTATGCCAGCCGGCGGGAATGCGAAAGAATGCGGCGCATGCCCGGTCGGCAGGCGGTCCTGCCGTGGCGGGTTTTGCCGGTTTTTCGTGCTTGCTGCCTAAATAGGGGGCAGGCGCCGTTTCGTCAAATGTCGCGGAGCTTCAGGCCGGCTGTCGCAACCGCTCTGGCTTGCCGGCGGGTCCGCGGCTAGGCTTGCCGCGCCAGCCTGGGAGTCCGCGATGTTTCTTTCCGTCTTCGACATATTCAAGATCGGAGTCGGCCCGTCCTCGTCCCACACCATGGGGCCGATGGTGGCCGGAGGCCGCTTTCTGGACGCGCTGCGCGGGCAGCCGTTCCGCGCCCACGGGCTGCGCGCCAGCCTGCATGGCAGCCTGGCCTTTACCGGCAAGGGCCATGCCACCGACCGCGCCACCATCCTGGGCCTGGCGGGATTCCTGCCCGAAACCATGGATGCCGAGGCCGCAGAGGCGGCGCTGGAGAAGAACCGCGAGACGAAGGTCCTCTCGCCCCGGGGGCTGGGCGATCTGGCCTTCGACCCGGCGCGCGACCTGATCTTCGACTATGACCGCGCCCTGCCCGGCCATGCCAACGGCATGGTGCTGATGGCGACCGACGCGCAGGGCGACGTGATCTTCCGCGAGGTCTATTACTCGATCGGCGGCGGTTTCGTGATGACCGAGGCCGAGCTGGCGGCGCGCGGCGACGACACCCGCACCGATGCCTCGCCCAAGGTGCCCTTCCCCTTCGCCTCGGCCGCCGAGATGCTGGAAATGGCCGAAAAATCGGGCAAGTCCATCGCCCAGATGAAGCGCGAGAACGAGCGGGTCTTTCGCAGCGATGCCGAGATTTCCGCCGGCATCCGCCGCATCTGGCAGGTGATGCGCGACTGCATGGACCGGGGCCTGGAGGCGCGCGGCATCCTGCCCGGCGGCTTGTCGATCCGCCGCCGCGCTGCCGGCATCCGCGAGGCCCTGCGGGCCGAGGCCGGCATGAACCTGACCGCGCCGCATGTCATCAACGACTGGATGTCGATGTATGCCATGGCGGTGAACGAGGAGAACGCCGCCGGCGGCCAGGTGGTGACGGCGCCGACGAACGGCGCGGCGGGCGTGGTGCCGGCGGTGATCCGCTACTGGCTGGACCACGTTCCGGGCGCCTCCGAGCGCCAGCTGGACGAATTCCTGCTGACCGCCGCCGCCATCGGCGGGCTGATCAAGCACAATGCCAGCATCTCGGGCGCGGAATGCGGCTGCCAGGCCGAGGTCGGCTCGGCCTCGGCCATGGCGGCGGCGGGGATCTGCGCCGCGATGGGCGGCACCGTCACCCAGGTCGAGAACGCCGCCGAGATCGCGCTGGAGCATCACCTGGGCATGACCTGCGACCCGGTGAAGGGGCTGGTGCAGGTGCCCTGCATCGAGCGGAACGGCCTGGGCGCCATCAAGGCGGTCTCGGCGGCCAGCCTGGCGCTGCGCGGCGACGGCCAGCATTTCGTGCCGCTGGACGCCGCCATCGAGACCATGCGCCAGACCGGCCGCGACATGAGCGACAAATACAAGGAGACCTCGCTGGGCGGTCTGGCCGTCAACGTGCCGAACTGCTGAGCCGCGTGCGAAGAATCGCGCAAAACCCGGCTGTGGTGGCCCGCGGGGCCTGTCTGTGCTTGCCCAAGTCCCGGGCTTCCTGTAGCCAATCTGCATAAGCAAAACCCATGGAACCGGGACAGAGCAGATGAAATTCCGTTCGGCATTCGCCGTCCTCTCGATGACTGTGGCCCTTGCCGCCTGCGGCGACCTGCCCTTCCAGAAATCCGACGAGCCCGAGGCGCAGGGCCATTCCGGCCCGCCCAGCGTCTCGCCGCTGGAGCAGCCGATCGAGACCGGCAGCGAGGGCAAGCCCGTCGCCACCGCCGAGGCCAGCACCCTCAACACCGCCATGTTCCGCGCCGCCGGCGCCGGCTGGACCGTGACCGCGGACGACAAGATCGCCGTCTACGAGCGGCCGGGCGCGCGCTCGGTCGGCGTCACCGTGCGCCGCATGGTCTATGGCCGCGGCGTCGAGTTCATCGGCTCGATGAACGGCACGGTCTTCGCGCTGAACATCCAGGCGGCGGAATGCCGGGCGGGCGACCAGAAGACGCCCTTCACCGCGCGGCTGCGCGTCGGAAGCCAGCGGCTGAGCGGCTGCGCGGCGCCCACCGACAGCATGCCCAAGCCGCAGGTCCGCGCCTCTTCGGCGGCGCCGAAGCCCAAGGCCCAGCCGAAGCCGGCGGCGCCGGCGGCGAAACCCGCCGCGACCGAAGCTGAAACCCCGGCGACGGCACCGGCAGCGACCCCCGAGACGGGCCCGGCCACCGACACGCCCGCCACCACGACGCCCGCCACCCCGGCACCGGCAGCCACGGCGCCCGAGACCATGCCGCCGGCCCCGACGACGAGCCCGGCCGCGCCCGCCGAGACGCCGGCCACCGAGACCCCGGCCACCGGCGCGGGCGCAAGCGAGACCCCCGCGGCGAGCCCCTCGACCCCGCCGGCGGCGGAAGCCCCGGCAGCCAGCGGCGGCGGGTCGGACGCGGCCAGCGGCGTTCCCGCTCCGGCGCTGATCCTGCCCGAGCCGCCCGCCCCCAGCGAATAAGCCGAAAGATCCGGGCGCCGCGCGGACAGGCTCCGCGCGGCGCCGGCCCACCCGCCGCCCCCGCTGCGGGCCACGACCTGAAAGGACCCGCCGATGCGCGCCCATTCGATCCCTACCCGCCGCCTGCTGGCCTCGACCGTGCCGGTGGCGCTTCTTCTGGGTCTCGGCACCAGCCCGGCCCATGCCGATCCGCTGATCGGCAGCCATTTCAACAGCTACGGCCTGCCGGGCGGCATCGACACCCCCAGCGCCGAGGTCCTGCCCGACGCCACGCTGGGCGCCACGCTGTCCTATTCCGACCTGGCGCGGCGCAACACCATGGTGTTCCAGGCCCTGCCCCGGCTGACCGTCGCGCTGCGCTATTCGCGGGTGGAAAGCACGCGCGAGGCGCGCGGCTATATCTGGGACCGCAGCTTCGACCTGCGCTATCAGTTCCTGGACGAGGACCCGCAGGGCTGGCGTCCGGCGGTGGCCGTCGGCCTGCAGGACTTCATGGGCACCGGCATCTACAGCGCCGAATACCTGGTGGCCACCAAGACGCTGACCCCGCGCCTGCGCGTCAGCGCCGGCCTGGGCTGGGGCCGGCTGGCCAGCACCGGCGGGATCGGCAGCCTTGGCGACCGCCCCGCCCCCGACGAGGGCGAGGGCGGCAAGCCCAATATCGACCAGTGGTTCCGCGGCGAGATGGCGCCCTTCGTCAGCGCCAGCTGGCAGGCCACCGACAAGCTGACGCTCACCGCGGAATATTCCGGCGACGACTATGCCTGCGAGACCGGCGATGCCGAGAATTGCCGCCGCCCGATCTGGCTGGACGACAAGGACGCGCTGAAGAACCAGCTGAACCTGGGCTTCACCTATCAGCTGGGCGAGCATTACCAGCTGGGCGGCTATGCCCTGGGCGGCAAGCAATTCGGGGTGCAGTTCAGCGTGGCGATGAACGCCCGGCAGGCGCCCTATCCCTCGGGGCTGGAAAAGGCCCCGGCCCCGGTCAGGCCGCGCCCGGCGCGGCAGGCCGATCCCGACGGCTGGTCGGGGGCCTGGTCGGCCGATCCGACCGCGCAGCCGGCGATCCAGAAGGCGCTGGGGGATGCCCTGGCCAAGGAAGGCCAGGTGCTGGAGAGCATGGCGCTGGACGCCAACCGGGCCGAGGTCCGCATCCGCAACAACCGCTATATCCAGCAGGCCGAGGCCATCGGCCGCACGGCGCGGCTGATGAGCCGCGCCCTGCCGCCCTCGGTCGAGACGCTGGTGATCACCTCCTCCGAGGACGGGCTGCCGACCTCTTCGGTGGTGCTGCGCCGCTCGGATGTCGAGCGGCTGGAGAATACCGAGGCCGGGCAGATCGCCAATGCCGCGCAGCTGAGGGACGCCGACCCGCGCCCCGGCAACCTGGTGATGACCCCGGGCCTGTTCCCGCGCTTTAGCTGGGGCCTGAAGCCCTATCTGTCGACCTCGCTCTTCGATCCGGACGATCCGCTCCGCTACGAGATCGGCGCCGAGCTGTCCGGGGAATACGAGCTGACCCCGGGCCTGGTGCTGGCCGGATCGGTGCGCCAGCGCGTGCTGGGCACCACCAGGCAGGAAGCGCCGGGCGGCATGACCCCCGAGGAATACGAGGCGCTGGACAGCGATTACGACGAGAACGGCGTGCCGCGCGTGCGCTCGGACGGCCGGATGTATTCGGGCAACAAGAGCCCCTGGGTCTCCAGCCTGACGCTGGCCTGGTATGCCAAGCCGACCGAAACGGTCTATTCCCGCCTGACCGTGGGCCTGCTGGAGCGCGCCTATGGCGGCGTCTCGGGCGAGGTGCTGTGGTGGCCGGCCAATTCGCCGCTGGCCATCGGCGCCGAGATCAACCGGGTGAGGAAGCGCGATTTCCGCGACACCTTCGCCTTCCGCGACTACGAGACCACGACCGGCCATGTCTCGGCCTATTACGAATTCGGCAACGGCATCACCGCGCAGCTGGATGTCGGCAAGTATCTGGCCGGCGACAAGGGCGCCACGCTGACGCTCAGCCGCGAATTCGCCAATGGCTGGCGGATCGGCGGCTGGGTCACCAAGACCGACATGAGCACCGAGGATTTCGGCGAAGGCTCGTTCGACAAGGGCGTCTCGATCTCGATCCCGCTGGGCTGGGGCACCGGCGATCCCTCGCTGCGCCGCATCGGCGGCGACATCCGCTCGCTGTCGCGCGACGGCGGCTCGCGCCTGCGCGTCGGCGGCAGGCTTTACGACAAGGTCCGCGACAGCCACTCGGGCCAGCTTTACCAGGGTTGGGGGAGGTTCTGGCGATGACCCGGACGAAACGGATACTGCTGGGCGGCCTGCTGCTGGGCGCGCTGGCCGCCTGCGGCAACCAGAGCAACAACGATTCGGTCTTCGGCAAGCTGGCCCAGGCCGCCCGGCAGAGCGTGGCGCAGCGCAATGCCGAGCCCGCCCCGGCCCCCGACCCCTCGGCCATGGCGGCCGAGGCGCTGCGGGTCAATCCCGGCCCGCTGATCCTGGTCGGGCTGGAAAGCGCCGGCAGCACCCAGGTCATGGCCATGACCGGCGAGAATGCCGGCCGCCGCACCTACATGACCAAGAACGAGCAGGCGCTGATCCTGCGCAACGGCATGCTGGCCGGCACGCGCGGGCTGGGCAACGACCTCTCGGTGGCCGAGATGTCCGGCTCGGCCGCGCTGGTTCTGGCCGGCCGCAGCGGCGAGGCCCGGCGGGTGATGCGCTACTGGACCGGAGACGGGCTGGAGCGGCCGCTGCCCCTGGATTGCCGGGTCGGCCCCGGTCCCAAGCCCGGGGTGATGGTGGAACGCTGCCAGGGCTTCGGCCTGACCTTCGAGAACAGCTATCTGGTGCAGGGCGGACGCGCCACGGTTTCGCGCCAATGGATCGGGCCGGCGCTCGGCTATGTGACGATCCAGGAATTGCGGCCCTGACGCGGGCCGCAAGCCGCAAGCCCGAACCGCAGAGGCCCGCCACGCGCGGGCCTTTTCCTTTGCGGCGCTAAAAGGCGGAAGGCCGAGGCCGGAGCCTCTTCAGGACTGGCGCCGCAGCCTGAACCGGCCCCGCAGTTGCAGCCGAGCGCGTGGCCGCAGCCGGGGATCGCGATCCCGGCCCGCTGGCCGGCGCGCGCGGGCCTTTTCATTTGCCCCGATGCGGAGGAATGCCGAAGCCGGAGCTTCAGGGCTCGCGGCCGGGGTCTGGAACCGGCGCTGCAACCACCGCCGAGAGGCGTGGCCGGGGCCGGCACCAGCCGGGGCCGGCGCATGAAAAAAGGGCTGACCCGAAAGGCCAGCCCTTTTATCGACGACTGTCGAACCGAAATTATTCGGCCGGGGTCGAGTCATCATCATCGTCATCATCCGACGCGATGGCGGCGATGACACCCAGCAGCAGCAGGGCCGGAACGACGAGGCCGGCATTGGTCGAAGCGGGTTTTTCGTCCACGACAACCGGCTCGACTTCGACGACCGGGGCAACATAGCCACCGGCGAGAGCGGTCGAGGCCGACAGGCCAAGGGCCAGGGCGAAGGTAGCGAATTTGGTCATGATCATGCTCCGTTCAGTACTTTGACGGCTGCCGATTCCGGCAACATCGCTGCGACAGTCGCATAATCCCAAGGACTTGGAAAGCGGTCTTGATCGGGAAAACATGCGCGTCACAGGCAACTGTTGCATATTAGCCAACACCCCTGGCGCTAGGCGGGATGCTGCCGCCGGACCGGCGGAAACCCGCGGGTTTCCGCCAGCGGCAAAATGCAGGTCATTTCCTGCAAAGCACTAAAGTAACGGCATAAATCGTCGCAGAAATCGCCACGATCGAGGGGCCGGCCGGCGTGTCCAGCCACAGGCTGGCCCAAAGCCCGCCCAGCACGGCCACCGCGCCGATGGCGGTGGCGGAACCCGCCATCTGCTCGGGCGTTGCCGAGAATCCGCGCGCCGCCGCGGCCGGCACGATCAGCATGGCCGAGATCAGCAGCGCGCCCACGATGCGAATCGCGATCGCCACCACCAGCGCCAGCGCCAGCGACAGGATCAGCCGCTCGCGCGCCGGGTCGATTCCCGCCGCCATGGCCAGCTCCTCGTTGACCGAGGCGGTCACCAGCCGCTGCCAGCGCCAGACCAGCAGGCCGAGGACCAGCCCGGCGCCGCCCCAGATCCAGGCCAGGTCGGCGCGGGTCACCGCCAGGATGTCGCCGAACAGGAAGGCGTCCAGCCCCACGCGCAGCGAAGGCACGAAGCTGACCGCCACCAGCCCCAGCGCCAGCGCGCTATGCGCCAGCACCCCCAGCACCGTGTCCATGGACTGGCCGCGCCCGGCCAGCTGCGCGACGATCAGCGCCATGGCGACGGCCACCGCCAGCGTGCCCAGATAGATCGGAAGCGAGAAGACGAAGCTCAGCGCCACGCCCAGGATCGCGGCATGCGCGGTCGAATCGCCGAAATAGGCCATGCGGCGCCAGACCACGAAGGACCCCAGCGCCCCGGTCGCCAGAACCAGGCCAAGCCCCGCCAGCACGGCGCGGGTCAGGAAATCGTCAAGCATGGGGCCTCAATGCGGATGGGCGCAGGCCGGGCCGTGATGGTGGCCCTCTGCGACATGGTCGTGGTCGTGATCGTGGTGATGCTGGTAAAGCGCCAGCGTGCCCTGCGATTCCGCGCCGAACATGGCGCGATAGGCGGGGGCGGCGCTGACCGCCTGCGGCGTGCCCTCGCAGCAGACATGGCCGTTGAGGCACACCACCCGGTCCGAGGCGCGCATGACCACCAGGAGGTCGTGGCTGACCATCAGCACGGCGGCGCGGGTCTCGGCCCGGACCTCTTCGATCAGCTTGTAGAAGGCGACGATGCCGGGCTGGTCCAGGCCCTGCGTCGGCTCGTCCAGCACCAGCAGCTGCGGGTCGCTGAGCAGGGCGCGGGCCAGAAGCACGCGCTGGAACTGCCCGCCCGACAGCTGGGTGATCTGCCGCCTTTCCAGCCCCGGCACGCCGGTCCGCTCCAGCGCCGCGGCGGCCTGGGCATCGCCCACCCGGCGCGGCAGGGACAGGAAGCGGCGCACGGTCATCGGCATGGCGCGCTCGATATGCACGCGCTGCGGGACATAGCCGATGCGCAGCCCCGGCGCCCGCTCGACCCGGCCCGAGGCCAGCGCGACATGGCCCAGAAGCGCCCGCACCAGCGTCGACTTGCCCGAGCCGTTCGGACCGACCACGGTGACGATCTCGGCCGGGCGGATCTGGAAATCGACATGGCTCAGCACCGGCAGGTCGCCGCCATGGCTGACCGACAGGTCGGCCGCGCGGATCAGCGCCGTCACAGGCCGGCCTCGGTGCAGCGGGCGCAAAGGCCCAGCAGCTCGACGGTGCTGCGCTCGATGCGGAAGCCCGAGGCGGCGGCAAGCCGGTCCAGCGCCGCGCGCAGCTCGGGCGCGTCGGCCTCGGCCACCTGCTCGCAGCCGCGGCAGATCAGGAAGGCGGGGGAATGGTCGCGCTCGGCCGACAGGCAGGCGGCATAGGCGTTCAGCCGCTGCACGCGATGCGCAAGCCCCTGCTCCACCAGGAAGTCCAGCGCGCGATAGGCGACCGGGGGCTGCTTGCCGAACCCTTCGGCCGACAGCCGCTCCAGCACCTCGTAGGCGCCCATGGCACGATGCGATTCCAGCAGGATCTCCAGCGCGCGGCGGCGCACCGGGGTCAGGCGCACGCCCTCGGCCTTGGCCTGGTCCTCGGCGCGGCGCAGCACGGCGGCGGCACAATGGGCATGGTCGTGCTCGTGGAACGGGTCGGGCGCGGCTTCGGGGTCGGACATGATGTTATATCGTTACATTTCTGCTTGACGGGTTACGATATAACATAAATAACCTGGGCGTTTCTGCAAGCGAGACCGCCATGAACCGATATTCTTTCCTTGTCCTTGCCGCCGCGCTTGGCGCGGACGCCCTGCCCGCCCGGGCCGAGGTGCCGCGCGTGGTGACCGACATCGCCGTCACCGCCTCGCTCGTCCAGCAGGTGATGGGCGATCTGGGCCAGCCCGAGATCCTGCTGCAACCCGGCGGCGATCCGCACAGCTATCAGCTGCGCCCCAGCCAGGCCCGCAGCCTGCAGGAGGCGGGGCTGCTGGTCTGGGTCGGGCCCCAGCTGACCCCCTGGCTGCAACGGGCGACGACCAGCCTTGGCGCGCCGGACGAGGTCGTGACCCTGCTGGACCTGCCCGGCACGCATCGCCGCGACTATGGCGGCGGCGCGGACGACCACGACCACGACCACGACCACGACCACGACCACGACCACGACCACGACGATGGCGGCGCCGATCATGCCGGGGCGCAAGACGATCACGGCCATGACCACAGCGGCACCGATCCGCATGCCTGGCTGGACCCGGCCAATGGCCGGGCCTGGCTGGACGCCATCGCCGAAGCCCTGTCCCGCCGCGACCCGCAGAATGCCGCCACCTATGCCGCCAACGCCGCCCGGGCGGCCGAGGAGATCGCCGCGCTGGATGCCGAGCTCAAGCTCCGGCTGGCCCTGGCCAAGGGCCGGCGATTCGTGGTCTTCCACGACGCCTATGGCTATTTCACCGCGCATTACGGGCTTGAGCCGGCCATCGCCGTCAGCCTGGGCGATGCCTCCACCCCTTCGGCGGCGCGGCTCAAGGCGATTCGCGACGAGATCGCCGAAAAGGACGCCATCTGCGCCTTTCCCGAGGCGAATCACGACCCGAGGCTGATCGCCGCCGTCACCGAGGGCAGCGCCGCCCGGCAGGGCGCGCCACTGGACCCCGAGGGCAGCGGCTCGGCCCCCGGACCGCGGCTCTATGCCGAGATCCTGCGCGGCATGGGCGAGGCGCTGGCGGACTGCCTGACGGACGGTTGAAGGGCCGGGTGAAACGACACGAGCAAACCGGCAAGGCGGGCGCAAGGCCCGCCTTTTCTCTTTCATAACCGGCGGTTATCCGCGCGCAAAATTCCCGACTATTTTCCTTTGACATCCCTTAGGAAATTTGTCAGGTTACAATCACCGCGACAGAAACGAGGAACTGGACATGACCGCGACCCGCCCCGCCGAATTCACGCGTCCCGGCGTGACCGCCCTGCAGCGCCTTCCCGAATACGATGCCGAAATGCTGACCGCTGGCGGCAACCAGGCGCTGATCGTCCTGGGCGATCAGGTCTACAACCTGCGCATCACCCGCGCCGGCAAGCTTATCCTGACCAAGTGAAAAGCGAGGCGCGGCCCGGCCGGTCCGCATGAGGCCGGCGCGAGGCAGCCGCACCGGATGATCGCCGGAAGGCGGCAGAGCGCGCCGCGCATCGCATCGCCCCAAGGCCGCGCATTGCGCCCTCTGCCCCGAAACGGCGCGATCAGCCGCGCCGCGGGCCTTTTCCCTCTGGTCGCGCTCCCTTCCCGGGGGCGCGACTGGTTTTTGCAGGCCCCGGCCTCGCGCCGGGTTTCGCGCCGGGCTTGAAGGAACGGCCGGGCTTGCTCTCGCCCCGGGGCTTGAAACCGCCCTCGGGCTTGTCGCCGCGCGGCTTGAAGCTGCGCCCGCCCTCGGCGGCTTTCGCGCCGCCCTTGAAGCCGGGCTTGCCGCCGCGCGGCGGCCGGTCGCCGTCGCGCCGCGCCTCGTCGCGCGGTCCCTTGCCGAAGGGCTTGCGCGCGCCCTCGCGGGCCGGCTTGCCCTCGCTATCCGCACGCCGCGCGAAGGGTTTGCGATCACCATCCTCACGCTTGGCGAAGGGACGCGCACCGTCTTCACGCCTGGCGAAGGGCTTGCGGTCGCCCTCGGCACGCCTGGCGAAGGGTTTGCGATCCCCCTCCTCGCGGCGGACAAAGGGCTTGCGGTCGCCCTCTTCGCGCCGCGCGAAGGGCTTGCGATCCCCTTCGGCGCGCGGCTTGCGCGGCCGGGCATCGCCCTCGGCCGGCCTGGCGGCGCCCCGCTCCCGGAAGCTGCGCGGCTTTTCCTCAGTCTCGCCGGTCAACAGCCCGCCCAGCTGGTCGCGCAGCACCTTGCGCTTGACCTCGCGCACCTCGTTCTCCTCCAGCCCGGTCAGCTTGAAGGGGCCGTAGCCGATGCGGATCAGCCGGTTCACGATCAGCCCGACATGGGCCATGGCACGGCGGATCTCGCGGTTGCGACCCTCGCGGATGCCGACGGTCAGCCAGGCATTGGCGCCCTGCTGGCTGTCGAGGCTGATCTCCATCGGCGCGAAATCCTCGCCGTCGATGGTGACGCCGCGGCGCAAGGGCGCGAAGGTCAGGTCGTTGGGCTGGCCGTTCACCCGCACGCGATAGCGGCGCAGCCAGCCGGTGGTCGGCAGTTCCAGCCGGCGCTTGAGCTCGCCGTCATTGGTCAGCAGCAGCAGCCCCTCGGAATTCAGGTCCAGCCGGCCCACGGTCATCACCCGCGGCAGGTCGCGCGGCAGGGCGTCGAACACCGTCTGCCGGCCCTTCTCGTCCGAGGTCGAGGTGACGAGGCCCAGGGGCTTGTAATAGAGCCACAGCCGCGTCTCCTGCGGCTCGTCCAGCGGCTTGCCGTCGACGCGGATCCTGTCGGCGGGGGTCACGTCCAGCGCCGGGCTGTCGATCTTCTTGCCGTTCACCGTCACCCGGCCTTCCAGGATCATGCGCTCGGCCTCGCGGCGCGAGGCGACGCCGGCGCGGGCCATCACCTTGGCGATGCGGTCGGCCTGCGGATTCGGGGCGGTTTCGGGGCTGTCTTCGGTCATGGCGATCTCCTGCGCATCGCTGCGGTGGCAAAGTCGGCAATCTACGGGCACGGCGGCGGAAAGGAAAGTGCGGAGTGGGGCTTTGCCCCCCTCGTCGCTGCGCTCCTCACCCCCCAGGATATTTGTGCAAGAAAGAAGCCGGGGCCGGAGGGGAGACGGCAGCCCTGACTTCTTTCTTGCATAAATATCCATTCTTGCGGGACGCGGCGCGGCGGGCCAGAAGGGGGCATGACATTCGCCTCTTGCATGCCCGCGGCCCTGGACGAAGCCCGCACCGCCGCCCGGCGCGGCGAGGTGCCGGTCGGCGCGGTGCTGGTGGGCGCGGACGGGACCGTGCTGGCCCGCGCCGGCAACCGCACCCGCGAGATGCGCGACCCCACCGCCCATGCCGAGATCCTGGCGATCCGCGCCGCCTGCGCCGCCCTTGGGTCGGAACGGCTGCCGGGCGCGCGGCTCTGGGTGACGCTGGAACCCTGCCCGATGTGCGCCGCCGCCATTTCCGCGGCGCGGATCGCGGTGCTCTATTACGGTGCCGATGACCCGCGCATGGGCGGCGTGCGCCATGGCGCGCGGGTCTTCGACCATCCGCAATGCCACCACCGGCCAGAGATCGTGGACGGCATTTCGGCAGAAGAATCGCGCCGGCTGCTGCAAGAATTCTTTCGCGAACGCCGGTGAAATGAGAAAACCCGCGTCATGAAAACGTCGCGAAGGGTGCTTGCGCTGCACCGCAGCATGGATAGGATGCCCGCCGGGCGAACATGGGGGGACTGATGTTCCGAAAGATTCTTATTGCGAACCGTGGCGAGATTGCGATCCGCGTGATGCGGGCGGCGAACGAGCTTGGGAAGAAGACGGTGGCGGTCTATGCCGAGGAAGACAAGCTGAGCCTGCACCGCTTCAAGGCGGACGAGGCTTACCGCATCGGCGGCGGCCTGGGGCCGGTGGCGGCCTATCTGTCCATCCCCGAGATCATCCGCGTCGCGAAGGAATCCGGCGCCGATGCCATCCATCCGGGCTATGGGCTTCTGTCCGAGAACCCCGATTTCGTCGATGCCTGCACCGCGGCGGGGATCGCCTTCATCGGGCCGAGCGCCGACACCATGCGGGCGCTCGGCGACAAGGCCTCGGCGCGGCGCGTGGCGATCCAGGCCGGCGTGCCGGTGATCCCGGCCACCGAGGTGCTGGGCGAGGACATGGAGGCGATCAAGGCCGAGGCCGCCGAGATCGGCTATCCGCTGATGCTCAAGGCCAGCTGGGGCGGCGGCGGGCGCGGCATGCGGCCGATCATGGGCCCCGAGGAGCTGCCCGAGAAGGTGCGCGAGGGCCGGCGCGAGGCCGAGGCCGCCTTCGGCAACGGCGAGGGCTACCTGGAAAAGATGATCCTGCGCGCCCGCCATGTCGAGGTGCAGCTGCTGGGCGACGGTCATGGCGGGCTCTACCATCTTTATGAACGCGACTGCACCGTGCAGCGCCGCAACCAGAAGGTGGTCGAGCGCGCCCCGGCGCCCTACCTGACCCCCGAACAGCGCGCCGAGGTCTGCGAGCTGGCGCTGAGGATCGGCCGCGCCGTCGGCTACCGCAACGCCGGCACCGTCGAATTCCTGATGGATATGGACAGCCAGCAGTTCTACTTCATCGAGGTGAACCCGCGCGTCCAGGTCGAGCATACCGTGACCGAGGAAGTCACCGGCATCGACATCGTGCAAAGCCAGATCCTGATCGCCGAGGGCGCGACGCTGGCCGAGGCCACCGGCGTCGCCGCGCAGTCCGACGTGCATCTGAACGGCCACGCGCTGCAATGCCGGGTCACGACCGAGGATCCGCTGAACAACTTCATCCCCGATTACGGCCGCATCACCGCCTATCGCTCGGCCACCGGCAACGGCATCCGGCTCGACGGCGGCACCGCCTATTCCGGCGGCGTCATCACCCGCTATTACGATTCTCTGCTGGTCAAGGTCACGGCCCATGCCCAGACGCCCGAGAAGGCCATCGCGCGGATGGACCGGGCGCTGCGCGAGTTCCGGGTGCGCGGCGTGGCGACGAATATCGAATTCGTCATCAACCTGCTGAAGCACCCGACCTTCCTCGACGACAGCTATACGACCAAGTTCATCGACACCACGCCGGACCTGTTCGCGTTCCGCAAGCGCCGCGACCGGGCGACGAAGCTCCTGGTCTATATCGCCGACATCACCGTGAACGGCCATCCCGAGACCGCCGGCCGCCCGCTGCCGCCGGCCGAGGCGCGCATCCCGGTGCCGCCGCCCGCCAAGGCCGAGCCGGCGCCGGGGACAAGGCAGCTTCTGGAGGAACAGGGGGCGAAAGCCGTCGCCGACTGGATGCTGGACCAGAAGCGGCTGCTGATCACCGACACCTCGATGCGCGACGGCCACCAGAGCTTGCTCGCGACGCGGATGCGGTCCATCGACATGATCCGGGTGGCGCCGGCCTATGCCGCGAACCTGCCCGGGCTCTTCTCGGTCGAATGCTGGGGCGGCGCGACCTTCGACGTCGCCTATCGCTTCCTGCAGGAATGCCCCTGGCAGCGGCTGCGCGACATCCGCGCCCGCATGCCCAACCTGATGACGCAGATGCTGCTGCGGGCTTCGAACGGCGTCGGCTACACCAACTATCCCGACAACGTGGTGCAGGAATTCGTCCGCCAGGCAGCAAAGACCGGGGTCGACGTGTTCCGGGTCTTCGACAGCCTGAACTGGGTCGAGAACATGCGCGTCGCCATGGATGCGGTGATCGAGAGCGGCAAGATCTGCGAGGGCACGATCTGCTATACCGGCGACCTGCTCGATCCGGCGCGCGCGAAATACGACCTGCAATACTATCTGAAGATGGCGCGCGAGCTTCGCGACGCCGGCGCGCATGTGCTGGGGCTGAAGGACATGGCCGGCCTGCTGAAGCCTGCCTCGGCCTCGATTCTGGTCCGCGCGCTGAAGGAGGAGATCGGCCTGCCGGTGCATTTCCACACCCATGACACCGGCGGCATTGCCGGCGCCTCGATCCTGGCCGCGGCCGAGGCCGGGGTGGATGCGGTGGACTGCGCCATGGACGCCTTTTCCGGCAATACCTCGCAGCCCTGCCTGGGCTCGGTGGTCGAGGCGCTGCGCCACACCGATCGCGACACCGGGCTGGACATCGAGGCGATCCGCCGGATCTCGAACTACTGGGAGGCGGTGCGCGAGCAATATGCCGCCTTCGAGAGCGGGTTGCAGGCCCCGGCCTCGGAGGTCTGGCTGCACGAGATGCCCGGCGGCCAGTTCACCAATCTCAAGGCCCAGGCGCGCTCGCTCGGCCTTGAGGACCGCTGGCACGAGGTCGCCCAAGCCTATGCCGAAGTGAACCGGATGTTCGGCGACATCGTCAAGGTCACGCCCAGCTCCAAGGTGGTGGGCGACATGGCGCTGATGATGGTGGCGCAGGGGCTGACCCGGGCGCAGGTCGAGGATCCGAATGTCGAGGTCTCCTTCCCCGATTCGGTCGTCGACATGATGAAGGGCAACCTGGGCCAGCCGCCCGGGGGCTGGCCCGCGGCGCTGCAGAAGAAGGTCCTGAAGGGCGAGGCGCCGCTGACCGCCCGCCCCGGCGCGGCGATGCCGCCGGTGGATATCGAGGCCACCCGCGCCGACCTGATCCGCCAGCTAGAAGGCAAGGCGGTCGATGACGAGGACCTGAACGGCTATCTGATGTATCCCAAGGTCTTCCTCGACTACATGGGCCGGCACCGGCAATACGGGCCGGTGCGGACGCTGCCGACGCGGACCTTCTTCTACGGCATGGAGCCGGGCGAGGAGATCGAGGCCGAGATCGACCCCGGCAAGACGCTGGAGATCCGCCTGCAGACCGTGGGCGAGACCGACGAGAAGGGCGAGGTGAAGGTGTTCTTCGAACTCAATGGCCAGCCGCGGGTGATCCGGGTGCCGAACCGTCTGGTGAAATCGCAGACCGCCGCCCGTCCCAAGGCCGACCCCGCGAACGAGGGCCATCTCGGCGCGCCGATGCCCGGCGTCGTCGCCTCGGTCGCGGTCACGCAAGGCCAGAAGGTCAATCCCGGCGACCTGCTGCTGACCATCGAGGCGATGAAGATGGAAACCGGCATCCATGCCGACAAGCCAGGCGTGGTGAAAGCCCTCCACGTCAGGCCGGGAGAGCAGATCGACGCAAAAGACCTCATGGTCGAGATGGAGTGACGACAGGGGCGCCCAAGGGCGCCCCTTCCCGTCGCGAGCCGGCCGGAGAACGAAACTCCGCCCGGCGGCTGGCCAGACGAGCCGCAGGACCGAAGCGGGCCGGTCTAACCGTGGGTTTGTCGGTAGATTTTACCGAACATGTCCCAGTCCTGCTGCACCCGCCTCTCGAAATCCTCGCCCTGCAGAAGCACGGTTTTCAGGCGCATGTCGGCAAGCCGCTGCTGAAGATTCTCGTTTTCGAGAATCCTGGCGAAGGCCTCTTCGAGCTGGACGACAATTTCCGCCGGAATCCCGGCGGGGGCATGCAATCCGTTCCAAAACATCAGATCGTCCAGCCCTTCGATGCCCAACTCCCTGGAACTCGGCACATCCGGCAGAAAGGCCGACCGTTCGGCCCCGAATGTGCAAAGAGCGCCCAGGCTGTCCTCCTTCAGATAGGGTTCAGCCGAGGCCTCCGCGGCGACCGTCATGTTCACCCGGTCGGCCAGCAGGTCCGTCATGATCGGACCCGTCCCCGCATATTGGGCGGTGATGATCTGCGAACCGACCGCGCGCTGGAACTGAGAACGGCGGTGAGAAATTCGTCCACGGTAGCGGTGGCTTGGTGCTGCTGCGGGCGGCGTAAAAGTCGTCCACCTATTCCCTTTCTGCGGCGGCAGGGAGGGCGTGAGGATTTACAGCGTGGACCTATATCTGAGAGTTCGCCAGGCTTGCGCGGAAGGCATGAGCCAGCGGGAAGCGGCGCGGGTGTTCAACATCTCGCGTGACACGGTTGCGAAGATGATGACCTTCTCGGTGCCACCGGGCTACCGA
>NZ_AZVA01000036.1:0-42269 GCF_000513975.1 Paracoccus sp. J55
GCCGCAACCAGCAGTTCTGGTCGCCGACAGGGGCTATGACTCTGATAAAATTCGGGAAGACATCGAGAGCCGCAACGCCCTGCCCATGATACCGATGCGAAGGAACCGAAGGGTGCGCAAGGCTGTCGACATGACCATCTACACCCTGCGCAACATGGTCGAGCGCTGCTTCAACAAGCTGAAAAATAGCCGCCGCCTTGCAACCCGCTACGACAAAACCGCCGAAAGCTTCCTTGGCTTCGTCGACGTCGCCTGCATCAGGCTCTGGCTCCGCCATTTGTCAACATGACCTAAGCACATTCAGCTTCCGAGCTTCAAGGCGAAATCTTCCATTTCAATCTTGGTAATCTCAGCGATGCTTTTGATTGTCGGCATCATTGTCGCTGCGTCAAATGTTACCTGCTCCGTAACATCGATCACTCCGGTATTTGAAGATACGCCTATAACACCAATTTTTTTGGGCTTTCCATTGACGGATACAGTGGCATAAGCACGGCTGAAGTCCGTCCCGTCCACACTCATATTTCCTTTTAGCCTGTCTTTGATATCTCCAAGTCTTCCGAATGTGCCCTTTCCTCTTGCCGTGACCTCAAGAGATACATCTACTTCAACGTTAGGATTGGTCGGTCGCAAAGCCTGCGCTACCGTTCCGCCTGAAGCTCTCGGTTTTACCAATGTGATTTTCTTGACCGACTTCACTTTGTGTTCCGCCAACTCATCATGAACGATTTTCTTCGCCTCGACCTTCCAATCTGGAAACCAGTCTCTGTATTGGCTCCGGAATTCGGATAGCACCGATGTCGCGCAGGACCTACCTGAATAAGACTGAAACGCCCATAGTCCATAAGTATAGCCATCTGGCCACCAGAAACGATAATAGAGAGGAATGGTGTCAGCCTCCTCCGTTGTTCGCGTATGAGCGATAATTCCAGTCGTCACGTCCTCAACATCTGTTCCGTATCCGAAAGTTCCGTATCTGATTAGGCCGTGCTGGGTATTGACGTCATCTTTTTGTGACAGGAAACGATGAGATCTTTTTTCGCCCTCTGCACCGTCATCAGATGAGGAGACTCTAATAAAGGGAGTCTGCTTATATTTGGAGATAAAAGTCCTTACGGCTTTTTGGATGTCCTGAGCGCCGCTCCCGGAGATGTGCTTATAGGATTTGTGATTGCTGTAAATGCTAAGCTTATAAACGCGAATCCCGACTTGCAAAGACTGGCCCCTTCATGACTCTGCACATCAGGCAGTGATGGTAAGAGATGCTTCTGACGTGACGGTTAACCGTCTGATAAGACTTGCTTTGATACAGGTGAATGTCAAATGAAAGTTTGAGGCCAAGCGTTGTGTTTTTTTGGGTGCAAGCGATGCTCCTGAAAATATTTTTCTTGAAAAAACTGAAGGTTAGTAGCTTGAGGGTGGCAGCAAGCCGGCGGCGCACATATCGCACTGCTGGACTTACTGGCGTTGGACCACCCTGCACGGCGCCAAGTTTTCGGTGAAAGCGGGGTTGGAGCAGCGAGGTGCGCTCATGACCAGAACTAAGAACTTCCTCAATCCGTTGGTGGGCATCGCGCCGCTCGACATAGCCGCAGCGTTTGACGCCGCACCGCCCCCCATCGACATCGTGCTGCCCGGAATGATCGCGGGCACGGTTGGCAGTCTTGTTGCCCAAGGCGGCGCGGGCAAGTCATGGCTGGCCTTGGAAATCGCGGTCGGGGTCGCGGGCGGGCCAGACCTTGCGGAAATCGGCATCCCCGCGCACGGGCGGGTCGTGTATCTGCCCGCAGAGGATCCACGTTCCGCCCTTGCGCATCGCTTCCACGCTCTGGCGGAGCATCTGGACCCGGACGCCCGCCGGACCGTCTCGAACAACCTAACGGTGCTGCCGCTGATGGGGCGTCAGGTCAACATCGGGGAGGCGGCTTGGGCGGACGCGCTGGAGCGCGTCTGTGACTCGGCACGGTTGGCAATCGTGGACACGCTGCGCCGCTTTCACATCGAGGACGAGAACGCATCCGGGCCGATGGCCCAGCTTCTCGGCGTCATGGAGGGGATATGTGAGCGCACCGGCGCAAGCATCCTGTTCCTGCACCACACCGCGAAAGGAGCCGCCCTGAACGGTGCGGGCGGTGAGCAGCAGGCCGCGCGCGGCTCGTCCGTTCTGGTGGACAACATCCGGGGCGGGCAATGGAACCTGCTCGGCATGTCCGAGACAGAGGCGGAACGCCACAAGGTCGATGACCGAAAACGCTTCGTGCGGCTCGTCCAGGCCAAGGCGAACTTCGGCCCGCCCATCCCTGACAAATGGCTTGAACGGGGTGCCGGTGGCGTCCTGAAACCCGCCCTAACGCTGGAGGTTGCGAACGGTGTTCGCAACGTTGTCGCCGGAAAAGTCGTCCCGCACCCTGCGGCGCAACAGCGGAGGGGCGAGGATGGCTGATCTTTCTCACGCTCGGATTGACCGCGCGCATGCACTTGCCCCCGGCCTGTTCCGTTCGCTTGGCCCAAGCGATCGAAAGAAGCTGAAACTCGACATAACCTATGATTACGGGGATGGGGAAAGACTCGAGTTTCGTGGCTTTGAACCGCTCGGGGTGCTGGACATGCGGGTGTTTCAAGGGCTGGTTGCGATGGCTGGACCAGAGGGAAAACTGCTTCAAAACTCGGCCACAGCCTCCGACGTGGGCAAGCGCCTTCTGGATTTGCTCTACGAACCAGCAGATGATGAGATAAAGCAGGCAGTCATCAAGCCTACCTCTGTCGTCATCAACGACAGCCTGCGGCGGTTGGCGCGCGAAATCGGCGCGCCGGAAGACGGTCCCGGAATCAAGCGCTTAAAGAAATCTATTGAACGGCTTTTCAGCGTCACCATTTTTGTTCAATCAGGCAGAAGGCGCATTGGTTCTCGCCTGCTCTCGGTCTATGCGAGTGATGAGGATACGGGCGGATTGCGGGTCGCTTTCAATCCTCGACTTGCTGCTGCGGTTATTGGTGGTGCGCATGCTCGGATTGACCTGATGGAAACCCGTGCCCTTGATTCCGATCCGGCAAGGTTGATTCATCAACGGCTTTCTGCGTTCGTTGATCCGGGAAAATCACGTGAGGTTTCCGCAGAAACTTTATCTGGCTATGTGTGGCCGGATCCGGCTGATACGCCGCGCACCGCTCGAAGCCGTATAACCAAGGTGCGCAAAGCGGTTGATGAGATTCGGTCCGCTGCGGGCTGGAATATTACCAAAACCGGCACAGACAAATGGCGTTTCATCCGTCCTCGACTGATCGAAAATACAGCCTGACCGCCTGCGTTTTATTGATGTCAAAGGTGCGTTCTATTGGTGTCATAACTGCGTTCTATTGGTGTCAGTTTCTTTAACGATATTGACCAGCAACGGATTGATAATATTATATAACACGCATTTCTTATGTTTTTCGATCAAGATCTGTCTAAGACTCCTCAAGAGTCTTAGGCAGATCTTGAATATACAAGAAGGGGGCACCGCCCCCTTCAAAACCCCCATCGCGCCAGAGGCGCGCGCTCTAAAAAAACAAGAATGGGCAAGATCAAAACACCCGAGGCAACGCCTCGACGGCGGCACGCAGAGTCGCCACGGGTGCCCGACCGCCATAGCGGTCATCCTCAATGTCCCCGACCAAGTGCCCGAACAGTTCGGCCCTGACATGCTTCTCAACATCCGATTCCGCACGCAGTCCCTGAACGGCATAATGCCGGAAGGAATGAAAAGTCTTGCGGGGCTGCGGCCCAAGCCGGTCGGCCTGGATGTTTCGCCACATATAATCTATGGAGTCGCCGATCTGTGACTCGGCACTCTTCCGTTTCAGGTCGTGAAACAGGTGGGTGCGTTTGCGCTCCCGCTGGTCGCGGACGTAATCGAGAAACCCCAACTCTACCAAATGCGAGTGAATCGGGATTCGCCGTTCGGACTGCGCGTTCTTGATGCCGCGACGCGCGTTCACGCGAATGCGGAAAATCGGGATCCCGCCCTCGTCCTCAACGTCCACAGTCTCTAACCCGCAAATCTCTTCCCTCCGCGCGCCGGTATAGGCGGCAATCAGCGGCACCCAATAAAGCCAGTCCTTCACGATCACGTCGCCCGGCTCGCGGCGACGTTTCGCGCTCTTGCATCCCGTCCAGACCGGCGCACCGAAGATCTGCCGCACATCGTCCGGCGTGAACGCGTCGCGGTCGTCTTTGGCAGCGCGCTTGGAAAAACGGCGCAGCAGGGACGGATTCACGCTGGGGTCAATCCGCAGCCCTTCGGCCTGCGCCGCTTTCAACACCTTGCCAAGGTGAACAAGGTTCCGGTTCACCGTGGCAACGGACAGCCCGCACTTGACGCCGGACGCCTCCGCTTCCGCGATGATCTCCATGATGGGCTTGTCCCGCTCTGCCGCGCTGCGCCGGTAGGCAGGTGGCAGGCGGTCAAGCGTGGCGACGAAGCCCGCCAGATGTGTCTGTCGCACGTCCCTCACATCATCCAGGCCCGTAATCTCGCAGAACAGATCCGCGATGACGCGCATCTGGGTCAGGGTCTTGGCGTTGGCGCGTCCGGTGCGGGCGTGAGTCGCGCTCATCCGCGTCACCACATCCGCGATGCGGGCCGAGAATCCGGCAGGCGCGGCGGGGCGTTGCTTGGGTCGACGCGGCGAAGCCTCTGGGACCGACTGTGCGGCGCTCTGGGGCGACGTCTTGCGGGTCTGGGCTGGGGTGGTGGCGGGCGCGGGCCTTGATGCCGATGAAACGGGGGGACGTGTCGGCGTTTTGGCGGCATCCGCAATGTTCGGCCCCTGCGCGTCACGCTTGGGCCGTTCCGGCTCATCATCGGGGGCGGTCAGTCCGAAAAAGAATTAGAAGGCGGATACTCCCGGAAAGGTGGCGGGGTTTCCCCCCGGCGGCCTCATAGTCCATCGCGACTCGCTCGTGCTTCACGGCGGCGCGGATCGCGTCCCGGACAGTGGACAACTCTGCCTCGCCCCGGTCAAGCAGATTCCAACCTAAGGTTGATACCCTGACCGCCGCACCCGCCAATCGTTTCGCCTCGAACGGGTCGGCTGTTGAGAGTGGGATTTGGACGGCGTGTCCGCGATACAGGCGCCGCCACACATACAGCCGACCGCGCCGAAACACATAGTTTGCAATGCCCAAAACGGATCCCTTGATGTGGGGCCAGCGGGTCGCAGCGGCGGGATGACGGCGTGTCATTATGCTGACATACTGTCACCAACCCCTGTCGGGCGGCATCAACGTGCTGAAGCAACTGCGCTTTTCGGATGACTGGCTGGGGCGGTAGGATTCGAACCTACGGTACACGGTACCAAAAACCGTTGCCTTACCACTTGGCCACGCCCCAACTGTGGGGGCGTATCTAGCCAAGGCCGTGCAGGGGCGCAAGAGGCAAAACGGAAAAATCTTGTGGCCCCGGCGCAGGCACTCTATGCGCCGCGCATGGAACAGGTGGACACAGTCATTCTTGGCGCCGGTGCGGCCGGGCTTTTCTGCGCCGGCTCGATCCTGCAGCAGGCGGGCGAGGGGGCGGGGCGGGTCGTGGTTCTGGATCACGCCCACGCGCCGGGCGAAAAGATTCGCATCTCCGGCGGCGGACGCTGCAACTTCACCAATCTCGCGACCGCGCTCGACCGCTTCGTCTCGGGCAATCCGCGTTTCGCGGCCTCGGCGCTGGCGGGCTTCACGCCGGCGGATTTCCTTGCCATGGTCGAAACATCCGGCATCGCCTGGCACGAAAAGACGCTCGGCCAACTGTTTTGCGACGACAGCGCCCGGCAGATCATCGACATGCTGCTGCATCGGATGCGCGGCGCCGAGTTGCGTCTCGAGACTGCGGTGCAGCAGGTCGAGCCGGCGGGGCAGGGTTTCCTGGTCGGGACGGCACGCGGGCCGCTGGCGGCACGCCGGGTGGTGGTGGCGACCGGCGGCAAGTCGATTCCCAAGATGGGCGCAACGGGCATCGGCTACGAGATCGCCGCCCGGTTTGGGCTTTCGCTGATCGAGCCGAGACCGGGGCTGGTGCCGCTGACCTTCGCCCAGCAGGACCTGGACCTTTGCCGGCCCCTGGCCGGGCTGTCGGTCCTGGCCGAGGTCAGCCATGGCAGCGGTCGGCGGCGCCGTCTGTTCCGGGACGGGTTGCTGTTCACCCATCGCGGGCTGTCGGGGCCGGCGATCCTGCAGATCTCGAGCTTCTGGCGCCCGGGAGAGGATATCACCGTCGATCTGGCCCCCGATGCGGATATCGTCGCCGGCCTGCGCGAGATCCGCGGCCAGGGCGGCCGCCTTGCCGTGGCCACGGCGCTGGCGCGCTGGCTGCCCGCGCGGCTGGCCGAGGCGGTCACGGCCGAGGTGGGCCTGGCCGGGGCGCGGCTGGCGGATCAGGGGAATGCCGCGCTGGACCGGCTCGCCGCGCGGATCAAGCGCTGGAATCTGCGGCCGGTCGGCTCGGAAGGCTGGCGGACGGCCGAGGTCACGGTGGGCGGGGTCGATACGCGGGCGCTCGATTCCCGGACCATGCAGGCAAGATCGGTTCCCGGGCTCTATTTCATCGGCGAGGTGGTCGATGTCACCGGCTGGCTGGGCGGTTACAACTTCCAATGGGCCTGGGCCTCGGGCCATGCGGCGGCGCGGGCCATCGCGGCCGGCTGATCAGCCCATCACCGGGTCAAGCTTGGCCAGCGCGTCGAAGCGCATCAGCGAGGCGATCAGTGCCGGCATCCGCTCGAGATGGATCATGTTCGGCCCGTCCGAGGGCGCGTTGTCCGGATCCTGATGCGTCTCGATGAAGACGCCGGCCACGCCGATCGCCACCGCCGCCCGCGCCATGACCGGCGCGAATTCGCGCTGCCCGCCGGACGAGCCGCCCTGGCCGCCGGGCTGCTGCACGGAATGGGTCGCGTCCATGACCACCGGCCAGCCGGTCCGCGCCATGATCGGCAGGCTGCGCATGTCGGCAACCAGCGTATTGTAGCCGAAGCTGACGCCGCGTTCGGTCAGCAGGATGCGTTCGTTCCCGGTCGAGGCGACCTTCTCGGCAACATTGGGCATGTCCCAGGGCGCCAGGAACTGGCCCTTCTTGATGTTCACCGCCGCCCGGGTCTCGCCCGCCGCCAGCAGCAGGTCGGTCTGGCGCGACAGGAAGGCCGGGATCTGGATGATATCGACCGCGGCTCCGGCCAGGCGCGCCTGCTCGATATCATGCACATCGGTCAGCACGGGACAGCCGATGCGGCTGCGCACCTCTTCCAGCATGCGCAGGCCTTCGTCGATGCCGATGCCGCGCCGGCCCTTGAGCGAGGTGCGGTTGGCCTTGTCGTAGCTGGCCTTGAACACGAAGCCGGCCCCCGCCTTGGCGCAGGCCCCGGCGACGGTCTCGGCGATCATCAGCGCATGGTCCAGGGTTTCTAGCTGGCAGGGGCCGGCGATCAGCACCAGGGGCAGATCGTTTCCGAAAGTGACGTTGCCGATCGGGACATGTTTCATGAGGATACCTGTTCGCGCAGGATCGAGGCGGTCAGCGACAGCATCAGATAGATGCCGGAAAACACCAGGAAGGCCACGATCGTGTTCTGGAAAGCCTTGGGATAGGTCGCCTCGTCCGGCGGCACCGGCGCCACCGAGAGCGAGAGATAGCGGACCTGCTTGTTCGCCTCGATCCGCGCGTTCTCCATCTGCGCGGCGGCGGCGGCCAGCAATTCCTGCCGGGTCAGCAGGTCGGATTCGGCGATGCGGATCTCGCCCGAGATGGCGGCCAGCGAGCCGCGGGCGCTGTTGCCCTCGGTCAGCTGGCTGCGGGTCTGGGCCAGCATTTCCTCGAGCCGGCTGATATCGCCGGTAACGCCGGCGACGCGGCTGGGATTGGGACGGGCGTTGGATTGCAGCTGCCCGAGCTCGAGCTTCTTCTCGGCCAGTTGCCGTTCGAGTTCGGCGATATGGCCCATGATGACGCCGCCCTCGGCCACCGGGTCGAGCACCCCCAGCTTCTGCTGCAACTCCTGCACGCGGCGCTGCGCCTGCTGCACCTTGGCCTCGGCATCCTGATAGCTTTCGACCGCGCCCTTCATCTGATCCTCGCGCAGGCGGGCCGTCATCTGGTCCACCTGTTCTTCGGCATATTCGATCAGCGCCAGGGCGAAATCCTGCGAAAGCTGGGGATTTGGCGCAATCACCTCCATGTTCAGCACCCCCTCGGTCGGATCGTAGCCGATCTTCACCGAGTTGCGATAGAGCTTGTAGGCCTGTTCGTTGCTCGCCACGGGCGGCAGACGCAGGATGGGGTCGATGGCCGGATCCTGGAAGGCGCGCTTGAATCCCAGATCCTTGTCGAGACGCATCATCGCGTCGCGCGAGGTCAGGTAGCTCTGCACCGAGATCGAATCGGGATTGGTCGCAAGCTGCGTGCCGCTGAACAGCCCGCCAAGGCTGCCGGCGCTGGATTTCTCGGCCTGCTGGATCTGGAACTGCGACACCGTGGCGTAAAGCGGCGTCGCGACGAAGAAGTAATACCAGCCCGCGATCAGCGTCGGCAGGGCGACGAAGGCGGCCAGCCGCGCCAGCAGCATCACCAGCTTGCGCCGCCGCCGGCGGGCGATGTCCTGCTGGATGCGGATGATCTCGGCGGCGCGGCGATCCTCGGTCAGCGCCTCTCGCGAGGGAAGCTGGGTCGTGCCGGGCGGCAGCGGCGTGATCTCCGTCCCGCGGCCGCGGCGGGCGGGGCTGGAGTTGCGGGTCGGCACCGGCATGTTGGCCGAGGGCGAGGCCGGGCCGGCCTGGGCCTGCGCCTGGGCCCGCGCGCCCTCTTCCGAGAGGATCTTGCCCACCGAGGTGCGGTGAAAGGGATCGATGCCGCGGTCGCGCAGCATGACGATCGCCTCGTAATCGGATTCGACCTCGATCTCGTGCATGGCGGCGATGCGGCGGGCCATGCGCAGCTGGCGGTCGGTCAGGTTCTCGGCCCGCACCGCGGCGATGCGTTCGGCCATGGGCGTCGTGTCCTGAAGCGCCGCGCCTTGGGGTGCCGTGCCTTGGGGCGCCGTGTCCCGGGGCGCGGGCGTCTCGGCGCCGGGGAAGCGCATATCGCCGAAACCGTCCTCGTTGCCGGCGAAAAGCTGCTCGCTCGCCTGCTCGGGCGGGGCGGCCTGGCTGCGCCTGTGCCGTTCGACCTGCACCTTGCGCGCCGTTTCGACCGCGTCGCCGTCCTGGCTGACCGCCAGGACCGATTCCTCGCGGCTGATGCGATAGGCGCGGGCCTTAGGCGGTGTAGTCATAATACTGCTTGGCCTCTTCGAGGGTTTCGAACTGATATAACCTGCCGTCGCGCAGGACGGCAGCGCAATTGCAGAATTTTTCAATGGTTTGCGCCTGATGCGACACCACCACCACGGTGGCGGATTTCAGGCGGTCGTAAAGCACCGAGCCGGCCTTGCGGTTGAATTCGGCATCCGTGGTGCTGGGCATGCCCTCGTCGATCAGATAGACGTCGAATTCCAGCGCCAGCATCAGCGAAAAGGTGAAGCGCGCCCGCATGCCGGCGCTGTAGGTGCCGACGGGCATGTCGAAATATTCGTCGATATCGCAGAGCCAGCGGCAGAAGGCCTCGACATAATCCGGGTCGAGACCATAGATGCGGGCGATGAAGCGCGCATTCTCGTTGGCGCTGAGCGTCGCGGTGATGCCGCCCATGAAGCCCAGCGGGAACGAGACCCGGCAATCGGTGCGGATCGTGCCTTCGTCGGGCTTTTCCAGGCCGCACATCATGTTGATGATCGTGGTCTTGCCAGTGCCGTTCGGCGCCAGGATGCCCATCGACCGCCCCAGGTCGATCCGGAACGAAGCACGGTCGAGGATCACCTTGCGCTGGGTCCCGGTCCAGAACGACTTGGAGACATTGTCGAATTCGATCATCTGGCCGTCCTGATCCCCGCACGCCGCGCAGGCTGGCAATGGTTACGACACGAAATATCCGCCGCCGCCGGAACGCCCCGGCCGCGGCAGGCGGACAATATGTCCGGGCGCCCGCGCTGTCCACCATGGCGTGCAATGCTTTATATATCGTGAAGGGGCGCGGGTCTTTTTTGCCGGGCGCCGCGCGCCTATCTGGCGATCATGTCCTCTTCTGCCAGCCTTGTCCGCGAGATATCCGCCTGCCGGCTTTGCGCGCCGCGCTTCGCCCTGACCGCGACGGCGCACAGCCCGCGCCCGGTGGCCTGGTTCCGGCCCGGCGCACGCATCCTGATCGTGGGCCAGGCGCCGGGTATGCAGGTGCATCTGCAGGGGCGGCCCTTCGCGGACCGCTCGGGCGACCGGCTGCGCGACTGGATCGGCGTGCCGGCCGAGACCTTCTACGACCGCTCGCGCATCGCCATCGTGCCCATGGCCTTCTGCTTTCCGGGCTATGACGCCAAGGGCTCGGACCTGCCGCCGCCGCCGATCTGCGCCCGGACCTGGCGCGAGCGGGTGATGGCCGAACTGGCCCCGCGGCTGACGCTGCTGGTCGGCGGCCATGCGCAACGCTGGCATCTGGGCGCGGCGGCAAAGGCCGGGGTGACGGCGACGGTCTCCGGCTGGCGCGATCATGCGCCGCACATCTTTCCCTTGCCTCATCCGTCCTGGCGCAATACCGCGTGGCTGCGGCGCAATCCCTGGTTCCAGGCCGAGTTGCTGCCGGAGTTGCGCGCTGCCGTTGCCGCCCTGTTGAGAGAGCCCGATGACCCCGCTGGATGAGCTTTGCAAGGTTCCTTTTCACGAGGCCGACGCCCCCGCCCGCGCGCGCATCCTGTCTCGCCTGGCCGATACCGAGCTGTTCGCCGCGCTGGTGGCCGAGCCGGCCGGAGACCGTGCCGAGCTGCGGCTGTTCGACCTGCCCGAGGGCCGGTTTGCCCTGGCCTGCGACCGCGAGGATCGGCTGGCGGGCTTCGTCGGTGGGCCGGTCGCCTATGTCGCCCTGCCGGGCCGCGTCCTTGCCGCGGCCCTGGCCGAGGAGGGGCAGGGGCTGCTTCTCAACCCCGGCCACGGCTCGCAGCTGATGCTGGATGCCGAGGTGCTGGCCTGGCTGGGGCGGGCGCTTGCGGCGCGGCCCAGCATGGCGGGGGCCGAGGCGGCGCGGCGGCTGGGCGCGCCCTCGGCCGAGGCGGTGGCGCTGCTGGCCGAGCCGCTGGCGCAGCGGCTGGGCGACATGGCGGGGCTGGTCGGACGGCTGGCCCTGGTCGCGGCGGAATGGCGGGACGGGCGGCGCAACCACGCGCTGATCCTTGCCGGCGTCGATCCGGCGCATGAGGCGGCGGTCGCCAAGGCGCTGGCCGAATTGCTGGCCTTTCTGCCCGAACTGCCCGGCGGGGTCGATATCGGCTTCGCCGCGCCGGGGCTGCCGCCGGGCGCGCTGGTGCTGGAGCCGCCGCCTCCGGCGCCGGCGCCCGAGCCGCCGCGCCGCGATCCCTCGGCGCCGCCGCGGCTGCGCTAGCGCCGCGCGGGCAAACGAAAACCCGCCCCAAGGGGCGGGTCTTTGCGTGATCACCGCGATTTGACCGATCGCGAGTCAGGCGCCCCAATGGCGGATCGGACCGCAGTCCATATGGACGAAATTCGAGCGCGAGTATTTGCCGACGCCGCCTGCATTGCAGGCCGCCGCGGCCTTGTACATCTGCGAGACCGAGCGCGATTTCAGGCGCAGGTCGGCAGCCTTGCCCACCATGTGCAGCGAGTTCCTGGCCACGCCCGAGGAGCGCGAGCGCAGCATGGCATTGGTCTGCGGCGAGCGGTAGCCCGACAGCATCATGTAGGGTTCGTTGGTTTGCAGCAGCCGATGCGAGGCTGCGGCGATGTCGATCGTGCGCGGGTCGAAGCCGATAGCCTGGCCCGTCCGCCAGTCGCGCATGAAGATGTTGATTTCATTCAGGGCATCCCGGATATACTTGCCTTCGACCCAGTAGACGGTGTCGATGCTTTCGCCCGTGCGCCCCGAATACATGCGGATGCGGCGAATGTCGCCGGCGCCCCGCAAAAGTCCGAAGGCATTGGCCATAACCGGCGCTGCTGCCACCGTCGTCGCCGCGAAGACACCGAGGATGCCCCGACGCGAGATAGTTTCAAACGTCATGTCAGATCGCCTGTCCTGCTTTCGTTGTTTTGCCGCCCGTTGAACGGCACGCCCCGGTTTAGCCGGGACCGGTTAAGAATATGTCACCAGCGCGCGAGCCGAGGGAAGCTTTTCGTTCCATGCGCGGCGGAGTTCCGCCATTCTCGGCAAAAATCCGCCGACGATAAGCCGATTCGGAACCGGAGCCCAAGTTTTTGCGCGGCCGTGCCTGCGCTGCATCAGTGACGCAAGAAAAAAACGCCGTTCGCTGGACCGGAATCGTTGCCGATGCGAAGATTTCCGTCACAGAGAAAAGGATGCGTTCCGTGCCACTTTCCGGGTTGATTCGTGCGCTGGTTGTTCTGGCGGTGCTGGCGGTGCTGCCGCGCCCTGCCGTGGCGCAGGGTCTGGACGCCGCGCCCGTGGCCGCGCTTCCGGCGCCGCGGCTGGCCTTTTCCGAAGCCGAGATGCGCCTGGCCGAGCGGGTCGCCGCCCATCCGGGCCTGGCGGATTTCTACGGCAGCAACGGGCTGAAGCCGGTCTTCCTGGGGGCAGGGGGGGCGGCGCGCCGCGCCGCGCTGATCGAGGCGGTGGAACAGGCGGCCTCGCACGGGCTGTCGGCGGGCCGCTATCGTCCGGCCGTGCTGCGGCAGCTCGACCGCGACGGGGCCGGGACGGTCGAGGCCGAGCTTCGCTTCGCCCGCAGCTTCGCCGATTGGAGCCACGATGTCACCGGCGGCATTCTCGATCCGCGCCGGGTCGAGCCGGGCATCAAGCGCGAGGTGCAGCGCCCGCGCACCGGCGATCTGCTGCGCGCATTCGCCCGCGCTGCCGATCCCGCCGCGATGCTGGCCGGCCTGCCGCCGCAGGATCCGCGCTACGAAGCGTTGCGCCAGGCGCTGGCCCGGCAGTCGCGGCTGGTCGCGCCGGCCGATGCGCCGCGGGTGCCCGAGGGGCTCTGGCGCGAGGGGATCAGCGATCCCGCCGTCGCGGCGCTGCGCGTGCGTCTGGCCTCGGTGGGTTTCGCCGCGCCCGCCACGGGTAGCCCGCTGACCTTCGACGCGCCGCTGGCGCAGGCGGTCGCGGCCTATCAGCAGGCGGCCGGTCTGCCGGCCGATGGCGTGGCGGGACCGCGCACCGTGGCACGGCTCAACCGCGGCACCGGCCCCGAGGCCGAGGCGATCCTGGTCGCGCTGGAGCGCATGCGCTGGATGGCCGGCCACGACCTGAACGCCCGGCACGTCTGGGTGAACCTGCCCGAGTTCAACGCCCGCATCTACGAGAACGGGCAGGAGGTGTTCGAGACCCGCGTGGTCATCGGCAAGGCCAATCGCGAATTCGAGACGCCCGAGTTCAGCGAGACGATGAAATACATGGTGGTCAATCCGCGCTGGAACGTGCCGCGCTCGATCACCGTCAAGGAATGCCTGCCGCGGCTGCAGGCCAACCGCCATGCGGTCGGCCATCTCGACGTGGTGGACGGGGCGGGCAATGTCATCCCGCGCGACCGCATCGATTTCCGCAAGTATACGGCCAGGACCTTTCCCTACCGGATGCGGCAGAAACCCAGCGACGACAATGCGCTGGGGCAGGTCAAGTTCATGTTCCCCAATCCCTGGAACATCTATCTGCACGACACGCCGACCAAGCATCTGTTCAACCAGTCCAGCCGCGCCTATTCGCATGGCTGCATCCGCGTCGGCCGGCCCGTCGACCTGGCGCATGAGCTGTTGAAGGGTCAGGTCGAAAGCCCCGAGGCGGTGTTCGCCAAGGCGCTGAAATCCGGGCGCGAGACCTATCTGAACCTGCGCCCGCCCGTGCCGGTGCATCTGGTCTATTTCACCGCATTTCCGGACCAGACCGGCCAGATCCGGCGCTTCCCGGATATCTATGGCCGCGACGCGCTGGTGCATGCGGCGCTGGTGAAGGCCGGGCTGGATTCCGCGGCCGGGGATGAATAGATGAACCCCGAAGCAAGGGGAAACGCATGACACTGACCATCGCCGAACTGGCCCGCGCGCTGGATGCCCGCCTTTGGGGCGACGGCGGCCTGATCGTCAACGGCGCGGCCGAAGCCGGGCAGGCGCGCGCGGACCAGATCGCGCTCGCGACCTCGCCCGCCTATGCCGAGAAGCTGAGCCCCGGCGGCATGGCCCTGCTGGCCGAGGGGACCGACCCCGAGGCGCTGGGGCTGCGCGCGGCCATCCTGGTCGGGCGGCCGCGGCTGGCCATGGCAGGGCTGACCCGCGCCTTCGATCCCGGCCCCGGCATCGCGCCGGGCATCCATGCCAGCGCGGTGATCGACCCCACGGCCGAGCTGCCCGAGGACGCCGCCGTCGGCCCCTTCGTGGTCATCGGGCCGCGGGTGCGGATCGGGGCGGGGGCGCGCATCGCCTCGCATGTCTCGATCGGCGCCGATACGGTGATCGGCCGCGACGCGCTGATCCATCCCGGCGTGCGCATCGCCCATGGCGTGACCATCGGCGACCGGGTGATCCTGAACCCCGGCGTCTCGCTGGGCGCGGACGGGTTTTCCTTCGTCACGCCCGAGAAATCCGGCGTCGAGGAGATCCGCCAATCCCTGGGCGAGCGGGCCGAGATCCGCCAGCAGCACTGGACCCGCATCCATTCCCTGGGCGGGCTGGAGATCGGCGACGATGTCGAGATCGGCGCCAATTCCACCGTGGACCGCGGCACCATCCGCGCCACCCGCATCGGCCGCGGCACCAAGATCGACAACCTCGTGCAGGTCGGCCATAATTGCCTCGTGGGCGAGGATTGCCTGCTTTGCGGCCTTGTCGGCGTCGCCGGCTCGGCCCGGATCGGCAACCGCGTGGTGTTGGGCGGGCAGGTCGGCGTCTCGGACAACATCTTCGTCGGCGACGACGTGATCGCGGGGGGCGCGACCAAGATCTTCACCAATGCCCCCGCCGGCCGGGTGCTGCTGGGCAGCCCGGCGGTGCGGATGGAAACCCATGTCGAGGCGCAGAAGAACATCCGCCGCCTGCCGCGACTTTATGCGCAGGTGGCCGAGCTTCGCGAAACTGTTAAGAAACTGCTCGACAAGGACGGTGCAGAATAGCATTTCCGCAGGCAAGCGTCTGCGACCGGACAGAACGGAGGCCGAGATGACAGAAATCCGCGACCGCATCATCCAGATTGTCGCAGAGCAGGCGATGCTGGACCCGTCCGAGCTGAAGCTCGAGATGTCGCCGCAAGACATCGGCATCGACAGCCTGGGCCTGGTCGAATCCATCTTCGCCATCGAGGAGGCGTTCGACATCTCGGTGCCCTTCAACGCCAACGAGCCCGAGAAATCCGAGTTCGACATATCGAGCCTCGGCGCCATCATCGGCGCCGTGGAAAAGCTGGTCGCTGAAAAGGCATGAACGCCAAGAAGAACAAGGGCGAGAGGCCGCCGAAATCCCCGCGCAAGCCCGGCAAGGTCAAGGGCAAGGTCAAGAGCGCGACCAAGATCGCCCGCACCGTGCTGGGCCGGGTCATCATGGGCCGGCACGGCAACGGCATGCGCCGCGTCGCCATCACCGGCATGGGCACGATCAACGCGCTGGGGCGCGACGTGCCCTCGACGCTGGAGGCGATGCGCGAGGGCCGTTGCGGCATCGGCCCGCTGGAGTTCCGCGATGTCGAGCGGCTGGCGATCCGCATCGGCGGCCAGGTCCGCGACTGGGAGGCGGAGACCTATTTCAACCGCCAGCAGATCGTCCTCTATGACAAGTTCACCCAGTTCACGCTGCTGGCCGCGCGCGAGGCGGTGGCGCAGTCGGGGCTGGTCTTCGAGGGCGAGCTGGGCCTGCGCGCGGGCGTGGTCCTGGGCACCGCCGCCGGCGGCATGAACACCTGGGACGAGAATTACCGCACCGTCTATGAAGAGGGGAAGAACCGCGTCCATCCTTTCGTGGTGCCGAAGCTGATGAACAACGCCGCCTGCTCGCATCTGAGCATGGAATACGGGTTGCTGGGGCCCAGCTTCACCGTGGCCACCGCCTGCGCCAGCTCCAATCACGCCATGGGCCTGGCCTTCAACATGGTGCGCTCGGGGGCGGCGACGGTGATGCTGACCGGCGGGTCCGAGGCGATGCTGTGCTTTGGCGGCGTCAAGGCCTGGGAGGGGCTGCGCGTCATGTCCAAGGATGCCTGCCGGCCGTTTTCGGCCACCCGCAACGGCATGGTGCAGGGTGAGGGGGCGGGCGTCTTCGTCTTCGAGGACTGGGAGCATGCGGCGGCGCGCGGCGCCGATATCCTGGCCGAGGTGGTGGGATTCTCGATGTCGGCCGATGCGCAGGACATCGTCATGCCCTCGGCCATCGGCGCCGAGCGCACCATCACCGGCGCCATGCTGGATGCGCATATGCGTCCCGAGGAGGTCGGCTATATCAACGCCCATGGCACCGGCACGGCGGCGAACGACAAGACCGAATGTGCCGCCGTCGCCCATGCCTTCGGCCATCATGCCGACCGGCTGATGATCTCCTCGACCAAGTCGATGCATGGCCATCTGATCGGCGGTACCGGCGCGGTCGAGCTTCTGGCCTGCATCATGGCGCTGCGCGACGGCGTGATCGCCCCGACCATCGGCTATGAGGAGCCGGACCCGGAATGCGCGCTGGACGTGGTGCCGAACGAGGCGCGCGAGGCGAAGGTCGAGGCGGTGCTGTCGAATGCCTTCGCCTTCGGCGGGCTCAATGCGGTGATCGCGCTGCGCAAGGTGTGAGCCTGGCGGGGGGCTCTGCCCCCCGCGCCGCGCCTGCCCCTCGACGGGGCAGGCGCGGCGCGCCCCCCGGGATATTTGGGCAAGAAAGAAGCCGGAGAGGTTCGTTCCAAGGGCAATGCCGGGGCTTTTCTCTGCCGGCGCAATGACCTATCTGCGGAGGGAAGCGCAAGGAAGGCACCCATGGCCAAGATCACCTATATCGAGCACAACGGCACCGCCCATGAGATCGACGTCAAACCCGGCATGACCGTGATGGAGGGCGCACGCGACAACGGCGTTCCCGGCATTGACGCCGATTGCGGCGGCGCCTGCGCCTGTTCGACCTGCCATGCCTATGTGGCGCCGGATTGGGTCGACCGGCTGCCGGCCAAGGAACCGATGGAGGAGGACATGCTGGATTTCGCCTGGCAGCCCGATCCCGAGCGGTCGCGGCTGACCTGCCAGATCAAGGTGACGCCCGAGCTGGACGGGCTGGTGCTGCATCTGCCCGAGCGGCAGATCTGACCCGCCCGTGGCCCGCCTTCAGGCGGTTGCGCGGCTTTCGGGCGCGTTGGCCCTGACCAGGTTGTCCATGAACTCGGTGAATATCCTTTCGGCGAGTTCGCGGGTCGAGCGGGGATCGCCGTCGAACCAGGGATCGGTGCTGCGGGTCAGGAACATCATGTTTCCCCCCTTGACCAGGCAATGCAGCATCATGGTCAGGATTTCGACATCCGCTTCCTCGGACAGGATGCCCAGCCGCTGCGCCTCGCTGAACTTGCGGTGATAGAGGTCGCGCATCGAGCTGGTATAGCGATGCAGCGCGCTGTCGGGCCGGATGGCGCCGTTCAGCCCGTTCACCAGCAGCCGGAACAGGGTCGGATTGCTCTCGGCCCAGTTCAGGTAGCTGTGGCCGATCGAATGCATCTGCGCGATCGGGTCGCCGGTATCGGCCTCAATGACCCCTTGGCGCAGAGCATCGTTCAGCAATGTGACCGCGTGATAGATCAGCCCTTCATGCAGCTCTTCGGTCGAGCTGAACATGGTGCGGATCTCTTCCGGACTCGCATCGGCGCGTGCCGCGAGATCGCCCGGGTCGGAGGGAAGGTGACCGGTTTCCTCCAGGTGCTCCTGGGCGGCGAAAATCAAGGTCTGATAAATATTGCCCCGGCTTTCCATCAGCCGCTCCCGAACCATTCGTCTCAAATCTATCAGACTTCCGACAATGCGGAAGTCTGTAATCTAATAGAAAGGGAGATAAATTCAGCCTTCGGCGCGGGATTGGCGCTTGCGCTCGTGCGGGTCCAGGTAGCGCTTGCGCAGGCGGATGCTCTTGGGCGTGACCTCGACCAGCTCGTCGTCGTCGATATAGGCGATGGCTTCCTCCAGCGACATGCGCACCGGGGGCGTCAGCCGCACCGCCTCGTCCGTGCCCGAAGCGCGGACGTTGGTCAGCTTCTTGCCTTTGAGCGGGTTCACTTCCAGGTCGTTGTCGCGCGAATGCTCGCCGATGATCATGCCCTGATAGACCTGTTCCTGCGCGCCGATGAACATCTTGCCGCGTTCTTCCAGGTTCCACAGCGCATAGGCCACGGAGACGCCGTCCTCCATCGAGATCAGCACGCCCTGGCGGCGGCCCTGGATCGGGCCCTTGTAGGGCGCCCAGCTGTGGAAGATGCGGTTCAGCACGCCGTTGCCGCGGGTGTCGGTCATGAACTCGCCCTGATAGCCGATCAACCCGCGCGAGGGCACATGCGCGACAATGCGGGTCTTGCCATGGCCGGCGGGCTTCATCTCGACGAGGTCGCCCTTGCGCGCCCCGGTCAGCTTGTCGATCACCGCGCCGGTATATTCGTCGTCGACATCGATGATGGCTTCCTCGATCGGCTCGTGGCGCACGCCGTCGATGTCGCGGAAGATCACCCGCGGGCGCGAGATCGACAGCTCGAACCCCTCGCGGCGCATGTTCTCGATCAGCACGCCCATCTGCAATTCGCCGCGGCCCGAGACCACGAAGGCGTCGCCGCCGGGCGTGTCCTCGACCTTGATCGCGACATTGGTCTCGGCTTCCTTCATCAGCCGCTCGCGAATCACCCGCGACTGCACCTTGTTGCCGTCGCGGCCGGCCAGCGGGCTGTCGTTGATGCCGAAGGTGACGCTGATGGTCGGCGGGTCGATGGGCTGGGCGGGCAGGGCGGTCTCGACCTCCAGCGCGCAGAGCGTGTCGGCCACCGTGGCCTTGGACATGCCGGCGATGGTGACGATGTCGCCGGCCACCGCCTCGTCGATGGGCTGCTGGGTCAGGCCGCGGAAGGCCAGCACCTTCGAGATGCGGAACTGCTCGATGCGCTCGCCGTCGCGCGACAGCGCCTTGATGGTGTCGCCGGGTTTCGCGCGGCCGGCCTCGACCCGGCCGGTCAGGATGCGGCCGATGAACGGGTCGGCGCCCAGCGTGGTGGCCAGCATCTGGAAGGGCTCGTCCTGGCGCGCGATCTGCTTCGGCGCCTCGACATGGCGCAGCACCAGGTCGAAAAGGGCCGACATGTCCTTGCGCGGCCCGTCCAGCGTCTCGTCGGCCCAGCCGCCGATGCCAGAGGCGTAAAGATGCGGGAAATCAAGCTGCTCGTCGCTGGCGCCCAGGTTCGCGAACAGGTCGAAAACCTCGTTCAGCGCATTGTCCGGGTCGGCGGCGGGCTTGTCGACCTTGTTCAGCACCACGATGGGCTTCAGGCCAAGCGCCAGCGCCTTGGAGGTCACGAATTTGGTCTGCGGCATGGGACCTTCCGCCGCATCGACCAGCAAGCAGACCCCGTCCACCATCGACAGGATGCGCTCGACCTCGCCGCCGAAATCGGCGTGGCCGGGGGTGTCGACGATGTTGATGCGGGTGCCCTTCCACTCGACCGAGGTGGCCTTGGCCAGGATGGTGATGCCACGCTCGCGCTCGATGTCGTTGCTGTCCATCACCCGCTCGGCCACGGCCTGGTTTTCGCGGAAGCTGCCCGACTGCTTCAGAAGCTGGTCGACCAGCGTGGTCTTGCCGTGGTCGACATGGGCGATGATCGCGATATTGCGGATGTCCATAGGGGGCCTTTATCAGAATTTGCGCCCCCGGTAACGCAGAGGGGCGCGAAAGGCCAGCGTCAATCGCAAATGACGTCAGCGCAGGCCCAGAAGTCCCAGGATGAACAGCACCACGACGACGAGGCCGACAAGATAGATGATCGAGTTCATGGCAATTCCTCCCTTGGGCCTGCCGGGCGGGCGATCCGTCCGGTCGCGGGCTGCGGCATGGTAACCCGCCGGGCTGGCCAAGGTTCCAGCCCGATATCGGTCAGACGTCCTGGCGGGCCAGGGATTCGAGCAGCGGCCGGACGCCCGACAGGTCGTATCCGGCCCGCGCGGCGGTCTCGATCAGGTCCTCGACCGGCTCCTGCCCGGCGCGCGCCAAAGCCCAGAGCACGGTCGAGCGGTTTCCCGAGCGACAATAGGCCAGCTTGGGACCCGGCGCGGCCAAGGCCTCGGCCTGGGCCGTGATCATCTGCGGCGTGATCTGGCCGGGGGTGAAGGGGTTGAAGTGATAGTCCAGCCCGGCCGCCTCGGCCGCCGCGCGCATCGCCTCGTGATCCTCGTCGGGGCCGACCTCGTCATCGGGGCGGTTGTTGATCAGCACGCGAAAGCCCGCCTCGGCCAGCGCCGGCAGATCCTCGGGACGGATCTGGGCCGAGACGGCGAGGTCGGGGGTCAGTTGACGCAGGTCCATGCGGGGCTCCTTGGGCGTTCGGTCGGGCCGGAGTGGCGGCATGCGGCGACGGATCGTCCCGTTTCGCCGCGCTGTCAAGCGCCGCGGCACGCCGGCGATCCTAGCCGACGGCCGAGGCCTCTTCGACCAGCAGCGGCAGGCGGATGAAATCGTCGAACGTGCCGTGATGCGCCAGCTGCTCGACCGGCGTCTTGCGATAGCCGCGGGTGAACAGCAGGAAGGGCACGCCGGTATTGCGGGCGCATTCCTCGTCGAATTCGCTGTCGCCGACATAGACGCCGCGCGGCCTGTCGGGATCGGCGCCAAGCCCGGCAAAGGTCGCCCGCAGCGGCGCCGGATCGGGCTTGCGCTGCGGCAGGGAATCGCCGCCGATTACCATGCGGAACAGCTGGGCGATGCCGAAATGGTCCAGGATCGCCCGCGTCGGCCCCAGCGGCTTGTTGGTGCAAAGCCCCAGCGGATAGCCGCGATCCGCCAGAACCCCCAAGGCCTCGGTAACATTGGGATAAAGCCGGGTCAGGCCGGTGGCGTCGTGATAGCGGGTCATGAACGAGGCGACCAGATCGCGATGCGCCTCGACCGGCAGCGCGGTGGTGGCGATCACCCGGCGCCAGAGCAGATCGACGCCGCCCCCGACGAAGCCGCGGACCTGGTCCAGCGTCAGGGGCGCGACGCCATGCAGACGCAGCACCGCATTCACGCAGGCATGGATGTCGGGCACGCTGTCGATCAGCGTGCCGTCAAGGTCGAAAACCACGGGGCGGGGGGCAAAGCAGATGGTCATTCACGCCTTCCATTTGATCGAACAGCCCATCGAGGGCACCTGTTCGCGCGGACCCTGCCCGGTTTCGGCGATCTGCGCCATGGCCTCGAACAGGTCGCGCCGCGCATCCGGCGGCGCCGGGTTGCGGCCCGAGGCGTCCAGCCGGCCGCGATACTGCAGCTCGCCTTCGGCATTGTAGCCGAAGAAATCCGGCGTGCATTCGGCGCCATAGGCGCGCGCGATGTCCTGGCTTTCGTCATAGAGATAAGGAAAGGTGAAGCCGTGCTTCAGCGCCTCGGCCTTCATGTGCTCGGGCGCGTCCTGCGGATATTCGCTGACGTCGTTGGCCGAGATCGCCACGACGCCGATGCCGCGCTGCTGCAATTCGGCCGCGTCGCGCTGGATGCGGTCGATGACGGCCTGCACATAGGGGCAATGGTTGCAGATGAACATGACCAGCGTGCCGCGCGGTCCGGCGATGTCACGGAACGAGACCAGATGCCCATCGGGGTCCGGCAGGGTGAAATCCGGCGCCTTGGCGCCAAAATCGCAGACGGGAGGACGAACGGCCATCTGATTTCCTCGGGTTGCGGCCTTTGCCTGTCAGGGCAGCGGAAGGCGGTGGATTCGCCCGTGCAGACTAGGATGCGCAAGCGCGGAAAGAAAGAGGCGCCGACCTACACGACGCCGCCATGCTGCAATGGTTTCTCGCAGGCCACCCTGTGGCGGCATTGCTCGAACAGCTGCACCGCGGCTGAGCAACAGTCTTCCGGGCCAGCGCCAGCGCGCGCTTGCCCGGTCGCTTCTGGCGCAGAGCCGGAATCCTTGCTGCTTGCGTGGCGGGTCGAACGTGGTCCGAACATGAGCCCGAGGCTTGGCCAGGCTCAGGCCGCATCGACCGAAGTGAAGGCCAAGCCGACCTGGCATGATGGTGGATGACATAATTCGGATTATCGAGATTTTAAGTGTGGAACTCAGGTAGATGTCGAACAACCGAAATAATGACCGTTCGGGCCCCTTTTGTGTCCTTGCTACAACCAATTATTGTCCACCGCTTCGACTGATCTTTACCTAATCAAGTAATTTCAATGCATTGGTTGGAAACGCTCAATCACCGCTTGTGGCCGTGATTTGCCGCCCAAGCCCAGACCCGGCCCGTTGACCACCGAGGCAAGGCCCGGCAAGGTCGTGTTAATCCGTTCCGGAGCGGTGGCGCGGCCTGACGGCTGCCGGATCTTCGGAGTTTCCGAACCCTCCCAATCCCGCCGGAAAGTGCCGCTTTTCCGAACGGCGGAGCCGTGTCTCGAAGGGAGATTGCGATGCCGCAACATGAGTTTCATCAAGGCTTTGCTGGCAGGCGTCAGGGCCGACAACGCCCTCTCATGGTCCTGGCGCAATCACCGCCCTGCCCCGATCATATTCCCGCTCACATGCGCTGAGTGAAAACCCGCCGGCATTCGTCCGTGCGACCCCTGCCCTGCAGCCATCTAATCCTGACTTACTGCCTGGCCAAGTGTTTGCCGGCCGCCGGTCGCACTTTGCCGAAAGGAATCCCGCATGTCGCGCATCCCGTTCCTTCTCGTCCGGACTTTCAACCCCGAAGAAACGCTCGCGTCGCTCGAGGATCGGTTCCTCCGGCATTTGGGTAAACTGTGCGGCGTGGACCCTTTCGCCGATAAAGCCTGGGAGCGCACTGAGCCGGAAACCGAAGAGCCCCCATGATCCGTATCGCTGACCGGCACCGGATCCGTCGACGGATCAAGCGTATCATGGAGCCGCGGAACGCGATCAGCGGGTTCGACCGCCTGAAGATCGAAGACCGTGCCCGGCTGAAAAAGCTGCACGACGGTGTCCGGCTCGTCGGCATCGTTTCGGAAGCCCATGCCGACGAGATCGCGGTCCGGTTGCACGGTGAACTCCCCTGGCTCACCCCTGCTTCCGAGTCCGTCTGGTGGTCGTTGCGCCGCTCGGTCCGCGATGGCCTTCCCGGTGTCAGACTGGAGCCGCTGCTCCTGGACGGCCCTCCGGGCATCGGCAAATCGGCTTGGGCACGCCATCTGGCGAACCTGCTCGGCACGTCGATCATCGAGATCGACGCCACGAACGAGAGCGCCAGCTTCGGCATCGTGGGGGCGCAGCGCGACTGGGGCAACTCAGCGCCGGGCCGAGTGCTGTCAGACATGCTCCGGCACAAGGTGGGCAACCCCATCGCGGTAATCGATGAAATCGAAAAGGCCGGCAGGCCCATTTCCATGAAAGGCAGCGTCTTCGACCTCCCCTCCGCCTTGCTGCCGCTGCTCGAGCCCTCGACGGCCCGACGCTGGACCTGTCCCTATCATGAACTCCCCTTCGATATGGGCTGGATCGGCTGGGTGCTGACCTCCAACGATGCCAACTTACTGCCGGAGCCTCTCAGCCGAATCCCATGAATCCGATCCAGGACATTCTCGAGCGACAGGTTTGTCGCGAAATCCTCTGGTCGTGCCCGCAGGCGGAACCGTTCCCCGGCCGTGCCACGTTCCAGCGAGACCGGGATCAGCAGCAGCGGCGCGTGACGGATATCCCGCACTCTCATCCCAAGGCAGAGCGGTTAGCTCGGACGGTTGCTGCCTTACGACTATTTGCACGATCAGAGCAGACGGCCATCACCCTCTGGTTGTGGTCCAAGAACGAGTCTTGATCCTAAACAGGGAACGCCAAAGCGCGCAAAAAGGCGTGTCAGAGGCCGGAGTTCTTCAGAGGCTTGTTAGGCGCTTGGGTTGCCATCAATGGTTGCGCGACCATTCCTTAAGAAAGCAAACGAGAAATTCCCAGCATTCAAGGTAACGGCAAACAAGCTGATTCGTCATGGGGGGCTGGAAGTCAGCAGAGCCAAGGCGACAGAGTAACCAGACGTTGCTGGAGACGCCTCCATCTGGCTACGGAGAAGATAACGTCGCAAAATGCTTTCAAGAGCCTGACCTGATGAAAACTGCGACACATCGTCGCTTCCAGTAAGCTTTGCAGTTTTTGTTTTTAGTTCAGAGAGTTGCCGGTCGACAGGAAGAGCAGAAAACCCACCCCTCAGCCCATAAGCCCCCTCGAATATCTGCCGAAGGGGTTTCGAAGCAAGAATCTGATACCATTTTGCATTTTCACTGATATCGGTTCTTGCAATCTCTCTGAGTTCGCGCTGAGCATTTAGAGCTAACTCTATTTCTGCGTACTGTTCACCGATGTTTTTCTCAAAGGATCTGGAATTATATCTTTCTAAAATTTCACTCAAATCCACATCCAAAGCTTCCGCTGCGTTAGAAAAATAAGCGGAGAAAGCCCGATTCAAGTTTAAATAGCGCTTGTCAGCAAGTCTGTTCACCAGGCTAGTCTTATCATCAGGATCCGCTTCAAGAACTTTCTTGATGAAATACTTGCTATTGATGTCTGCATCGAGCCCAAACGCTCGCAATGCTACGGTCAAAAGCTTTCGATCATTAACAAATGATTCGGCTGTTATGACCTCGGGCATTTTCCGAGAAAAGTAGTCTCGCGCGGTCTCCATGGCAGAGCTTTGGACAAAAGCATTACGTTGCGTGGTCATAGTGCGCGCAAGAATCTTCCAGCCAAGATAGCCCCCGGATCCAATGTGAACACTGTATGTCATGTTTCGCCCAAGGATACCAATCTCATTTCCCGAGGAAGAAGAAGTCTTAAATGCTTGAGCGTACGATAAAAATCGTTCTCGGTAATTGCGCTTGTGGCATGCGACAAAATGTTACGACTATCTGGATCCAAAAATATCCGTGATACCTGTTCGATGCCCAGGACAACTTGCCGGGTGGCTGCAATTTTTTCCGCATCGCCGGACAAAACGAGCTGACAAATATAGCAAAGCCGGGATATAGGGGAATTTACGGCCTCGGGATGAATAGCATCCTTTAGCCGCAGGATATTCGCATCGGTCGTACAGATCGAGATCTTTGCACGACGATCACCATTTTCAATGACGGCTCCATTGATAAGGATGCGCTCCTTTGGCGCCAGCTTGAGAATGAGTCCACCCATTACTTGATCTCCCCCCTTAGGCCTTTCATAACTCTTAAGTTGATTTCCACCAAGGATATGGCAGACAGTCTTTCTTCCACGACACGACGCCCTTGCTTGAGAGAAAAGATCGCCAATGAAAGAAGGCCGGCCTTTGTCTCCGCGGGCAAGCCATTCTCTGGATGTGCCAGATCTGCAGCCAACGCCGTCCATAGCTGATTGTTCGCATAGATGGCTTCGATCATTGGGGGATGATCGCTGTCTTCGATGGCTTTTTGTAGTTTTTGCGTGACCCGGGAAAAGGCAAGGTATTCGTTGTCCCTGTCTGTTCGGATGTACTGCGACCCGAAGTTCCTTTTCACGTCTTGAGATAATGCAAGATTCACGTTGATGGTCCTGTTCTAGACTCGATATTATGCGAAGGGCGCCCTTTAGGCACCCTTGCATCGTTAGCGGAACAGCGCGAGGATCGTCTGAGGGGCTTGGTTCGCGATCGACAGAGCCTGAACGCCCAGTTGCTGCTGGGTTTGCAGAGCCTGCAGGCGAGCAGAGGCTTCTTCCATGTCCGCATCCACAAGAGCGCCGACACCAACTTTCAGTGAATCGGCCAGTTCGGAAACGAAATTGGATTGGTCGTTGATCCGCTTCGCGGCCGTGCCCAGCTCTGCCGCACCTTTTTTCGCGACGTCAATCATCGCTTCGATGTCACCGATCGCAGTCCGGGCAGAGGCACTGTCGGTGATCGCCGTAAGCGTTGCCGCCTCGATGTCCGCCTCAAAGTCAACCGAGTCGACAGTGATGGTCTGAGCGGTCGTCGCAACCGTGCCCGAAGTGCGGTCCAGCGAGGCCAGAACCGAGAAGGACGTCGCGGTGCCAATCGGGTTGGTCTTGAGCAGATTGACCCCGTTCATCTGGGTGCCGTCAATGATCGAGACAATCTGTGCCTTCTTCTCCAGGATCTGATCGTTGACGGTTCCAAAGTCATTGGCATCGGTGCCGGCACTTGCAGCCAGATTCTTCATCTCCACCAAAAGCTCGTGGATCCGCTCCGCGCCAGCCCGAGCAGTAGTGACCACGGCTTCGGCAAGATTCAGGTTGCTTTGGAGGGTCTTGAAGGTCGACTGGTCAGTTTCCATGACCTTCGAGATGGCCCAGACCGCAGCGTTGTCCTGAGCGGTGGCAACTTTCTTGCCAGTGGAAATCTCATTCTGAGTCTTTGCCAGGTTGGCGTTGATGCCCTTAAGGGTTTGAAGGGCAACAATCGCGCTGTTGTTGGTCAGAATGCTGGACATTTTATCTCCGTTCGTTTGGGCTGTTTGCCCGTTTTCAAGATGAGCGGCCTTCTGACCGGAAGGACGGGCCTATGACCGTTTTGCGCCGATAGGGTTATCCGTCAGATGCAAATAAAGCCAGTCACTGATCGAAAAGCAAACAGATAGCTTAGACAAGTTTATTTAAAAACGCTGATCCCGGCCTTTCCCAACCTGACAGTCCACCTTTTGTCCTTGGCGATCATAAGTGTCGAGGTTTCGCGAGAGAGCAGTAATTTCATCAAGTTGGCGCTGCGCGGCAGAGAGGCCGTCCCGCATCGCTTCAGCAAGCATGCGAATGGAGCGAAGAACCTCGGCACATTCCGAGGCGGCTTCCTTGGAAACCTCACCGGCGGCGACGAGCGACTCAAATTTTTCCAAGTATTCTGTGGCTTGATCTGTCTTCATGGCAAGCATGCGCTCTCTTGCCTGCTGAAGAAGACCCAATGCTTTCGTCATCTCCGGACTCCGTCCTGCACAAAAAATCCGAGATCGATCCGGCCGACGATCGCCTTGGCATAAGCGTCGTTCAGCATGCTTGCAAACTGTGATTCCCCGACCCCTCCCCCAAACTCACCCGATTCTTCACGAGGTCCTGCATATTTTAACATTTCGGAAAGAAATGCCTGCTCGAGGCCATCTACCAACGGATTTCCCCTTGTTCCCGTCGGGATGGCGGCATCTGCCACGCGTGCGATTTCCAATCCGAATCTCCTTCTCGATAAAGTTTTCTTAATCCAGGACTTTACCTGTCACCGGTAAATATTTGGTAATCATGCTATGGCAATGTGGGGAAAGTTCTGACTGGAACGGGTTGTGGATGGATTTTGATGGATATCATGTGCCTGACCGCAGGAGGCGTCGCCGCGATCGCACCCGCTGTGACGAAGGGAGGGTCGAATCCCGCCATCGACCCGGATTTCGCGCGCTTTGTCGCTGTGACAGAAGGCAACGATTCTGCGCCAGTCGAAAGCTTGGTGCTGGCTGAACAGGATGAGGATGACGCCTTAACAGACCCGGAGGCGGCTGGCAGGGAGGTCGATCACGATACAGTCGACGAAGCCCCTCTCGCCGAACAAGGCGCCCTGATTCTTACTCATTCAAGGCTGTCGAAGAAGATCGCCCAGGCAGCCTCGGCTGAATCCGCGATGCAGCAGACAACGGGTTCTGCTCGAGTGAACGGGCACGACCCCCTGCCCTTCCAGAACGGCCTGCGAAAGCCCGAACGTTTTTCGCAGCTCTCAAAGCCGGCACAGATCGACCCTCTCGGGGGCGATACCTTCCCGGTGTCGTCTGAAGGGACCGATACCGATAACTCCGACCCGCGTCAGCCGGCGGGTCAGGAGTATGCGCCGGCCCTCCGGGGCATCTTCCAGGTCGCGGAGACCGGAACCCGTGGCATTCGGACGGGTACGGACATGTCGCCGGAGCCTGCTTTCGACCGAATCGCTCCAGCTTTGCTCCCCGAGATCGGCGAGCCAGAGCCCTTTTCGCCCCAAGCGGTTCAAGAGGTGGGCTCCGTCGGTAGCGACCAAATGAAGGTTCAAGTTTTGGGAGAGATGCCACAACCAAAGGCAGCGCATGCGCCAAGCTTCCAGGCATACCAGGTCGCCCGTCAGGTTGCCGACAGGTTGATGGGCAGGGCCGAAGGCCATCTGGAGGTGGTTCTCAGCCCCGAGGAACTGGGCAAGGTCCGATTGCTGATCACCGCAGGCGAGGCTCTTTCCGTGATGGTCTCTGCCGATCGGCCGGAAACCTTCGACCTGCTGAGGCGGCATGCGGACATACTGGCGAAAGAGCTGCGAGAAGCGGGTTTGGAGGGCGCAGACGTTTGCTTTTCGGAAGATGGCGATACTGCCGATGGTAGCAATGCCGCCAAGGTTTTCAATCTTCAAGACCGTCCGCCCTCCGGAAGGGAGGCTGATCCGGTCGTGGAAATGAAGCAGGCAGGCAAATCCTCCGATCACAGAATCGATCTCCGAGTTTAGGAAACACGACATTGACCAGCATATACGATTATTCAGCGATCAGCGGCATTGACACCCGCCGGCAAGCAGGTTCCACAAGTGCCCAGAACAGCTCTTCAACGAGCCAGTTCGAGACATTCCTGAAAATGCTGACCACTCAGATCAAGCATCAGGATCCGTTAAACCCAATGGAGGGAACGGAATTTGCCGTGCAGCTTGCAACGTTTTCGGGAGTCGAGCAGCAGGTACAAACCAACCAGTTGCTGCTGCAGCTTTTGCAGGGTGGCGGCGGCGGCGAACTTGGTCAGCTGTCGAGCTGGATCGGCCGCGAAGTTCGGACCAGCCGCCCCGTCTGGTTCGATCAACAACCCCTGACGTTGACGATAGACGGCGTTGCTGATGCGGACAGCGCGACTCTCGTTACGCTTGATGAAAACGGCAATGAAGTCCTGCGGGAAAATATCGGACCCGGCTCGGGTGAGATCGATTGGCTGGGCAAGCGGACGAATGGTGCCTTGCTGCCTTCGGGATTCTACAGTTTCCGGATCGAGGCGACCAGGAACGGAGAAATCATCTCGTCGCGGGACATCGAGGCTTATAGCCGCGTGACGGGTGTCGAGATGACCGGAAACGGTCCCAGGTTGATCTTAAGCGGTGGAGGGTCGGCGATGGTCGGGGAAATAAGCGCCCTGCGTGCGTGATCGTGGACCGGGGATCCATAGCGGCAGAGGGATCGCAGCCAGTATGGGGAAGAGCGCCCCGTCAGTGGTCATTTTGCCCGACCGCTGCCCGGCTCACCGACGTCGGAGGGCTATACGGTCCGGCAAGGACTGCTGCCAAGGCAAGGGGAGAGGCAGGATTGAAGGCGCACTTCCTTGCTCGACCGCAAGGGTTCAAAGGCAGCTGGGATGCCCGCCGCGCAACTATGGCTTAACCACGCGCGCGAGAGGGCGGGGGCGACGCAGTTCGCCCGCCCAACAATCGGCAGCCTGGCAGAATCACCGCAAACGCCGCGCATCAGTGACCGGCATCTGCGGGCCAGAGCACGGATGCATCGATCTCGGCCAGGCGGCGGCGCCCGGTCAGCGCCATGGCGACCTCGAGTTCCGCACGAAGAATGGTCAGCATATGCGCCACCCCGGCCGCGCCCCCTACCGCCAGGGCGTGGATCTGCGGCCTTCCGACCAGCACTGCCGCAGCCCCGAATGCCAGGGCTTTCAGCGCATCGGTGCCGCGCCGGATGCCGCCATCGCAGAGCACCGGGATGCGGCCCGCCACCTCCCGAACCACGACGGGCAGCGCCTCGGCCGTTGCGGGCAGCGTGTCGAGCGCCCGGCCGCCATGGTTCGAGACGATCACGCCATCCACCCCGGCCTCGACCGCGCGACCGGCGTCATGCGCTGACATGACGCCCTTCAGCAGCAGCGGCAGCCGGGACTGCGACTTCAGCCAGCCGATATCCTCCCAACGTGGCGCCTGGTCCAGCAGGCCAAGGAAGGTCGCAGCCCGCCCCGGCTCGCTGCGGATATGCGGCGGGCGCAAGCCGTCCAGGTTGACGGCGCGCAGTCCCTCGGGCAGGGCGAATCCGGCACGGGTCTCCATGTTGCGGAGGCCGTTCACCGGCGCGTCCACGGTCACGACCAGCGCGCGATAGCCCGCCGCTTCGGCCCGGCGGACCAGCGACAGCGTGTCTGTGGGCTCGGGCTGCATGTAGAGTTGGAACCACAAAGGCCCCTGCGCGCGGGCGGCGATCTCTTCGAGCGAGAGGCCGGATTGGGTCGAGACCACCATCAGGCTGCCGGCCGCCGCGGCGCCAAGCGCGGTCGCATGTTCGGCCTCGGCATGGGCGAGGCCGTGAAAGGCCACCGGCGCCAGCAGGAAGGGATGCGGCAGGTCCAGGCCGAAAAGCCGCAGGGCAGTATGCGCGTCCCGCATGTCGCAAAGCAGGCGCGACTGCAGCCTCAGCCCCTGCCAGGCGGCCAGATTGGCGGCGGCGGTCAGCCCGTCCGCGCCGGCGCCATCGACATAGGCCCGCACCGGCGCGGGCAGGATGGCTGCGGCCAGGCGCTGATAATCCTCCAGCGCCACGACGTCGGGCGGAATGGCCTGCGTCAAATCTCGGACCAGTGGCGGATCATGTTGTGATAATGCGCCGTGAGGCCGGTCACCGCCGGATCGTCGTCGGGCAGCATCGCGCGGATGCGCATGATCGACTGGTCGAGGTCATAGAGCATGTGCCGCCGCCAGTCGTCCTTGACCATCGATTGCGCCCAGAAGAACGATGCCCAACGCGAGCCGCGCGTCACCGCCGTCACCGAATGCAGCGAGGTGGCGGGATAGATCACGGCATGGCCCGCCGCCAGCTTGACGCGATGCTCGCCATAGGTGTCGTGCACGACCAGTTCGCCGCCGTCGTAATCCTCGGGCGGGGTCAGGAAAACCGTGGTCGAGACATCGGTGCGGATGCGCTGGCCGGTGCCGGGGACCATGCGGATCGAGCCGTCCACATGGGCGCCGAAGGTCATGCCCTCGTCATAGCGGTTGAACATCGGCGGCAGCACATGCAGGGGCAATGCGGCCGAGGAATAGACCGGACTGCGCCCCAGCGCCCGCAGGACGATGCCGCTGAGCTCGCGCGCCACCGGGCTGTCCACCGGCACCTGCAGGTTCTTCTTGACCTTGGCCGCCTGGTCGCCAGCGGTGCTGCGGCCGTCGACCCAGTCGGTGCCCTCCAGCACCTGCCGGATATAGGCGACTTCTTCGGGCGTCAGCAGGTCCGGAATGGTGACGAGCATGGGATTCTCCTGCGGTGCATCGAGGCGCAGGATAGAACCGGCGTCCCGAGAAGTTAAGCGTTTCTGTCGGTTATTTTGGCGCCAGCCGCGGCAAGGGCGACCGACAGGCCGCCCCTGCGGGTTGATGCCTCAGAACGCGTGCTTCAGCGTCAGCACATAGTTCCGCCCCGGCTCGATATTGGCGAATTGCCCGCTATGCGAGTCGGTATAGATCTGGCGGTCGAAGACGTTGTTGACATTGAATTGCAGCGCCGTCGCTTCGGTCAGCTTGTAGGCGGCCATCAGGTCGGTGCGCCAGCTCGACGGCAGCCCGGCATCGGCATCGCCGTTCTGCGAATAGCTGGCCATGCGCTTGCCCGTATAGGTCACGCCGCCGCCCAGCATCAGTTCCGGACTGTAGTCATAGGTCGTCCACAGCGAGAAGCTGTTGCGCGGGATCTTCACCACCTGCCTGCCGGTGCCGGGGTTCGGATAGGGATCGCCGCCGCCGCGCGGGGTGGTCCAGCCGCCGTCCTTCAGCTTGACGTCCTGATGGACATAGCCGCCCCAGATGCCCCAGCGCTCGGTTATCTGGCCGGCAAAGCCCAGCTCGACGCCCTTGGCGGTGGTCTTGCCGATATTCTCGGTCTCGCCCAGCGAGTTGGTGACGCGGGCATTGTCCTTCTCGGTCCTGAACAGCGCCGCGCTCAGCTGAAGCTGGTCGTTCAGCACCAGCCATTTCGTGCCGATCTCGTAATTCACGCTGCGCTCGGGATCGAGGCTGTCCAGATCGTCCGAGGCATTGCTGCCGCCGGTGCCCGCGCCCTCGCCGGCCGGGTTCGAAGAGCTGCTGACCGAGGCGTAGACCGAGCCGTTCGGCGCCGGCTTGTAGACCACGCCCAGCATTCCGTTCAGGAAGTCGGAATCGTTGCGATGGCTTTCGCGCGGATTCTCGTCGGTGGCGTGGGTGACGCTGTTGACGCTGTAATCGTCCCAGCGCAGGCCCACCGTCGCCTCCCATTGCGGGGTGAACGTGATGGTGTCCAGCGCGTAGATGCCGCGCGACTTGGTGGTGCTGTAGCCGGTATCGCCGCCGCGCTCGATGCTGCCGCCCCAGGGCGCGCCGGCATCCGGATTCTCGTAGGGCGAGGTCGGCATAGGATCGGGGTTGACCACCGTCAGCCGGCGGGTGGTGGCGCGGGAATTGGCGATGTCCACGCCGACCGCAAAGCTGTGCTCGACGCCCCCGGCCTGCGCTTCGCCCGAAAGCTGGGCGTTGAACGACACGGTCTCGTTCACCCGGTCCGAAGCCTTGGAGCTGCGCGACACCAGCCCGTCGCTGCCCGAGGTCGGCGAGGTCACGACATAGGTATTGGTGTCGCGCGCCTTGCGCAGCGCCGTGGTCAGCCGCAGGCTGTCCGAGAATGCGTGCTCGAACTTCAGGTAGCCCGAGGCGGATTCCACGTCGCGGAAATCGCGCGCATGCAGGCCATAGAAGGTATCGGGATCGACATCGGCCGGCAGGAACGGGTCGATGCGGGTGCCCGAGCCGCGCCGCCATTCGGCAGGCGTGGTGGCATTCGACATCGGCACGCCATAATCGGGCGTATCCTCGTCCTTGTAGTAATAGAGCCCGGCGGTGATCTTGCTGTCATCGGTCAGCCGATAGCTGAAGCTCGGCGCCACCCCGAACCGCCTGGACTCGACACCGTCGCGCCCGCCCAGATCGTCGGCGCGCTGCCCCATCAGGTTCAGGCGCAGGCCGAGGGCGCCGAATTCGCGGTTCGAATCCAGCGTGCCGCGGAGATAGTTGCCGGTTCCGTAGGACAGCGCCACCTGGTCAAAGGCGCCCGGCTGCGGGGTCTTGCTGTTCAGGCTGATGGTGCCGCCGGTCGAACCGGCGCCGGAATAGACGCCGCCCGGCCCCTTGTTGATCTCGATCGATTCCAGGTTGAAGGCCTCGTATTGCGTGCGCGAGGCATTGCGCATGCCGTCGATCAGCAGGTCCTGGCTGGCCTCGAAGCCGCGGATATAGGGGCGTACGCCCTGCGGCACGCCGCCCTCGCCCGCGCCCAGCGTGACGCCCGGCGTGGTGCGCAGCACGTCGGCGACCGAGGTCTGGCCGCGCTCCTCGATCTCGCGCGCGGTGACGACGGTGACCGAGCGCGGGGTGTCGAGCAGCGGCGCGGTGGCCTTGTCCGAGGTGCTTTCGGTGACCTTGTAGCTTGTCTCGGCCTCGTTGCCCTGCTGGCGGCGGATGACCACCGTGTCCAGAGTGACGGTGTCCTGCGCCTGTGCAGGGCCGGCCACGCCGGCCGAGATGGCCAGCACCGGCAGCAGGCCCAGGGTCGGCAGCAATTGCGCTGCGCCCCCCGTGACCGGCGGTTTCGGATGGGACTTGTTCATGGATTGCTCCCGGCACAAAAGAAATCGCTGCCATCCGCGAGGATGGAGGCGACAGGAACGTGCTGGCTCAGCAGAGTGGCTTGCGGTGAAACGAGCCGGGAGGGGGAGCAGTCGCCCCCTGTCCTGGCCGCGCGTGATCCATGCAAGAGGGTTAATTGTCGCAAATTGTCAAACGACGCTGCGTAAAATCCCGGATCGGCAGGCCCGACTGTTGCAGCGATTCAACAATCCGGATGCTCTCCCGTCGGAAAAGGTGCCGCAACTCTCGGCCGGGATGCAAGTGGCGCCCGCCCCGCGGGCGTTCGAAAGCCCACCAGATGTTCCAATGGGCGGGCAGTTTCCCACTAGATGTGGATTGACCTGCGTGGCGGAGCGTGGCTAACTGCAGGGGTCATGGTTACCTCCGGGGCGACTCGGGGATCAACAGGGAAGCCGGTGCAAGGCCGGCACTGCCCCCGCAGCTGTAAGCGGAGAGCGACGCTGGAATGCCACTGGGGCCAGCCCCGGGAAGGCCAGCCAAGCCGGGACCCGCGAGTCAGAAGACCTGCCATGGCGCGAAAGGACGAAACCGTGCGGCGGGCGCGGGGCTGAAGCGGTTCCGATGGCGCGGTCATCGGGCGCGGCCCCTGCTTGCCGACAGAAAGAAGGAGCAGAGGCATGACCATCACCGTTTATTCCAAGCCCGCCTGCGTGCAATGCACCGCCACGACCCGGGCGCTCGAGGCGCGCGGCCTGCCCTATCAGCTGGTCGACCTGACCGAGGATGAGGCGGCGATGGAACTGGTCACCTCGCTCGGCTATCGCCAGGCGCCCGTCGTCGTCGCCGGCGAGGCGCATTGGGCGGGTTTCCGGCCCGACATGATCGGCCGGCTGTCCTGAACGCGCGGCCATGGGCGGGCACCGGGGCGAACTGGTCTATTATTCCTCGGGCTCGGGGAACACGGCGCGCTTCATGGCGCGGCTGGGGCTGCCGGCGCTCCGCATCCCGGTCTCGCCGTGCGAGATCCTGCCCGAGCCCGGCCGGCCCTATGTGCTGATCTGCCCGACCTATGCCGATGGCGCGGGGCGGGGCGCGGTGCCGAAACAGGTCATCCGCTTCCTGAACGACCCCGGGCGCCGCGCGCTGCTGCGCGGCGTGATCGGCGCCGGCAACCGCAATTTCGGCGCCACCTTCGCCCTGTCGGCGAGGGTCATTTCTGCTAAATGCGACGTCCCCGTGCTGTATCGATTCGAGCTGGCGGGCGACGACAACGATCTTTCCCGCGTCCGGGCGGGGCTTGAGAAATTCTGGGGGACGGAATGCTTGACAATGGCGTAAAGGCCGTGCTGGACCATCACGCGCTGAACGCGATGCTGAACCTTTACGACGGCGAGGGCCGCATCCGCTTCGAGGCGGATCGCAAGGCCGCGCGGCAATATTTCCTGCAGCATGTCAACCAGAACACCGTGTTCTTCCACAATCTCGACGAGAAGCTGCGCTATCTCGTCGACGAAGGCTATTACGAGCCCGAGGTGCTGGACCAGTATTCGCGCAATTTCCAGCGCGCGATCTGGGATGCTGCCTATGCGCGGAAGTTCCGCTTCCCGACCTTCCTGGGCGCCTTCAAGTATTACACCAGCTATACGCTGAAGACCCGCGACGGCCAGCGTTACCTGGAACGCTACGAGGACCGGGTGGTCATGGTCGCCCTGACGCTGGCGCGCGGCGACGAGGCGCTGGCCATGCGCTTCATGGAGGAGATGCTCTCGGGCCGCTTCCAGCCGGCGACGCCCACGTTCCTCAATGCCGGCAAGAAGTCCCGTGGCGAGCTGATCTCGTGCTTCCTGCTGCGGCTGGAAGACAACATGGAGAGCATCGGCCGCTCGATCAACTCGGCCTTGCAGCTCTCGAAGCGCGGCGGCGGCGTGGCGCTGATGCTGACCAACCTGCGAGAGGCCGGCGCACCGATCAAGGGGATCGAGAACCAGTCCTCGGGCGTTATCCCGGTGATGAAGCTGCTGGAGGACAGCTTCAGCTATGCCAACCAGCTGGGCGCGCGGCAGGGCGCGGGCGCGGTCTATCTGAACGCGCATCACCCCGACATCCTGCGCTTCCTGGACACCAAGCGCGAGAATGCCGACGAGAAGATCCGCATCAAGACGCTGTCCCTGGGCGTGGTGATCCCCGACGTGACCTTCGAGCTCGCCAAGCGCAACGAGGACATGTATCTGTTCTCGCCCCATGATGTGGAGCGGGTCTACGGCCTGCCCTTCTCGGAGATTTCCGTCACCGAGAAATATGCCGAGATGGTCGACGACAAGCGCATCAGGAAGAAGAAGATCAATGCCCGCGCCTTCTTCCAGACCCTGGCCGAGATCCAGTTCGAGAGCGGCTATCCCTATATCATGTTCGAGGACACGGTGAACCGCGCCAACCCGGTCGCCGGCCGCATCAGCATGTCGAACCTGTGCAGCGAGATCCTGCAGGTAAACGAGGCGAGCACGTTCAACGAAGATCTGAGCTATTCCCATTTGGGCACTGATATCTCATGCAATCTCGGCTCGCTGAACATCGCCGCGACCATGGACGGGCCGGATTTCGGCGCGACCGTCGAGGCGGCGATCCGGGCGCTGACCGCGGTGTCGGAGATGTCGGCCATCGACGCCGTGCCCTCGATCCGGCGCGGCAATGACGAGGCCCATGCCGTGGGTCTGGGCCAGATGAACCTGCACGGCTTCCTGGCGCGCGAGCGCATCCATTACGGCAGCCCCGAAGGGATCGAGTTCACCTCGGTCTATTTCGCCGCCGTCGCCTATCACGCCATCCGCGCCTCGAACCTGCTTGCCCAGGAAAAAGGCCGGACGTTCAAGGATTTCGAGAAGTCGAAATATGCCGACGGCTCGTTCTTCGACAAATACGTCACGCGCGACTGGCTGCCCTCGCTGCCCGAGGTCGCCCGGGTCTTCGAGGGCATCGCCCTGCCCACGCGCGAGGATTGGGCCATGCTGCGGGAATCGGTGATGCGGCACGGGCTTTACAACCGCAACCTGCAGGCGGTGCCGCCCACCGGCTCGATCAGCTACATCAACAACTCGACCAGCTCGATCCACCCCATCGTCGCCAGGATCGAGATCCGCAAGGAAGGCAAGATCGGCCGCGTCTACTATCCCGCGGCCTTCATGACCAACGAGAACCTGGACTATTACCGCGACGCCTACGAGATCGGTCCCGAGGCGATCATCGACACCTATGCGGCGGCGACCGAACATGTCGACCAGGGCCTGTCTCTGACGCTGTTCTTCCCGGCCGAGGCCACCACGCGCGACATCAACCGCGCCCAGATCTATGCCTGGAAGAAGGGCATCAAGACCATCTATTACATCCGGCTGCGCCAGACCGCGCTGGAAGGCACCGAGGTGCAGGGCTGCGTCTCCTGCACGCTTTGAGCCGGGGGTTTCACACCCCCGGACCCCCGTGGGATATTTAGACAAGAAAGAAAGGTTCTTCGGATGAAGGATCATGCCCTGCGCACGCCCTTGCGGGCGATCAACTGGAACCGGCTGGAGGACGAGAAGGACCTGGAGGTCTGGAACCGGCTGACCGTGAATTTCTGGCTGCCCGAGAAGGTGCCGCTGTCCAACGACGTACAGAGCTGGGCCACGCTGCGGCCAGAGGAGCGCGAGCTGACCATCCGGGTCTTTACCGGGCTGACGCTTCTGGACACCATCCAGAACACCGTGGGCGCGCCTGCGATGATGCCCGATGCGCTGACCCCGCATGAAGAGGCGGTCTTGTCGAACATCGCCTTCATGGAGGCGGTGCATGCGCGCAGCTATTCCTCGATCTTCTCGACGCTGTGCCTGACGCCCGAGGTGGACGCGGCCTTCCGCTGGGCCGAGGAAAACCCGCATCTGCAGCAGAAGGCGCGGCTGGTGCTGGAGGAATACAAGGCCGGCTCGGACCCGCTGAAGCGCAAGATCGCCAGCGTGTTCCTGGAAAGCTTCCTGTTCTATTCCGGCTTCTACCTGCCGATGTACTGGTCGAGCCGCGCCAAGCTGACCAATACCGCCGACCTGATCCGGCTGATCATCCGCGACGAGGCGGTGCATGGCTATTACATCGGCTATAAATACCAGCGCGGTCTGGAGCGGCTGGGCGAGGCCGAGCGCGCGGCGCTGAAGGATTTCGCCTTCGCGCTGATCTTCGATCTCTACGACATCGAGGCGAAATACACCGCCGAGCTTTACGACGGCATCGGGCTGACCGAGGACGTCAAGGCCTTCCTGCATTACAACGCCAACAAGGCCTTGCAGAACCTGGGCTATGAGGCGCTGTTCCCGCCGCAGGCCTGCGAGGTCAACCCGGCGATCATGGCCGCCCTGTCGCCGGACAGCGAGAACCACGATTTCTTCAGCGGCTCGGGGTCGAGCTATGTCATCGGCAAGGCGGTGGCGACCGAGGACGAGGACTGGAATTTCTAGGGTCGGTTCCGCGCCAGCCGCTGCGCGATGGCCGAGCAGACCAGCAGCTGCGTCATGTGATAGATCATCACCGGCAGCACGATCGCACCCACCGCCGCGGCCGGAAAGATCGCCGTGGCGATGGGCAGCCCGCTGGCGAGGCTTTTGGTCGAGCCGCAGAAGAACAGCACCGCCTGGTCCTGGGGCGGCAGGCGGAACAGCCGCCCGGCACCGACCATGCCCCCCATGGCCAAGGCCAGCAGCAGCGCGGTGACCAGGAAGCACAGCACCAGCCCCGGCACCGGGATCGCCGACCAGATGCCGGCGACAGTGCCGGCGCCGAAGGCGGAATAGACGATCAGCAGGATCGAGCCCCGGTCCACCACCATGGTCAGCAGCCGGTGGCGCTGGACGAAGCCGCCGATCCAGCGCCGCAGCAATTGCCCGGCGACGAAGGGCAGCAGGATCTGCACGGCGATCTTCTCGATGGCGTCGAGGCTGGCGCCGCCCCCCTCCTGATGCAGAAGATGCGTGACCAGCAGCGGCGTCAGCACCACGCCCACCAGGTTCGACAGCGAGGCCGCGCAGATCGCCGCCGGCACGTTGCCGCCCGCGATCGAAGTGAAGGCGATCGAGCTTTGCACCGTCGAGGGCAGCACGGCGAGAAACAGCAGCCCCAGCGCCAGCTGTGGTCCCAGCACGCCGCCGAACAGCGCGGCCAGCAAAATGCCCAGGGCCGGGAACAGCGCATAGGTGGCGGCGAAGGTCAGGCCCTGAAGCCGCAGGTTCAGCAGCCCCGCACGCACCGAGGCCGGGTCCAGCTTGGCGCCGTAAAGAAAGAACAGCAGCGTCACCGCCCAGAAGGTGGCGCCGCGCAGGATCTCGGCCGCGATGCCGCGGGCGGGCAGGACCAGCCCCAGCAGCACCATGCCGATCAGCAGCAGCATGTAGGTGTCGATGCCGATCCGTTTCAGTGCCTGCATTCCCTGCCCCTTCGCGCTGTCGCGCCCCTGTCTGATATACATCCGGGCCGGGCACAAGCCGGGGCGCGGCGCAAAGGCACGACCCTTGCCCCGCTGGCAAAAAACGGTCACAGCAGGATCATGCCCCGATGAAACGGTACCGACGATGCGCCCCGCTTTTGCCCCCTGGCTGTCCTGCAGCAACGATGTGACCTCGGTCTTTCTGGCGGCGGGACAGGTGCCCGATCTGGTCAACCTTGCCGGCGGCCTGCCCGAGCCCTCGGTCTGGCCGGTCGAGGAACTGGCCGATCTTGCCGCCGAGGCGATCCGCAACCACCCCGACGAGACGCTGGGCTATGGCCCGATCCCCGGCCTGCCGGCGCTGCGCGACCTGATCGCCGCCCGCTTCTCGACCGAGGCGCTGCGGCTTTCGCGCGAGAACGTGCTGATCACCACCGGCGGCATGCAGGCGCTGGAACTGACGGGCAAGGTGCTGTTGCAGCCGGGCGGGCTGGTCGCGGCGCAAAGCCCGGCCTATCTGGGGGCCCTCGACGCCTGGATGCCGCATGCGCCGCGTTACCGGGCCATGCGGATCGAGAGCAATGGTTTCGACCCCCATGCCGCGCTGGCGGGGGCGCAATTCGCCTATACGGTGCCGAATTTCTCGAATCCCAGCGGCCGGCTGGTGGCCCTGCCCGAGCGGCAGGCGCTGGTCGCCGCTGCCCATGCCACCGGCACCTGGCTGATCGAGGACGACCCCTATGGCGCGCTTTACTATGAGGGCGAGCCCCTGCCCCGGCTGCTCGACCTGTCGGGGGCCGAGCGGCCCGGGCCCTATGACGGCCCGGTGGTCTATATGGGGTCGCTCTCCAAGGAACTGGCGCCGGGGCTGCGCATCGGCTGGGTGATCGCCGCGCCCGAGATGATCGGGGCGCTGGCCACCGCCAAGCAGGGCTCGGACATGTGCACCAGCGGGCTGTCGCAAATGCTGGCGCTGCGGGCGTTGCAGGCGGGCATGACCGACCGCATCCGTCCCGAGGTGCTGGCGATCTATCGCGCCCGGCGCGACGCGCTTTGCGCCGCGATGCAGCAGCATCTGGCCGGGGACCTGGACTGGCAGGTGCCGGTTGGCGGCATGTTCGTCTGGGCGACGGCGCGCGATCCGCGGCTGGATACCGACCGGCTGCTGCATCATGCGATGGCCGAGGGGGTGTGCATCTCGCCCTCCAGCGTCTTCGATCCCGAGGGGCTTGACCGCCGCTCGCTGCGGATCAACTTCACCCTGAACCCGCCCGAGCGGCTGGAGGAGGGCTGTCGGCGGCTTGCCCGCGCCATCCGCGCCGCACTGGCCGAGGCGGGCTGAGCGCGCCAGCCCGGCCAGAAAGGCGGCAGGGCCAGCAGCTTCGCGGCATCTCTGGATAAGGCGCGACAGGACCGGGCCTCATCGCCCCTTGCCCGCCTACCGGAGCGCGCCGCAGCCGCCAGGCCGAAGCTCGCCCATCCGCTTCGGCCCTGCTTTGAGACGTCGCGGCGGAAGGCGATGCCGGACCATGGCGCAGGACCCGGATCATCGCCGGGGCGTTCTGCGCCTGGCCGCGGCCGAAGATCACCCGGCCCGGCAGGGCAAAGGAAAACCCGCTCATGCCGTCCCCGCTCATGCCGCCCCCATCGTCGCTTCCACGGCGCTTTTCCACCTTGCGTATCGGGCCTCGCGCTCGCCCTCGGCCATGGCGGGCTCGAAGCGGCGCTCCAAGGCCCAGGCGCGGGCGAAATCCTCGGGCGGCGGGCACAGGCCCGCCTGCAGCCCCGCCAGATAGCCCGCGCCAAGCGCCGTCGTCTCGGTCACCCGCGGACGGTCCACCGGCGCGCCCAGGATGTCGGCCAGGAACCGCATCGTCCAGTCGCTCGCCGCCATGCCGCCATCCACCCGCAGCACCCCCGCAGCGGCGCCCGGCCAGTCCGCCCGCATCGCCTCCCACAGGTCGCGGGTCTGGAAGCCCACGCTCTCCAGCGCCGCCCGCGCCAGCTCCGCCGGACCCGAGTTCCGCGTCAGCCCGAACACCGCGCCCCGGCAGTCCGGCCGCCAATAGGGCGCCCCCAGCCCGGTGAAGGCCGGCACCAGGACCAGCTCCTGCCCCGGATCCGCCGCCTCGGCCAGACCCTGCGTCTCGGCCGCCGAACGGATGATCCCCAGCCCGTCGCGCAGCCATTGCACCACCGCCCCGGCCACGAAGATCGAGCCCTCCAGCGCATAGCTCGTCCGGCCCCCCAGCCGGTAGGCGATGGTGGTCAGCAGCCGGTTCTTCGAGGCCACCATCTCCTCCCCGGTGTTCAGCAGCGCGAAGCAGCCGGTGCCATAGGTCGCTTTCATCATCCCGGGCGCGAAACAGGCCTGGCCCACCGTCGCCGCCTGCTGGTCGCCGGCGACGCCCAGGATCGGGATCTCGCGCCCGAACAGGTCGGCCCGCGCCATGCCGAAATCGGCGGCGCAGTCGCGCACCTCGGGCAGCAAGGCCATGGGGATGTCGAAAAGCGCGCAGATCTCGGCGTCCCAGCGGTTCTCGGCGATGTTGAAAAGCAGGGTGCGGGCGGCATTGGTGGCGTCGGTGGCATGGGTGCGGCCCCCGGTCAGGTTCCAGATCAGCCAGCTGTCCACGGTGCCGAAGGCGAGCTCGCCGCGCCGGGCGCGATCGCGGGCGCCGTCGATATTGTCGAGCAGCCATTTCAGCTTCGAGCCCGAGAAATACGGGTCGAGCAGCAGCCCGGTGCGGGCGGCGATCATCGGCTCGTGCCCCTCGGCCCTGAGCCGGTCGCAAAGGGCGGCGGTGCGGCGGTCCTGCCAGACGATGGCGCGGTGCAGCGGCCGGCCGGTCTTGCGGTCCCAGAGGAGCGTGGTCTCGCGCTGGTTGGTGATGCCGATGGCGGCGATGTCGCCGGCATGCAGCCCGGCCTTCTCCACCGCCGCACGCGCCACCCCCGCAACGCTGACCCAAAGATCCGAAGCATCGTGCTCGACCCAGCCGGAAGACGGGAAATGCTGCGGGAATTC